>JBAWVO010000361.1:0-6055 GCA_037147235.1 Planctomycetota bacterium | reverse complement strand
CTTCCAGCCCGTGGAATTCGACACGGGCAAGATGCCCGTGCCACGGTGGCATCCGCCTGCCAGAGAATCTTGCCACACACGTCCGCAAAGGAGTTCGATCATGTCACGCAATGCAAGCAAGTTAGCCTTTTCTCGAGCACAGCGGGTCATGCCGGGTGGGGTCAATAGCCCCGCACGAGCGTTTGGCGGCGTGGGCGGAGAGCCTATTTTCATCCAACAGGCTGAAGGTCCTTGGCTCATCGACATCGACGGCAACCGTTACCTCGACTACATCGGTTCCTGGGGTCCGATGATCCTCGGCCATGGGCATCCGGCGGTGGTCGCCGCCCTGGAGGCAGCCATCCGTCGCGGGACGAGCTACGGGGCACCTACCTTGCAGGAAACCGAATTGGCCGAATTGATCATTGAGGCCGTGCCTTCGGTGGAAAAGGTCCGGTTGGTCAACTCGGGTACCGAGGCCACCATGAGTGCTATCCGCCTCGCTCGCGGTTATACGGGCCGCCCGATCGTGATCAAGTTTGCCGGAAACTACCACGGCCACGTCGATAGCCTGCTGGTAGCTGCCGGCAGTTCAGCCGCGACCTTGGGTGTGCCCAACTCGCCCGGGGTGACGGAAGGCACGGCACGCGACACGCTGGTTCTTCCCTACAATGATCCGATGGCCTTGGAGGACGCCTTTGCCCGCGTGGGAGACTGCGTTGCTGGGGTGATCTTCGAGCCTGTGGTGGGGAACATGGGCTGCGTCGTCCCGTCGGAAGCATTTCGCTTTGCGTTGCGCGATCTGACCGCCCGTTATGGGGCCTTGTTGATCTGCGATGAAGTCATGACGGGGTTCCGAGTGGCCTATCGCGGTGCCCAGTCGCTTTGGGGAATGAAACCCGACTTGACAACTCTAGGGAAGGTTATTGGCGGCGGGCTGCCTGTGGGAGCCTACGGGGGGACGGCGAAGATTATGGATCATATCCTCCCCGCTGGAAAAGTCTTTCAAGCGGGCACGCTCAGCGGCAACCCACTGGCCACCGCCGCGGGCATCGCCACCTTGAAAGTGCTCCGCGATAGCGATGCCTATTCTCAACTAGAGCGTTCTTCAAGTCGGCTGGCGGAGGGTCTTATCGAGTCGGCTCAGGCGGCCGAAATTCCTCACACGCTGGCCCGAGTCGGCTCGATGATGACGCTGTTCTTCAATCTGGAACCTGTGACCGATTGGGTTACGGCGGCCCGTAGCGACACACCGCGGTACGCCAAGTTTTTCTGGGGCATGCTTGATCGCGGTGTTTACCTCCCTTGCAGTCAGTTCGAGGCGTTGTTTGTCTCGACGGCACACAGCGACGAGCAGATTGAATCCACGATTGCGGCCGCCTCCGAGACTTTTGCGAGTTTGTAGAGAGTGACCACCCTACCTCTTTCCCCACTTTTCTTCCTGCTGCACTTGGCCGCACAGCGGATTCAGCGGCATGCGCCGGAAGGCGGTTGCTGCCAATCTCCCCTCTCCCGTACTCGGGAGAGGGGCAGGGGTGAGGGCATTAACGACTACTCCTCGGCCCCCCGCCGCGCGAGCCAGACCTGGGCCATGCTCATCAAGCGGGTTTATGAGATTGATCCGCTAGGATGTCCTAAGTGCGGCGGCCAGATGAAAGTGATTGCCTTCATCGAACCACCGCAAGGCGCGGTGATCGTATCGGAAACCGAGATCAGCTTCAGCGGGGTGAAGGGCACTGCCAATGCGATGCCACAGGTGGATTTGCGGCATGGTTTTTAGCACAGTGGACAGGGGCGGGATTGAACCGCCGACACCAGGATTTTCAGTCCTGTGCTCTACCAACTGAGCTACCTGTCCATTCGCCCCGGTCACCGAGACAAAATACTATTCTATCGAGATCGACCACCCTTTGTCAATTCCCTTTGTCAATTCCCTTTCCTTTATCCCTTTCCTTGACGAACCCTCGGCAGGGCACTATGATCGGTGATTCCCCCCAACGGGGTTTTGTCTCAATATATTTTTCCGAAGTCGAATGCTTGTCATGTCTTCCGCCGATCAGTTTCTGCAGCTATTGGAAGAAAAAGACCTTGTTTCCGCCGCAGTTTTGCAGGCCGCCCGACGTGAAATAGAAGGGGCATCGCCTCCACGCGATGCCGTCCACCTCTCCCTGTGGCTCGTCCAAGGCCAACACATCACCGCTTCCCAGGCCGAGCGGCTCCTGGCCGCAGTAGCCGAAAAAGCGGATGTTCCTGGGCCAAAGCCGCCCATACCAAGAGTTTTCCAGCCGAAATCTCCCGAACCGAAAAATTCGGCAGATCAGGCTGGAAAGCCTGACCTACGAACCGATCAGGCTGGAAAGCCTGACGTACGCGCGGTCCAGCCGAAGGTTCCCGAACCGCAACGTCCGGCGGCAGCCCCCGAGGATGACCTGGATCTCGCCCCACTGCCGGATGAAGTGGCAAGCAAAGCGGCGAAGACGAAGCCTGCCAAGGCCAGTTCCGCACATCAGGACTCCCGTGCGGTAAGTCCTCCGACAAGCTCGTCAGCCGAGGCCCGGGGGAAGAAAAGCCCCGCGGCCGCCGCCAAGGCCGGGAGTTCGAGTAAGAAAAACTCCGTGACTGCCAAAATTGGCGGGGAACTGGAATCCTTGGAAGATACGATGAAAGGGCCGTTGGATGCCCTGATCGAAAGCGAGGCCCTGCAATCCACGGGATTTGACGACCCGACGGCCGAAATGCAACTCAATCCGGCCGTTCCGAAGAAGTTCAAGCTCCGCCGCTTCCTAAAAAACCTCTTTCGGCGCAATAAGAATAAGTCGAACATCGTTCGGATCAAGGCCGCGGACCCGAGGCAGGTCAAACTGGTATTGATGAGTTGGGGTGTGGCCGTGGTTGCCTTGCTTGCCTTGCTGACCTCCTTTTGGGCATTCTCGCCGCCGGGCACGGCGGAACTTCGGCAAGAAGCCGAGGGGGCGGTGATGGCAGAAGACTACCGCCAAGCCATCGGCGTCTACGATAAATTTCTGAAGTACTATCCCGGTGCCAACGATATCCGCTTGCTGAGAAGCCTTGCGGAGCTTCGGCTGGCCGAGAAGAACGCGACTGCCGCGGGCGATTGGACACCGGCCTTTGAAGTTGCCAAGACGCAGGTGAATATCCTGCCCAAGGACAAGGATCGGATCGATTCCGACGTCATTCAAAAGTACGGCATTGCATTGGCGAAGATCGGCGAAGGCCTAGCCCAACGGGTGCAGGCCCATCCCGACAAGGATTCGGTCAATCGATTGCAATCGGTCGTCGAAATGCTGGAAACGAATATCCCCGAAATCAACCGGCCTACCAAAATGCTCGATGAAATGAAAGGCATTCTCCAGCATGGCAGGCAGGAAGTGGCAGGCCGGCAGGAACTCGATCAGACCGTGGAAGTAATCCGTGATGCCGTCAAAGCAATCGACGTCCAGGCGGCGTACACCGCCTATCGTGATTTCGTCAAATCGAATCCCGAACGGACCGACGATGCCCGACTAATCGAGGCCATGAAGCAGGTCTCGTCCGTTCAACAAAAGGGAGTCAAGCTCGTACGGAAGTTGCTGGCCGCAGTACGCCAAGAGCGGCCTTCGGGCGTGCTGGTGGCAATGCCGCTGGCCGTTCAACCCGTGAAAGGCGAACTGGCCGAAGGCCGAGGAAAACTATTCTTTGTGGTCGAACAAGGAACCGCCTACGGGCTTGATGCCGCCACGGGCAAGACCTTGTGGCGGCGCTTCGTGGCCTTGGATCCAAAGCTCCCCGCCGTCACTGCGCTGCCGGTTCCAGTTTCGGTCACCGGCGCAGCCGCAAGCGATGTCGTGCTGTGCGATCCCGTGCATCAGGAACTGCTCCGTGTTCAAGGGACGACGGGTGAGCTACTCTGGCGACTGGTCCTCGGACAGCCGATCGTTGCCGAGCCGGTGCAGGCGGGCAAGTGGTTGTTGCTGCTGACGCAAGACCAGCGTCTGCTTCTGATCGACCCAGTGACGGGTGAATCGCCTCGTTATTTTCAGTTGCCGCAAGCCGTTCGGCTACCGCCGGTGGTCGACGCCGCCCACGGCCTGATTTTTCTCACGACCGAACATTCAAACCTCATCGTGCTGGGCATGGGTCAATTGGACGGGGACCAACTCGATAAGGGCCAACTGGATGGGGGCCAATGCCGACAGGTCTTTCATGTGGGACACGAGACCGGAAAAATCGCCGCGCCGCCGGCGATCATGGGCGACTTCCTGCTGCTGCCGATCAACGATGCGCCCGGCGACGCCAAGATCCGCGTGTTCTCGATTTCCAAAAGCAAGGAAGGCGAACCGCTGATGCCCATGCAGACGATCCGAGTGGCAGGCTCTATCGATACCGCGCCGGTGGCCGTTGGGCGTGGTGCCGCGGTTGTCACGGCCCAGGGGAGCTTGTTCGCCCTCGATCGAAATGGGGACGGCAATAAGCCGCCTTTCCAAGTTGTCGCTTCCAAACCGGTGTCGCTGGAGGAAAAGGCGACCCATTACGTACTTTCCGCCGGCCGAACCTTTTGGATGGCCGACAGGCATTTGACACGCTATGCCGTCCATGCGGAGGAGCACCGAATTGTTTCGCAGGCGACCAGCGACCTGGGCATGACATTCGTTCGAGCCCCGTTGATCGACGGCGGCGTGATGTTCCAGGTACTCCAGAAGTCCGGCAGGCCCGGCGTGACGGTTTCAGCCTTCGGCCTTGAGAAGAAGGAGTCCGTGTGGCAGACCTGGCTCGCCGCGCCGTTGGTGACCGAGCCGACGCTTAGTGCCGGCAAGCTCACGGTGGTGACGAAAAGCGGTGGCATATTCCGCGCGCCGCTGGATGGCCTGAAGCCGCTGGAAAAGCCCTGGGAACCCGTCCTCGAGGTCGCTGCAAGCGGATTGACGAAGCCGCTCTCCGCGCTGTTGCCGCTGCCGGGTGAAATGTTCGCCATGACCAGTGGCGACACGACGCAAATCGTGATCTACGATCCGAAAGAGCAAGATAAGCAACTTCGCTATTTTCTTAGTCCAAGTAAAATGTCCGTGGGGCCAGGAGCCTTTGCCGGCGGGCTACTGACGCCGTGCGTCAACGGCCAGGTTTTCTTGTTGGATCTGGAAGCGCGCGGCGAGATGGTCGAACCCTTGCAGCCCGCGGTCAAGGACGTCAGCAGTTGGAATTGGCGGACTCCGATAGCCGTGGATGATAAGCTGGCCGTGTTATGTGACGGCGATAGTCGGTTGATGGTGATCAATATCGGCACGGATACCAAGAAGGACAGCACGGATGTCCCGAAGAAGGCCCTGAGCGAAGTCGCGTCGGCAACGACGAAAAACGGCCTAGTCTCGCCGATCGTCGTCTTGGGCAATAGCGTTTATGTCGTCGATTCGACCAACAAGCTGCTGAGTTTTGAATTGCCGAATCTCACTCCGGGCAAGTCGCAGGTTCTAGGAGCGCGTTGCGTCTGGGGGCCACAGCGCGTGGGCAAGTTAGTACTCGTGGCCACTGAAAAGGGATCTTTGCCGACCGAGCAGGGCCGCTTGTTCGCGATTGACGAACGGCAGCAGGTGGTCTGGGAGTCGGTCTTGGGCTATGGCCCACTGGCCGGCTCGCCGTATCTTTCCGGTGACGAGATCTTTTTATCCGCTCGCAGCGGCATGGTCTGGCGGATCTCGGCGGCCGACGGCAAAGAGATTGGCAAGATCGATGCCGGCTGTCCCTTGGGCACCGGTCCGCTGGTCGTCGGCTCGCGAGTGATTATCGGCGGCCACGAGGGGAGCTTGCTGGAGGTGAAGAAGCCGTAGGTTACTCCGGCACCACGGCCACGAGTTCACGGCAGACGGCCTCGAAGTGGGCGGCGGATAGCGTTTGCTGCTCCTCGGCAAAACCGACGAGCAATGCCAGATCACAGAGCCGACGAGCAGTAGCGTCATGCTGCATCCCGACGGCGGTTACGGCGGCTTGCTCGGTGCCGATACGACCGTTCGCATCGAACCTGGATGTAACACGTATCTCATGGGCGTGTTCGCCGACGGGCATCCGATCGGAAAATTGCTTT
>JBAWVO010000360.1:0-6062 GCA_037147235.1 Planctomycetota bacterium | reverse complement strand
CAGAGAATACAAAGCATACCTAAATGAGAAAACCATATTATGTCTACTCGACAAGATGATCGTGAAGTGAAAGAGCTGCGTGTCGCGACAGGCAAGGCGGAGGAGATCGCGTCGGCAGCAAGGCCGCTGCCCGACGTGGACCGCCGTATCCAGCGACTCCAGGACTTGCTCGTCGATGCGCTGCAGAACCCGGATCCCTTACGGGCGAACCTCCGCGCGGCAACGGCAGACCTGATGGAGATCGGCTACCGCCTGGGTGCCGGCATCAAGGCCAGCCTGGGCTCGGAGCCGACCAGCCTGGACAGGTTCGCCGAGGTGATGCCGGCAATCAGCAGCCTGGCGCTCGTACACCGCCAGGCTACGCGGTATGTTCAGTTCGATCGGGAATGGACCGCCGGAGAAGATTCGGGCCGCAGCACGGGATGGAAGCGGCCAGACACCCCTAACGAAGCTGGAGAAATGGAGATTTGATACCTATTGCATCGCCGCAAGAGGGGTGGATGTAGGGGCCATGCGCCGCTTGCGTATTGGCCGCGGCTGCGCCCCGCCCCTCACAATCGACGGCGTGCGGAAGACGATACCGGTGCTGGACAAACACGACCTGCTCCGACCAATGTTTGCTCGCGGGCCGCCATGACCGCTGCATCGAGCAACGGACGGTAAGCGAAAGGCGATAGCTCGCGAAATATCGCGCCCCGCAGGCGCACCACTTGTTCTTTGACAATCTATTTTTACAAGTATTGGCCGAGCCGCCGGGGTGGCCTCCCGGCGGCTCGGAAAAACGAGGGCTGCTACTGGCATCTACCGAGGACCGCTCGAGAATGCCCAACGATTGTCGCGGCGAGTTTCATGATCAGATCAGCCGCTTCCCACGGCACGCCCGTGATCCTGGACTTCTCTAGCCGAGCAGCAGAAACAGGCTCGCGATCTACTGGCGACCGGACTCAAGCAAGTGTTGGACTCGATTCAAAAATGAAGTGTTTCGGGAAATAGCCGTCGAGCCGAAAAAGCGATAGAGGGCGTTCGCGCTTTAACCGCGGCGATAACCACGAGGATTGGCAGCGGGATTCAACCAGAATATCAGGGCCGGAAGCGGCCGCGATCCTCTCGTCCCTGAAGAACAGGCCACGGCTCAACGACGCCCTTTGAACCGGACATCACCGGAATGGATCGCCGCGCCGACGAGCATCGCGCCCGCCAGTACGGCTAGGAGCCAGGAGCCGGTCACCAGACCGATTAGCCCCGCTACACTGACGGCACCCACGATGTGATTGTTATTGAGTTTTTCTCGTGCTCCCACATAAACCTCCTATGATTGTTGTTGGATTGTATGGAAATCAGAGGCTCAGGGGCTTAAATACCGAAGCCTCTGGTGTTGTTGGTTGGGATGATCAAAACAGGCCGGCAGAAACCGATCAGCCGAGGCACAATTCCCCAGCCAGGAGATTGAGCACAGTATCACGATCCACCGGCATCCCGCACAGCCGTGAACCATCATCCCGGCGGCAATGCTGGCTGTATAGATTGTGCTGCGCGCGGTGCAGGAGCCAGATTCAGCCTCAGACTGGGCGAAGAGTGTTGTAGGATAGTAATCCCATCCCTGCTCTTCCGCGACTACTAATACACGGATCACTTCACCGAGCATCCGGCCGTCGCACCAGAAACGGCACTTCTTCTGTGCCGAACGCCAGATGAGCGTTCTCGCGACGACTTGCTCGGTCCGCACGAGTGGTGGCTGTCCAATCTGGCCGATGGTTGAATACGAGCCGAAACAAATCGCAGGAGTGGGCCAGCCGAGGTTGGGTGCTGGGCCGAAAGACTCCGGTGCAGGGCTGCTAGATTCTGAGGGCGGACGGGGACGAAATGCAACGACTTCGCAAACTCCTTATCCAGAGCCAGCCCGGCAAGAACTGTCATGCGAGCGATCTGAAAACTCCAATAAAACGGCCTAATAGTCAGGAATAGACTCACCCAACCCGTCCCTGAGCTTGCAAACTGCGAATAAACCGGCACACTTCATAATGGAGGTATCATGTCTGCGCCTTCCACCGGCCGCCAAAGTTATCGTACTTGACTTGGCCACCAGCCGTATCGCAGACGACGGGGTAAGTCCCGTCAGGCAGTTTCACTGCCAAACCTTCGACTTCGCCGCCATAGAGATTGGCTTTGCCCTACAACGGCTCGGGCAGGTTCAGGCGTTGACAGGCAGAGCGGACGGCGGCTGCGTCCTTCACCTGCGTTTGAACTTGGACGATGCGACATGACGTCTCCTGCAAGAGGGTTGTGGGAGTAATACGTTGCAATGACCAACAATGGGTCGGACGATCAATGGCAAATCTTGGTCATGGAAATGATGAAATGGATGGGATGGACGGTCGGTCGGCCCATATAAATATGGGCCGATCCGACCCCGCCATCATGGCTCGGACGAATGGCTCAGCGTCCGACCCATCCGGGCCAAACGAGCCATTGACTACGTAGCTGCGTTGCCATCCTCTTCGCCGGTGAACTTCTTCCAAGACTCCGCTAACTCGCGGCGAAGTTGCGAAACTCGGCCCTTGCTCACCTTGAACTTGCGTGCCTTATCGTCTGTTCGGTTGCCGAGTGCAAGGAACTCGGCGATGCGGCGATCACGTCGCTTGATTGAACCCAGCCAATCGCCGAAGTCAATGCGGGTGCGAGCAATGTCGGCTGGGCCACACGTTTTGTCCTCGACGAGGATTTGGTGCCAGCCCTTATCTTCCACATCGTAGTGATCCAGACGCTCGACTTTGAAACCCTTGTGATTCTGGGCATAGCCAGAGAGGACGTCATGCACGTTCAAAGATGCCCCGACGTGACGGCCATCTTTGATCTGGGCAGCGGCATACCTTGCCAAAACGGTTGGGTAAGCAAGATTCATCTTGCCGCGACGGACGAGTGCCTCGAAGGCGACGAAGGCGTTGGCGACAATCTCCTGGATGACGTCTTGACGGGCTTCGCTACGCAAGTGGCGAAACGAGAATTTCGCGTGGTGGACGATCTTCGGCAACATTTTAAGAAAAACGTGATGCCAACGGGGATTTGGTTTTCCGCTGGATGCGGATGCACATGCAACACAAACCATGACAGTCTCCTGATAGATGCGACCGCCCGCGGGGCGGCCACGGTGGTGAAGTGAACCGCCCCTTTGCTGCGGGGCAAACTAACTGAGCGGGACCGCAGCACAACAAGTGCCATGGTCCCCGGAGAATTGAAGGCCTCTCAGGCTGCCCGAATGGGCGACTGAAGAGGCTTTCAACACGAAAGGGACGGGGTGCAAAAGCTAGCGTTCCATCCAAGGATTATGACCCGTTTTTTAATCCGATTTAGCCCCTGGCGGGTCCGCGCACGGCTCGACCTGCGGTACAATTATCACACTTGGTAACTTGCGGCTGAAGGTGCCGAGGAATGATTGTTCTTCATTGAAAGCCGCGGATACGAATCGACAAAGCCCGAGACCAATTCCCGACGGGCAGGGTCAAGGGATCGATCCGGTCCTCGCGGCTGAAACTGTTTCAGGCCGGATCGAGATTCACCATGAGGAGTTATTGGCCGACTGGAAGCTGGCGATAAATGGGGAGAAGGTGTTCCGCATCGATCCGCTAAAATAGGAGACGCCATGATGATCAAAGTCACCGCCGTTAAGGTGCTGAATGATTACCCGTTGGAGCTTTCGTTCAACACCGGCGAAACGCGGATGTTCGACGTCGGCCCTTACCTGAACAAGGGCATTTTCACCGAGCTTCGCGATCCGTCCTACTTCCGCGCGGTTCGGCAGCCTTCGGGAGCATCGCCTGGCCGAACGAACAGAACTTTGGCTCGGAATCGCTTTATGTCGGGTCGCGCCCGCTGGTCCGAATACGATCGCCACGCCACGCATGGAGGCTGCTTGCCATTGTGCCGTAATCGGCTAGACGCTTGCGGATTACGGTGACATCGACCGCCAATAGCTAAAAAAACAATGATCCGCTTAATTGCTGGTTTTTTCTCCGGGGCTTGCGCCGACAACCCGGAAAATAGGTATTTTTTGCTGAGAAGACTATACACCCGAACATGGAAACCAGCAATTAAGCAGCTATTCCCGGAACAGGGATTGCTAGCGACCAGGGGCGGCACATTTTTGGGAAAATATTGCCGCGTGCGGTCAACGGAAGTACCAAAATACCCAAGAATACCGCGTCATCGTCGATCGGATGAGAATTTGCCGGTTTGTGACGCCGAAACAGGCCGTTGAGACTGCGACTGGACATACCCTCCTCGTCGACCACTTTCGCGGAAGTCAAATCGTCCTCTGGTTTGAGGGGAGAGCCGACACCGTACAGCTACGAATCCCACAAGATCTTCACTGGCGGCTTGCGTATCGAAAAATTCCGCTTGCAAACTCTTGCCGGTCGGGGAATAATTAGTCAGTCAGTATCCGATGAGATATTGGGTAGGTCTGGAAAGCGGGTTACGCCTATAGTCTTCTGGGTGGGAACAAGCCGCTCGTCAGGGTTATTGTGCGAAAGATTAGAATTTGGTAGACTAATGGGCGTGAGGGTGCGCGTTGGGGCGATTAAATCATCGCCCCCTCGAACCGTCCCACAGGAAAAGTTTGATAGTCGCAGTTGGTTATCGTCGTATAGGGTGCCGGCCAACCGGCAAAAACCAAGGGGCAACTGGAATTTAAGGAGTCATCGTATGAGAAGCGGTCTTTCGTTATTCTCGGTGGCAGGGGTGCTGTTCGGTATGACTATCGCGCAGGCCGCTGATTTAGGCACGAGCGTTCCGCTCAGTTCGGCTTGGCATCACAGGGCTGTTTCGCGGCTCGATCAGTCCCGTCCCGGACCGGCCGCTGCGGCAGAAGCAGGACCGCAAAAGTACCTACACATTGAAATGCAGTACAACGATCCGACCGTGCTGCAAAATCGCGACAAATTCCGCATCGTTGACGAGCGTGGCAATGACGTTGGCGAGAACTGGGGCTACAACGAAGAGAAAAAACTTCTGATCTTTGAAGGCCAGTGGGGCAGCCTCGTTGGTCTGTACCTCGACGGCAACGGCCATCGTGAGCCGTTGTTTGACCAGGTCGCGGCGTCTGTCACACCGGCTCCCCGTGCGGTGGTGACTACGCAGCCGACAATCGTGCAGCCGCAAGTCGTGCGAACGGTTCCCCGGGAAATTATTCGCCCGGCGGTCAACACAGTCTATGTTCCTCGCGAGCGCGTCATTGTCGACGAGCCGTCCTATGTGGTCGAGCCTCGACGTGACGTCTATGTTGACCGCGGCGACGACGTTGTGGTCCGCGACGACGTGGTTGTTCACGAGGGTCGCGACCAAGTGGTTGTCCATGAGGGTACGGACTACATCGACGACCGCCACCGTCGTACTGTGGTCGTGCGCGATCACGATATCGACGACACAACGGTGGTCGTCGAGGGCGGGCACCACTCCAGGCACATCAGGCGTGTCCACGGTGGTGGTGGTGGTGGTGGTGGCAGTGGCAGTGGCGGCGGCAGCGATGACGTGACCGTCGATATTGGCAGTAGCGGTGGCGTTACCACCGATAGTGGTAGTAGCGATGACATCACCGTCGATGATCCCGGCAATGCGATTGCCCGCACGGTTGGCATCAACCCGGACAAGGGAAGCGGCAGTGGAAGTGGCAGCGGTTCCGGAAACGGCGGCGGGCCGGGTTCTGGCAGTGGTTCCGGCAGTGGTTCTGGTAAAGGCTCAGGGTCTTGCCCAAGTGATAAGGACGGCAAGGGTGACGGTTCTGCCGATCAAGGCGATTGCTGCGACAACGCCATGGCCAAGGCCGACGCCGACAAAGGCGATGGCAGCGGCGATGGCCAAGGCAAGGGTGACGGCAGCGGCGATGGCCAAGGCAAAGGTGACGGTAAAGGCGACGGCAAAGGCGATTCGGACAAGGCATCGCCCGGTAAAGGCCAAGGCAAAGGCGACGGTAAAGGCGATGCGGACAAAGCATCGCCCGGTCAAGGCGACGGCCAAGGCGACGCTGACGGCAAGGGCGACGGCAAGGGTGACGGCCAAGGTAAGGG
>JBAWVO010000359.1:0-6094 GCA_037147235.1 Planctomycetota bacterium | reverse complement strand
TGGCCGGTACTCCGGATGGTCTGGTGCTGCATCCTAAGTAATCTCTCCGGCAGGGATTGCCCGCCCGGTCGGTCTCGGGGAGATACTGCCAGGCCGGCTTGCTGGGTCCGTTGTGGCGGGCCGCAAGTTCCGCCGCGTATTCTGCCGTGGTTGCGGTTGTTATGTCCTGTGGTGCTATGACTCGCATGGCGGCTCCTGCTGGTCGTCGCGGTCCCATGCTTGCCGGGTGTTGTTCACGATCGCGTTAAAGACTTCCATGCGGTGAACTGGCACACCCGCCGGGGCCTCAATCCCGATCTTGACTGCGCCGGATCGTCGCACATCCAGAATCTTGATGCGAATGCTGCCGGCCATGATCTCTTCTTCAACTCTGCGTGAAAGTACCAACATGATTTTTCCTCCTTGAATAAGTGGTTTTTAATAAACGTATTCCAGTGCCATAACCCCGCATGTTGCGAGAATCACGGCGAAGGCCAAGCATGCACCGAAGCGAACGTGTTGCCGATCTCGCAAAAACATTCTCGCGGTATAAAAGGCCAAGCCACATGCTGCGAAGTTCCAAATGAAGCCGATCACAATCCGTTCCTCAGCTTGGCCAACATGGGCGTGTGCTGCTTTGTGCTGCGGCGATCAACAAGACCTTCCGTTTCCAATTTTTCCCAAGTGGTCCTGCCTGTCTTGACATGTCGCCAAGCCGATCGGTAGCACGGAATGCACAGACCGCGGTACTTAGCTGTTCCTTTGCACGTTTCTGTTTTGCACTTCATGTGACGTACTTTCATGTTTAATACTCGATTCCATGTGTAGCCTTCAGTTCCTCGCGTGTCGTGGAACGATGCCGTTTAATACTTGGGGGTTGCTGTTTTTGACGGCATTCCGTGACAGCCCAGATGAACCTCTGCACGGCCTCTATGGTTGTGCATCGCAAACCGCCGGCCAGTACCGATTCGAGGATTACTCCACGGCAACCTAAACGGGTTAGCCGTGCGACTGAGCCAGGGCTCATTCGAGTTCCCGGCCGTAGTCCTGGGAAAAATTTCGCTGCCTCCGCGAGCGACAAGAGTTTCTCATTTCTCGCATCGATCATGATTTTTCTTGCTTACAATTACGTGACGCAGCATGTTGCTGAATGTCTAGTAATTGTAGCCAACTGTTGGCAACTGTCAACAGTTGATAGCGTGGCAAAGGAAAGTTGAGTTGCAACCCACTGTTAGAAAACGTCTTAGGGCTATTGCAGGAGAAGTGAAAAGTCCAACGCGAAGGAGTCGGTCGGTGTTTTCTGACAAGGGTCTCGGGTGCGTTTCATCCGTTCTCGCTGAAAAATGCAGACCCCAAACTTTGCAATTTTCCCGAAGGGGTCTTGACTTTTGATTGCAATCGCTAACAATTGATGACAAGTAGTGGAAAGTTTCGACAATTTCCGAAAAGAGGAGCTAAAATGGCGAACTCAAAAGGCAGGACAGATTCCGTGGAAACCCACACCATGGAGTCACTTCGCAAGATCATCACGACCATTCGCGGTCTTCTGGCACCGGCAATTCGCCTGGCCGGCGATCCAGATGAGATGGGAAGTGCCGGCCTGATGGACAAAGAAGGTATTACGTCGCTGGAGATCTCATTTCAAAAGAGTCTCGACGGAAAGGGGGGGGCTTTTGAGCAACTCCGTCGCTGGGGGGGGGCCTGTGAAGATGCCTGGAACGACTATCTAATCACATCGAATTCACGCTCTAAGGCTACCAAAACCACCCTCAAATCCGGGTTGGGAACGCAAAAACCCAGATTGGGAACGCAAACCCCTAAAAAAGACCTAAAAATAAGGACTTAGGTGTTGTTGTCTGTCGTTAACTGTAACAGGAACCAAATTACATAACACGTTTCTACGAAAGCATTTAGATCGGAATTTAAGAAACACCTTCTTTTTTTCGGGACCAAGAGGCCGCTGGTTCGAATCCAGTCGCCCCGACTTAGATGTAAGTTCTTTTTCCGAAAGGACTTACGAAACAGCCGCGTGATGCGGCTGTTTGCGTTTTTTGGGTTTCTGGGTACGAATTTGGTTACGAAAAGTGTAACCGAAGGGGCAAGTTCAGACCCTTGAGATTGCAGAACCTCCGTCCCGGTTGCTTAAGATCGGGAGGCACTACGCAGCAACTCGGCCCGAGCCTCCGCTCGTGGCTTGGTCAACAAGGCGATCGGTTTCCAGCGGCGTTTTACCGCCCGGGGCTCCACGCGATTGGGACGGTCACCCACGATTTGCTCCGTCAAACTGGCGATCTGCGCGGCAATTAGCCTTGCCTCCAGTTCCTTGTCGGCCCCAGCTAGCGTTCCCAACGACGCAGCAATTGTCTGCATCGCCGTGGTAAAACTCAGTTCCCGCGGCGAGTGGTCCGTTTCGTAGGCGGCTTCAAGCAGTGCCTTGCGAATCAGATTATAGGCCAACAGACACGTCCACATCTCCTGACGAACCATCGCAGGCGACTTGCACCGCAGGATGTCCATCCCCATCGTCTTCTTGATCGTGCGAATGTCGAGTTCCACCATCCAACGCTGACGATAGAGGTCGGCGATATCTTCCCGCGGATACTTCTGGGCGTCGACCAGCGTCGTTACGACCCACAGCGACTCGACGCGAAAGCCCGGTTCTTGAACCTGCACTTTGATTAGTCGCAAAGACATCGACTCGGGAATCTGTTCATAGACAGTGCCATTCGCACATGGCACCTAAACCGCCCCCCATTCTTATCACATCTTCCCCCACTTCACCCGCATCCTCCCCCAACCCAACTCGGCCACAACCGTCCGCAAGGTCCGTTTGGTGATAATAGCTCGGCCGCTCTCTATATGGCCGGCAGATCCAGAATCTCCGCCTGAAAGTCGGGGGCTAGGTTCAGGAGGTTCATGATCTGCGTCGACCTCGCCCGCGCGACCAGCCCCAGCCGGGCAAGCTCGGCCTGACCGCTCACTTCTTTATTGCGGATGAGGGTGAGGTTGCAACCAATTCATTCAAGGGTGGACAGAACAATAATAATGTATTGGAGCGGGGCTGCACGATAGACTCTCGCCTACGTGCCCTGTCCAGAAACTACTCTTTCCTGAAATCTGACCTAATATTTTTCTGTCGAATGTTTCGGCTCATTTCTTATCCGGCGATGAAGTCACCAGGATGCTCTTCGTCAGATATTTATTTGCTACGCGGACGACGTCCTTCCGTGTGACTGCGAGGATCTGTGCATCGAACTTCTTCTCGTAGTCGTAACCCAGTCCGTAAAGTTCGTCGAGGGCCGCCGAACGGGCCTGCGCGCTGATGGTCACGTTCTCCTGGGCATGCAGGGCCACGATCTGCTCGATCGCTGTACGGAACTCGTCCTCCGGGATATTCCCTTCCCTGGCACGGTCGAGGCTGCGGCGAATCCGCCCAACCACTTCGTCGAGCTTGTCGGGCCGAGTTTGTGAGGTCACGACAAAGTAGCCCGGCACGGGACCGGTCAACTCGGTTGATTGCACGTAATAGACCAGGCCCTCACCGCGTAGCTCATTGTGCAGCCACCCGCCTGGCGTGCTATAGCCGTTGAGGATCGCCCGCAGCACGATCATGGCGGAATGATCGGCCTGATCGTGGATGCCTTCGCAGGGGTATGCCAGCATCAGCATGGCGGTATCCTTGCTGGTCACCTTGTGTACCGTTTTGGATTCAGAGATGAAGTTGCCATTGAGAGCGAAAGCCTGTCGCTTGCTTTCTTCTTTTGAAAGGCCGCCGAAATGCTGCTCGACCAGGGCGAGGGCAGCCTCCGGTTGAATGTCGCCGAAGACGGTGACGATCATATCTCTCGGGAAAAAACGGTCGGCATGAAACTTCTTCAAATCGGCCACGGTCAATGCCTTGACCGTCTCCGCCTTACCCTCCGGGTGTCCGTGATAGGGTGACTTGACCGGCAGGGAGTTGAAGAACAACTCGCTGATCTCGGCATATGGGTCGGCGCTGCGGTTTTCGATGTCGGCTAGCAGCAGGGCCTGGGCCATCTCGAACTGATCCTGGGGGAAGGCCGGGTGCAGGAAGGAATCGGCGAACAGCCCGGCCGCCTTGGGAAAATCTTCGCGCAGACAGGTGACGTTGCCCGAGAGCGTGAAGCGGCCGGCACTGAAGCTCAGGACGCCACCGATGGAGTCGAAGTATCGGGCGATTTCGGCCCCGGTTGCCCCTCCTTGCGTACCCTTGTCGAGCAGTTCCGCCAGCAGCGCACAGCGGCCTGCTGATTTTTCGCCGTCGTACGAGGATCCCCCCAGCACGTAGGCCTGAAGATTCACCAACGGCAGGTTTGGTACGCGCTTAACCAGCACTCGCAGGCCGTTGGGAAGACGCTTCAGGCGGGCCGAGCTTGCTTCGGCTGCCTTTGCCTCCGCTGCAACTTTCGGTCCGCCGCCGGGTGGGGCAATGATCACGCGGTTCACCCGCGATGGCACGAAATATTTTCTCGCGACCTCGCGAATCTCCGCCGCAGTGACTGCCTGGATCTTTTCGGTATAGGTGCGATCGAAGAGCGGATCGGACGCGGCGAGATAGTTTTGCCCCAGGCTCTCCGCCTGCTGCTGGACCGTTTGCCGTTGAAAAACCAGCTCGGCCGCCTTCTGTTTTTTGGCCTTCGCCAGTTCGGCTTCGCTGATCTCCTCGTCGCGAAGTTGGTAGACCTGACGAACGATTACCTCCGCCGCCTTCTGCCACGTTTCCGGCTTGCTGCTGGCCGTGACGACAAAATAGCCGCGAACGAAGTGGGGCGTATTGCTGGCAGCGGCGATGCCGAGGACCAGCGGGTTTTCATACTTCAACTGCCGCACCAGCCGCGAGCTTTCGCCCTGACCGATGATATAGGCCGCCAGATCCAGGGCGTACATATCGCGTTGCGAGAGCATGACGGTCGGCCAGGCAATCGCGAAATCATAGACCGTGCCTTCCATCTCGCGGACCGTCTCCCGCGGTGAAACCTGCTCCGGCTCCTCGGGCAGGGCGATGAACGTCTCTCGCGCTCGCGGCGCATCCCATTGTCGCACTAAATGGTCCAACACATCCTGCGTCTTCACGTCGCCCACGACGACGAAAATCTGGTTATTGGGAACGTAGCGCTCGTGATAGAAGTCGATGATCGCCTGGTTCGTGGTGCCGTTGAGCACCTGGAGATAGCCGATCACTGGATGCCGGGCCGGATGAACCGCGTAGACGGTCAAATCCAGCAGGTCGGCCATGACATGTCTTCGATCGACCTCATCGTCAGCCATTTCGCGGCGAACGACTTTTAATTCGCGGGCGAACTCTTTCGGCTCAAAAGTAATGTGTTGCATGGCGTCGGCAGTCAGTTCGATGGCGGTCATTGCATTGCGGGCCGGACAGTCGATGAAGAATGTGGTGTGGTCGTTCGTGGTGTAGGCATTCGTCATGCCGCCGAACGAGGCAATGATCTTTTCGATATCCTTCTCGCCGCGGTGTACCGTTGTGCCGCCAGCCACAACATGCTCCAGCACGTGGCTCAATCCCGCGCCGAGGTAACGGCCTTCAAATGCGCTGCCGGTGTTCTTCACGTAGCAGCGCACCGTGGCCACGGGGGCTGTATGGTTCTCCTGAACGATGACGGTCAGGCCGTTATCCAGCAAGGCGATCGTTACATTTTCGGCCAGGTGCCGCACATTTGTGTACCGCTGCATCGCCGGCTTCACGTCGTCCGCGGAAAGATTTGATGCTGGTAGGCAAAGCAAGCAAGAGGCCGCAACCAATTTTTCAAGGTATCGCATCGTTTGGTTCTGGTGGTTAAGGAGGGTTGCACGGAGAGCAGGCTCGAATCGTCTATCTTATGCTACGATCAATCCTTCACCCATCCTTAATTATGGGGGGACGACGAGGACCGGCTAGGAGATTGTGCATGGTACGCTGCAAAATCAGGCAATGAGACGCATCCTGTGGGGGGGGCTACACGACATGCACGGGAACGTGCGGGAGTGGTGCCAGGATTGGTATGGTACGGGATTGAACCGCGTGGTTCGCGGCGGTTGCTGGTTCAGATAGCCTTTCCACATCTGCTATATGGAATCGAACCAAGGGGTAACGCTG
>JBAWVO010000358.1:0-6125 GCA_037147235.1 Planctomycetota bacterium | reverse complement strand
ATTCGTCATTCGTCATTCGTCATTCGTCATTCGTCATTCGTCATTCGTCATTTGAGCTTCGTCCTTTGAGCTTCGTCATTTAATCCCATGACAGACACACACGACCAGGATCCCATTTCGCTGGACGAGCTTGCCCAGGCGTTCGCCCAGGTGATGGGTGCGCCGCCTCAGGGTCACGTCGTAGGACAGGTTTCCAACCTGTCTCGAAACGAATCGCCGCAGCCGCCGGTGGGCGAAGCCGCGACGGAGGCTGACAAACTGCAGTTGACGCCGCGGTACGAACCGGCAGCAGCGGTCGATAAGTCGATGGACGACGACTCCGGCCCGCTTTCGCCGTTGGGGATCCTGGAGGCCATGCTCTTCGTCGGCGATCGCGATAGTCGGCCGTTGACCGCCGTCCGTGCTGCCGAATTGATGCGCGGCGTCGAACCGGGTGAGATCGGCGGGTTGATCGAAGAGCTCAATCGGCGTTACACGCAAAGCGGCTGTCCTTACTTCGTAGCGGAAGATTCCGACGGCTACCGCATCACCCTGCGCAAGCCGTTTCATCCGCTACGCGAGCTGTTCTACAGCCGTATCCGCGAGGCTCGGCTTTCGCAGGCGGCGATTGACGTGCTGGCTGTCGTGGCCTATCGGCAACCGCTCTCCGCCGAGCAGATCGGCGCGGTCCGCGGAAAACCAAGCGGCCCGGTGCTTTCGCAACTGGTCCATCGTGGTTTGCTGCGGATCGAGCGGTTGCCGGGCAAGCGGCGAATGGTGCAGTACTTTACCACCGACCGTTTTTTACAGCTCTTCGGCCTGCAGACTCTGGCCGACCTGCCCCAAAGTGAGGAGCTTGATCGACAGTAATTATGGCTCTTCCGGTTTTAGGTGCAGGAGTAGGGTGGGGAGAGTGAAACGAGCCCCACCCAAAGCAGACCCCAACAGAATTGGTGAGGCTCGCTGCGATCTCCCCACCCTACAATTATTCGCGTTCCGCACCTAGAAACGGATGAGCCGGAATCTTGCGTCTTGTCGCAAGTGCATATATACCAATTGGTTACACATGCTTTTCCATGAACGCGCAGACGCAAGCTCTCTGGTTTGGTAGAATTGATAGTGCGTGCGTTATTTTGAGAATTCAGGAAACCGATCCATGGCGGCCAAGGAAATCATCGCTAAGCTCAGATCGGCGGCTCCCATCATCGGGCCGTCGCTGCTCGCTTCCGATTTTGCTCACTTGGGGCAGGAAATTCGCCGCTTGGAAGAGGCCGGTGCCCAGATATTGCATCTGGATATCATGGATGGGCGTTTCGTGCCCAATATCAGTTTCGGTTTCCCCGTGATCGAGGCCATCCGCCGTTCGACTCGACTGCCGCTGGATGTCCACCTGATGATTTCCGAACCTGGCCGCTACCTAGAGCGGTTCCGCAAGGTGGGTGCCGACGTACTGACGATCCACGTTGAAACGGTCGACGACCCGCGGCCGTTGCTGCGAGAAATCCGCCGCCTCGGGGCGGTCGCGGGACTTTCGCTCAATCCCCCCACGCCGATCGAGTCCGTCGAGTGCTACCTCCATGACGCCGACCTCGTGCTGGTGATGAGCGTGATGGCCGGGTATGGTGGGCAGGAATTCGATTTACAGGCCCTCGATCGCTTGCGGCATTTGCGTGCTGCGGTGGGCGGAAACGATTTGCTGCTTTCGGTCGATGGGGGCATCAACGACCCTACGATCGGGCTTTGTGCCGAAGCCGGCGCCGACCTATTTGTCATGGGTTCGGCCCTCTTTGGATCGCACGACTACCGCCAGGCGATGGAAGAATTCCGCAGCCTGGCACTTACTCACAAAAACATTCGGGTTTGAATATGCTGCGTATTGTACTCATCCGTCCGGGAGCGACGGATTACGATTGCGAAGAACGGATTCAAGGCACCTTGGACATACCGCTGAACCGCCAGGGCTTGGTGGAAGTGGCACGCGCCGTCGATCAATTGCGCGACAAGCAGATTGAGATGATCTATGCTTCGCCGTGCGAGTCGGCCGTGCAGAGCGCGGAAATCCTGTCGAAGGATCTCGATGCGCGACTGAAGAAGCTCGACCGCATGCAAAACCTCAACCTGGGTTTGTGGCAAGGCATGCAGGTAAGTGAGGTCCGCCACAACCAGCCCAAGGTTTATCGCCAATGGCAGGAGCAGCCGGAAAACGTCTGTCCGCCCGACGGCGAAATGATCGAACAGGCCGAAGAGCGAATCCGCACGGCCATGAACAAACTTTTGCGCCGTCATAAGGATGGGGTGATCGGTCTGGTGGTCCCCGAACCCCTGGCCAGCGTCGTTCGCTGGCACTTCAAGAACGACGACCTGGGTGACCTGTGGAAGGCCCTCTCCGGCCACGGTAGCTGGGAAGTACTCGACATGGAACCGGCGCAAGTTCCCGTATTAAGTTAGGTAAAATGACTCACCGTTTGCCCGATGCCAATAGTTGGAAAAATGTCATGAATCGCCCCAAGCGGGGCGTTCCTGAAGGATTGTGGATGCGTTGTCCCGGCTGCGAGGCAACCATCTTTCGGAAGGAAGCCGAGAAGCGGTTGGGGGTCTGCCCCGAGTGCGATTACCATTGGTATGTCTCGGCCCGGAAGCGGATTCAGCAACTTTTCGACGAAGGCACTTTTGAGGAGTGGGATGCCGACCTGGAGCCGACCGACCCGCTGGAATTCGTCGACAAAGTCCCCTATAGCCAGAAGCTCAAAGACGAACAGAAGCGCACTGGGCTAAAGGATGCCGCACTGAGCGGCACGGGGATGATCCGCGCCCGCCGCGTGGCCTTCAGCGTGACCGACTCGGCTTTCATCATGGGCAGCATGGGTAGCGTGGTTGGTGAGAAGCTCACGCGATGCATCGAGCGCGCCACGCAGCAGCACCTGCCGCTGATCATCGTATCCGGTTCCGGTGGCGGTGCCCGCATGCATGAAGGCATGCTCTCGCTGATGCAAATGGCCAAGGTCTCAGCCGCCCTAGCGCGATTCGACACGGCCGGTGGATTGTTTATCTCCGTACTCACGAACCCCACGATGGGTGGCGTGGCCGCCAGTTTCGCCTCCCTGGGCGACGTGATTTTTGCCGAGCCCAAGGCCCTAATCGGTTTCGCCGGCCCGCGAACCATCAAGGCCACGATCCGCATCGAACTGCCCAAAGGCTTCCAGACGAGTGAGTTCCTGCTGGAGCATGGTTTTATCGACCGCATCGTTCACCGCTGCGATTTACAGAGTGAAATTGCCTGCACGATCGACTATTGCGGAAAATAAAGGAACCAAGCTCATGGGGCTTTTCGATTTTTTCAAAGCCAGGGTCGCCAACACGGGTGTCGACATTCCCAATCGCTACGCCCTGCTTCGGGAGGCCATTTCCGGCACGATGTCGAAGTTCTACAAGGCACGCGACCTTCGCACCGGCCAGGTCGTGGGCCTGAAAATTCTCGACCGCAAGAAGACGGCGGCCTTCGAGGATCGCTTCCGAGGACTGAAAAAGCCGACCGAGGGCGAAATCGGAATGCTGCTCAAGCACCCCCGGCTGGTCGAAACACTGGAACATGGCACCACGACCGACGGTAGCCAGTACATTGCCTTGGAGTTCATCGATGGCCCCGATTTCAACTCCCTGATCGTCAGCCGTGACCCGGCGCTAGACGGCAACCGCCTGCACTTCATTCGTCAGGTCGCCGAGGCCGTCGCGGCAATACATGCCGCGGGTTTCGTCCATCGTGATATTTCCCCGCGAAACTTCCTCCTGGCCGACCGCCCCAAGAAGGAATTGAAACTGATCGATTTTGGCGTCTCACTGCCTAACCTGCCGCAGTTTCAGCAACCGGGAGTCCGTACCGGCAATCCCAACTACATGGCCCCGGAGATCGTTCGCCGCAAATCAACCGACCAGCGGGTTGACGTCTTTGCCTTCGGGGTCTCGGCCTACGAGATCTGCACGGGTGAGCTGCCTTGGCCGCGGGGGATCACCGGTATGGCAGCCATGTCGCACGACAAGCCGCCCATCGACATCCTTCAGTACCGACCCAAACTCCATCCCGAGCTGGCCAAGGCCATTCATTCGTGCCTGGAAGCCGAACCGGCCCGGCGATGCGCGACGATGGAAAAGTTTTTGCAGGCGATTCGCCGCGTGAATCGTGATGAGGCAGAATCGCCCCCCCTTGCAGCAAGCAAGATCAATCCCTATACTTGAGTGCCTATCCTCGATAAGTCCCCTGCACAATCGGGGTTCCGGATAGCGATTGGCTGGTGAAAAATTGGGTTGTGTCAGGAGATTTCAGGAGCGCGACGACTATGACGATGGACAAAAGCCTTCGAGTGCGATCGGGAATGGCCCGTGCAAGGAGCGTGCTGACTCGCGATGAGCGAATCAAGCGACTCACGGACGCGGAGCGATGGCAGGAGGGGAGTAGCCCTTATGGCCTTCCGAAGGTCCGAGTGTACAAGCTCACCTTGAAGACGAAGAAAAAGAAGGTCAAGGACGACGAAGAAGGCGCCGATGCCGCCAAGGCGCCTGCTGGCAAAGCATCTGCCGGCAAGGCACCCGCGGGTAAGGCACCCGCTGCCAAAGCACCTGCTGCCAAAGCACCCGCTGGCAAGGCACCTGCCGCGAAGGCACCCGCCGCCAAGGGCAAGAAGTAACCATGCGGGCTTATGAACATCGAATTCAAGCTTCCCGAACTCGGTGAAAATATCCCTAGTGGCGACGTCGTCAAGGTGCTGGTTCAGGAGGGTGACATGATCTCCGCCAACGATGGCGTCGTCGAGTTGGAAACCGACAAGGCGGTTGTTGAAATCCCCTGCTCCCATGCCGGCCGCGTGGCCAAACTGCTCGTGAAGAAGGGCGATACGGTCAAGGTAGGCCAGAGCATCCTGACCATGGTCAGCGGCGAAACGGCCGAAACGGCGGCAGTTGCAATGTCCGCGCCGGTGTCTGATATCGTGGAAATAGCCCAGGTAACCCATGCGGCCGGTAGCTCTAAATCAGATCTACTCGATCGCCCTGGCCCCATTCCCGCTGGCCCCGCAGTGCGCCGTTTGGCACGGGAACAAGGTATCGATTTGCGAACGGTCGCCGGCAGTGGAGAATATGGCCGCATCACTCGGGAAGACCTCCAAGCAGCTTCACCCGGCTCTTCCATGTCGGCTTCACAAGCGGCCTTGGTCGCCGCGCCGGTTCCTCAGCCCCCGACCCCGTGGTCGCCCCTCCCGGTTGCTTCGGGGTTGCAGCCGACGGTTCCGCCCGGCGCGTCGGGCAGCGACGCCTGGGGACCTGTCCGCGTCGAGAAGATATCTCGCATCCGCCGCACCATCGCCGAACAGACGACGCGATCGGCTTCGACGATTCCGCACGTCACCAATTTTGACGATGCCGACGTCACGGAGCTGGAGCGGCTGCGGCAAGGTGTTCCCGCGGGCCAGTTGAGCCAGAACCTCAAGCTTACCATGATGCCTTTCGTGATGAAGGCCGTGGCCATGGTGCTTCGCCGTCATTCGGCGTTAAACGCCGTTTTTGACGAGAAAAACGAGCAGGTTATCTACAAGGAATATGTGAATCTGGGCATCGCCGTCGATACCCCCCGCGGCTTGGTCGTGCCCAATGTCCGTAATGCCGACCGGCTGACAATCCTGCAACTGGCCCAGGCCCTGGGTTCAATTGCCGAGCGAGCCCGGGGTTTCCAGTTTGGCATTGACGAGCTTCGCGGCGGCACTTTCACGATCAGCAATCTCGGCGCGGTGGGGGGGACGTACAGCACACCGATCATCAATTATCCGGAAGTGGCTATTTTGCTTTTGGGCCGGGCGCGATGGCTGCCGGTGGTCCGCGGCGAGAACCACGACCGAATCGAAACCCGGCAGATGTTGCCTTTGAGCCTCTCGTACGACCATCGTTTGGTCGACGGCGGCACTGCGGGCAGGTTCCTCAATGAAGTCATTCGCAACTTAGAAACGCCCGGCATGTTGCTGTTGGCGTAGGAAATCCCCCTTCCCATGGACGCACAACTCGTGGTGCTCGGCGGCGGACCGGGTGGTTACGCTGCGGCATTTCTGGCGGCCGATCTTGGTATGCAGGTTACCCTGGTCGATCTGGAATCGCGACTGGGT
>JBAWVO010000357.1:0-6152 GCA_037147235.1 Planctomycetota bacterium | reverse complement strand
GCCATGCGGGGAGTGCGGCAATTGCCGCACTCCCCGCATGGCCCCCCCTTGACTTGCCAATATGCACTAGCTAGACTCAGAGCTTCAGAGAATCAAAATTCCTATCCTTGACCGAGGAGGAAAAAAATGGCAACCGTGCCGAATAAGCCAAGGGACCCGTTGAATCCAACGCTGGAGGAGGCCGCCGAGATCATCGCTGAGTTGATCCGGGACTTCGGCGCAAACGAGAAGTATTATTTTTCAGCGTCCTACTCTGAAGCGCAGGTCCGCAAGGACTTTATCGACAAGCTGCTCATTGCGTTGGGCTGGGACGTAAACCACGATATTCAAAAGAATCCATATCAGCAGGAAGTCACCGTCGAGCGCGCCGTCCAAACGGCAATGGCGCAACGGCGTGCTGACTACTCCCTATCGCTGATGCCGCATTTTGAAAGTCCCGTGCTGTACTTGGAGGCAAAGAAGCCTCACGACGATATTGCCACCGTGGATAATTATTTTCAGACGATCCGATATGCGAACCAGCAGGGGCACGCTATTGGAATTCTGACAAGCTTTGCCCAACTCCACGTCATCGACTGCCGCTTCTTGGCCAACATCGACACCGCCTTGCAGTACGGCCTGCAAAAGTACACCTACGCCGAATTGGCCGACCCGGAAAAGTTCCGCTGGATTTTTTATCTGATCTCCCACCCCGCGATTATCGGCGGATCGATAGCCCGCTACGCGGAAACCCTCCCCAAACCCAAGGGGAGGCCGGGCCAGAAGGCATTTCTCCCCATCGCCTATAAGGCGATCGATGACCGCCTGTTGGAAACCCTCGACGAACTCCGCAGCGACCTAGCCCGCTCGCTCAAGAATCGCAACCCTCAATTGGAATCGAGCGAGCTAACCGAGTTGACCCAGCGGATTCTCGACCGCCTAGTCTTCATCCGCTTTCTGGAAGACAAGCTCATAGAGCCAAATCCGATCATCCCCACGCTGGGGCGATCGGGCGGGCGATGCGCTTGGGAAGATTTTCTCAGCACCAGCCGCCGTCTTGATGGCATCTACAACGGCGTCGTCTTCCGTCGCCACGCCATACTGGACGATCCTGGTGCGCTTGTCATCGACGACAAGCACTTTGTCGATCTTCTCGACGGTTTCGACTTCCACAAGTCAAAATACCTGTTCAATGAGATTCCGCTTTACATACTGGGTTCGATCTACGAGCGGTTCCTGGGCAACGTGATTGTCGCCACTGCCAAGCGCGCCACGCTTGAGCCAAAGCCGGAGGTCCGTAAGGCGGGTGGCGTCTATTACACGCCCAAGTACATTGCCGACTACATCGTCGCCAACACCGTTGGAAAGCTAATTGCGGACAAGAGCCCAGCCGAGATCGCCAAGATGCGGTTCGCGGACATCGCGTGTGGCTCCGGGTCGTTCCTGCTGGCGATCTACGATTGCATCTTGAAATACGTGACCAGTTGGTACAACGAGTATCCTTCAAAAGCACCGAAAGGCTCGGTTGTCACGCGAGAGGGTGTCTTGCGGCTTTCGTTAACAGAAAAGAGCCGTATACTGCTCGACAACATTTTTGGCGTGGACATCAGCCCCCAGGCGGTCGAGGTCGCGCAACTCTCGCTTTACCTCAAGTTGCTTGAGGAAGAGACGACGGCCTCCGCCCGGCAATTTACGCTGGACTTCCATCGGCCGCTACTTCCTTCGCTGGCGAACAACATCAAATGTGGTAACTCGCTCATAGGCCCTGACTATTACGACGGAAGGCAACTCGACCTTCTTGATCCTGATACTAGTGGACAAGTCAATGCGTTCGACTGGAAGGCCGAGTTTCAAGAGATTATGCGCTCCGGCGGCTTCGACGCGATCGTTGGAAATCCGCCCTATGTGCGAATGGAGTCGTTCACAGCGGTAAAGGACTACCTCAGAGCGAAATACGCTTCCCATGAAGAGAGATCGGACCTCTACAGCTACTTTATTGAACGCGGCATAGGACTGCTTTCGCAGACGGGGCTTCTTGGACTGATCGTCTCAAATAAGTTTGTTCGGGCAAAGTACGGAAAACCCCTGCGTGAATTCCTCGCCCAACGCGCATCGGTGAGATCAATCCTCGATTTGGCCGGTGCCAATGTCTTCAAGGGCGCGACCGTACGCACCCTTGTCGTCATTGCATCACCCCATGACGAGAACGCCCCCGCCTCAACGTACGCTCCCGTTCCGTCAGTGAAAGAGATAGCTGCCTTTGAATCTGGCAAATTGACCGTTTCGCGTTACTCTCAATCAAAATCATTCGCGCTACCGGCAGATGCACTTTCCACCAATGATTGGAAACTGACCTGCCGTGAAGCGTCCTCGCTTCTTGACTCATTGCGTGAGCGCGGGACGACGTTGGCTGAATACATTGGATCGCGTGCCCTGTTTGGCCTCAAGACTGGTTGTAATGAAGCATTTGTCATTGCAGCAGAAGAAGCAAGGCAACTGGTTTCCGAGGACCGCTCGACCGCTGCTGGCCTACTCCCCATACTGTTCGGTAAGGACATCCGGCGCTACTCAACTTCTTACGCCGGTCGTCAGGTGATATATATGCACCCTAATCGAGACATCGCCGCGTTTCCGGCGTTGCACAAGTATCTTGAGCCATTCAAGCGTCGCTTGCGGGACAGGGCGGGAAGTCAAGCGTGGTATGAACTCCAGCAACCTGCCGTCGCTCTTTTGCCATTCAGGAATCGGGCTAAGATCATTTACCCGATCATCGCCAATGAATGCCGGTTCACGCTGGACGAGGAAGGGTACTTGATAAATGACAAGGCATTCATCCTTCCCACGGATGATCGGGCGCTTCTGGGCGTGCTCAATTCGCGCCTTGGTTATTTTTATTTTTCCAGCGTATGTGCAGCCCTCGAAGGCCAGACCGATCGCTATCTCGAATTTCGCGCACAGTATGTTGACAGGTTTCCGGTTAGTAAGAATCTTGTCTTTGGATCGGCCTTGCACGCGAAACTCATTTCCCTAGTAAGCAACATGCTTGCCCTCCATCGTCAACTTCCAAGCGCTAACACGGATCATTCTCACACAATCCTCCTGCGTCAGGTCGACGCGATTGGCCGAGAGATAGACCACAAGGTCTATGAGATGTATGGCCTAACCGAAGCCAAGATTAAGATCATTGAGGAGGTCGATGCGCCACCTGAGCAGAGCGTGGACGAGACGGCCTCACAAGAGAAGCCCATCGCTGATGAGGCGACACACCGGAGCATTCGCGCGCGAAAGAAGGTGCCGCAGAAAAAGACAAAGAAGAGACGTGCCGCCGTGGATAAATCCGGGCAGAAGAAGATATTCGATTGAACTGAGAGAGGATCAGAGAGAGGATCAGAGAGAGGATCACGGAGGGGATCAGGGTCATACCTTAAAAATTAACTTTCATGCCGCTGCCGTGCTTCGAGCCGCTGGCCCTCTACCGCCCACGCGATCCGCGGGAATCCGCGCTGTGGCGATTGATGGATCAGCATTTCCCGACCTTCCAGCAGGTTTACGACGAGCGTTATCAGGCCAAGTACGGATTCTGGCGGCCGGTTATCGATCGCTCCGTGACCGCCTTTCTCAAGTGCGGCGATCTGCACCAGGGCTTCGCCCGCGTCCACTGCCCAGACTGCCAGCATGAGATAGAGAATTAGAATTCCGGAATTCCGGGGGAATTCCCTGAATTCAATTCCCAGTCATGTGTCTGGAATTCAATTCCGGCGGAATTCGGGAATTAATAACCTCCTCTGCCCAGGGAGCGGGATATGATATAATTCTAGTTACGATTGATCGCCTTATATGGAGGATACTGAAAATGGGTTATTCGTTTCCCCCGAATCTTGATCAGATGATCCGGCACTGGATGGAAGTCGGCCCTTATGCTTCTGCAGACGAAGTTCTTCTCGATGCTATGCTGGCGCTTGAGGATGTACAGAAACGCGAAGACGAGCTTCGCAGCGAGATTCATCAGCGGCTCGCCAAGGCGGGTAGCGGACTTTCACTGCCCTTGGACCGCGGCGCGTTCAAGGCTGAGGCTCGACGAAGGTTTGCGAACCCGCGGTAGCTGTACCAATGGGCCTAGTCACCTATCTTCCCGACGCGATTGAAGACTTACACCGGATTTGGGACTACGTTGCCGACAAATCTCAGAGCGTGGAGGTCGCCGATCGCTTGATCGATTCGATTGACGACGTAGCGTCCATCTATGTGGGACAGCCTCATTTGGGAATTCCCCGCCCTGAATTGGCCAAGGGCGTGCGCTGCTTTCCCGTCGGAAGTTATGTGGTTTTCTTTCTGGCGACTACGCATGGGATCGAGGTGATCCAGGTTATCCACGGCTCCAGAGACATTCCTACCCATTTTCGGCGTTGAACGGTCAACTTTCCCCCATAGGTTCCCCGCAAATCCTGCTGAGGCTCCGTGACGGCCTTTCTCAAGTGCGGCGATTTGCCAGGGCTTCGCCCGCGTCCGCTGTCCGGACTGCCAGCATGAGATGTTCGTGGCCTTTTCTTGCAAGCAGCGATGCACCTGCCCCTCGTGTCACCCAGTTGAAATCCGAAATCCGAAGCTCGAAATCCTAAACAAATCGGAAATTCAAAATTCGGAATGACCAAAACACAGAGTCCCCCCGGTTTTGAACTTTTCCCCTTGAAATTTGAATTTGTTTCGGATTTCGATATTCGGATTTCGGACCAATGCGACGAAGAACAAAGACGAACCAACACCTGGAAGTGCCGCTCGATATTGTGGTCAGCCAAGATCCTCGGCATCGCTCCCCCCTGCGCTGGCCGACTACGAAGCTTCTTCACGAACTCTTCAAACTTCTGGTGATTTGCGTCGAGTTTGGCTTGTACCTCCGGGGGGTATAGCAGACCAAGAAGGCGGGCCGACTGTGGTGGTGGAGATCCGGAGTCCAGGCGACGAATCTTACAAGAAGCTGCTTTTTTATGCCCAATTGCAGGTTCTGGAAGTCTGGATCATCGACCGAGACACCAGGCAGCCGGAGGTTTTTCGATTGTACGAAGGCGACTATCGGCTTATGCTGCCGGATGACGAAGGATGGGCGCTGAGCACTATAACGGGAATCCGGATGCGGGCCGAGCAAGGCAAGCTGGCAATTGCTCTGGTCGACGATCCGGTGTCGGGTGTCGGCACAACTTCTGCCTGAAGAATGACTCCTCCGTGCTCAGTCGTAGGGTGCGTGAAGCGAACCGGCCGGGAAATGGTGGGTTGCGCACAAAGTCGAGACGCCGACAGCACTTACCGCTGTTCCAGATTAGTTCGCGTAACGCACCATTAGTTGCTTCACCCACCCTACTTCGAGCTAGCAATGCTTGCAGTTGGCAAGGTTATGATCAATGCCGTACCATCGCGGCGACCAGACCGGCCATCGTGTACTCGGTGGCCTCGGCGGCGGGCGGATGGCCTAGCTCACGCAAGGTTTGCGAAGTGATGGGACTGATGCTGGCCAGGCGGGTCTTGCGCAATTGCTCGCCAAAGAGAGCGACGATCGCTCGGGCGATGGCCGAACTAGTGACCGTGACCCAATCGATCTGCCCGGCCGCCAGGGCGGCGGCAACCTGAGGATCGGCCGTTTCGACATCGTTGGTGGAGTAGACCACGACCTGTTCCACAATGCCACCGGCTACAATTAACTGCTCCGGCAGCACCTGCCGGCCACGACTGGCACGAGCTAGCAGAAATCGCTTTCCGGCAGCATGTGGGGCAAGGGTATCGGCCAGCGATTCGGCACGATACTCTTGCGGCACAATGTCGGCTGCGAGGCCGTAGCGAACTAACTCGGCCGCAGTACCCGGCCCGATGGCAGCGAGCTTCACGCCAGCAAGCTGCTTGAGACAGCCGCCACGGAGCAAAAGCCGATCGAGCAACCGCTTCACGCCGTTGCTGCTGCTGAAGACCAGCCAGTCGTAGCCTTCGATCTTCTCCAAGGCCGCATCAACCGGTAGCCAATCGGGCGGATCGGAAACGGTAATGCCCGGCTGCTCCAAAACCGCGGCACCCAAGGCCGTGAGTAGATCTCGCAATTCCTGGGCCTGTTCGCCAGGACGGGTAACAAGAACGACAGGGGAAGGGGAGGGGAAGGGATTAGGGATTAGGGATTGGGGATTGGAGGG
>JBAWVO010000356.1:0-6170 GCA_037147235.1 Planctomycetota bacterium | reverse complement strand
GACAATCTCCCATCGCCAACGGGAGAGGGGCAGGGGGTGAGGGTTCCGCTCACCGACGCAGTGTTGACCACGCGTGAACTGATATGGATGATCAAGTGCTACGGCATCAATTTCAATATGCTGCCGGACGGCGAGTTCGATGCGCCGTTAGGCCTAGCCAGCGGTGCCGGCGACATCTTCGGCACGACGGGCGGTGTGATGGAAGCGACGCTCCGCGCTGCGGCTGAGTTGGTTACCGGCAAGCCGGCCGACCGGCTGGAGTTCACCGAGGTCCGCGCGGTGGAGGGCCTCCGCGAGGTCTATGTGGCCATCGGCGAGCAGAACATCCATATCGCCGTGGCCAACGGTCTGGAGAACGCCAAGGTGATCCTCGACAAGGTTAAGGCCGGCAAGGAGTCGTTCCACATCATCGAGGTCATGGCTTGCCCCGGCGGGTGCATTGGCGGCGGCGGCCAGCCTTATCCGGCCGAAAGCTACCGCGTACTCGATCCCGAGTTGCTGCGCAAGCGAGCCAGCGCGCTCTACAGTATTGATAGCGGAAAGAAGCTCCGCAAATCGTACGAGAACCCGGCCGTAGAGGAGGTATACGACCAGTTCCTCCTCGAGCCGGGTTCGGAACTCGCCCATCAACTCCTGCATACCAGCTACTCTCCCAAACTACCGCGAGGCATCCGATGAGTCCTTGTGTTTGTGCCTGTTCGACCGACAATTGGGAATATGTGCAGAACATGTCCCGAGAAGTCTTGGGCGAATCGATCTGCCAGTTCATTGATGCGTGCCGTAGCGACCCGCAACCGGAGAGCCAACTCATCGCGATCCTGCATCGCGTGCAAGCGCAGCATGGCTGGCTCAATGCGGCGCAACTTGACGCCGTCGCGCAGTTGCTGCAAGTACCGGCGGCGAAGGTGTCGGGCGTGGCCAGCTTCTATCATTTCTTCCGATTGCAGCCCCGCGGCAAGTTTATCATCAACGTCTGCCTCGGCACCGCCTGCTACGTCAAAGGTGCTGACCACGTTGCGCGGCGTCTGATCAGCGAGTTGGGCATCACCTGGGGCGAGACGAGCAAGGACGGCATGTTCAGCCTCGAAGTAGCCCGCTGCGTCGGAACCTGCGGCCTGGCCCCCGTCGTCGTCATCGACGGCCAAGTACATGGCGAAGTCACCGCCGACCAGGTGCCGGTGATCTTGAGCAAGTATCTGAAGAAGGCGAAGGGGTGAAAAACGGAGAAGACGCCATGACCGACAACCTGCCAGCCCCGGCTTCCGAACCGTCCGGTCAGTTAATCCTGTACCAGCCCCGAGATGGCACCCCCCGGATTGAGGTTCGGCTCGAAGGCGACACCGTCTGGCTGTCGCAGCGGGCAATGGCAGAACTGTTTCAGACGACCGTCCCGAACGTAAACCAACACTTGAAGACCATTTACGACGAGAGGGAACTCTCCCCCGAGGCAACTATTAAGCGTTCCTTAATAGTTCAAACCGAAGGGAACCGTCAGATTCGACGGACGGTTGACCACTACAATCTCGAAGCCATCATCGCTGTTGGTTACCGGGTGTGTTCCCCCCAGGGCACCCAGTTCCGCATCTGGGCGACCGAGCGGCTCCGGGAGTATCTCATCAAGGGGTTCACCCTGGACGACGAGCGGCTCAAGCGGGCCGGGGGCGGTAACTATTTTGAGGAACTACTGGCCCGGATCCGCGACATCCGCTCCTCGGAACGGGTCTTCTGGCGGAAGGTACTCGATATCTACGCCACCAGCATCGATTACGACCCGAGCGACGAGGCATCCCAACTCTTCTTCAAAACCGTGCAGAATAAGATGCACTGGGCAACCCACGGTCACACAGCGGCCGAGATCATCCATGGTCGAGCCGATGCGTCTCAACCGCACATGGGACTCACCTCATGGGCGGGTGATCGACCGCGCAAGACCGAAGTCAGCATTGCAAAGAACTACCTCAATCAGACAGAGATTGAGATGCTAAACTTGATCGTCTCCGCGTACCTGGACTTCGCCGAATTGCAGGCTCGCAGCCGCCGGCCGATGCACATGGCCGACTGGATTGCCAAGCTCGATGACTTCCTCCGCTTGAGTGATCGCGACATCCTCACGCATGCCGGTAAGATTTCCCACGAGCAGGCAGTCGAGAAGGCCGAGATCGAGTTCGCGAGATACCACCAATCACAGGCGGCATTGCCCCAGCCAATAGACCATCACTTCGCAAAGAGCTTGGATGAGCTAAAGCAGATCGAGCAGCAAAAACAGAAAGAATTTCCTTGACACCCAACACCTCCGCGACGAAAAAGAGATTCGGCTTTCTCATTCTATTCGCATTGCCATTCACGGCCGTCGGTGTTGGCGCGGGCGTGTGGCTGTTTTCCGGGATCCTTGAGCATTGGAAGATGCGGAGTTGGGAAGAGAGGCCCGCCACAATCGTCCGTGCGGAACTGGAAACCCACAGGGGCCGCAAGGGCGGTGCCACCTATAGAGCAACCGCCGAGTACACATATCATTACCAGGGCCGGCAGTACACCGGCAACCGGGTTAGCATTAATGGTGGCCGCGACAACGTCGGTTCGTTTCACCAGGATGTGCATCGCCAGTTGAGCGAACACCAGAAATCGAGTAGCCCGTTCCGTTGTTACGTCAATTCTGAACGACCGGCCGAAGCGATTCTCTTTCGCGATCTGCGCTGGTCGATGGTCGGCTTCCAAATGATCTTCGCGACTGTATTCGGTGCGGCGGGGTTTGGAATGTTGACATTCTCCGTACTCGGCTATCGCAAGACAAAGGGCGACAGCGCGCTGGTCGCTCTTCACCCCGATGAACCTTGGTTGTGCAAAAAAGACTGGGCCGACGGAAAAATCAGTTCCTCCGCCAAGACCGCCGCGATTGTCTTGTTGGTATGTACCTTCTTTTGGAACTTGATTTCCGTGCCGGCGTTGCTGGTATTTCGTTACGAGGCGTTTGCCAAAGGCAACCGACTTGTCTTTCTCATATTGGTTTTTCCCGTCATTGGTGCGATTCTGGTTCTCTGCACCATTGTTTCCATGCTGCGCTGGCGCAAGTACGGTCAATCGGTGTTCGAGATGGCCTCCATGCCGGGAGTCATCGGCGGGCAACTCGCCGGCGTGATTCGCACTTCGGCAAAAGTCCAACCGGAAGACGGGTTTCGTCTAACGCTCAACTGCGTTCAGAGAGTAACTACCCAAAGAGGCAAGAACAGCAGCACGTCCGAATCGGTCTTGTGGCAGGACGAGCAGCTTATCGCCCGCGATTTTCTGCAAAACGATCCCGCGAGATCGGCGATTCCGGTGCTGTTCCGGATTCCGTACGACTGTCGTCCGACCGACAAGACAAATGCGAACGACCAAACGATTTGGCGGCTTGAAGTGTCGGCGAAGACGTCCGGGCTCGATTACTCGACCACCTTTGATGTGCCCGTGTTCAAGACCATTGAGAGCGACCCCAATTTTGTTGTCGATCAGAGCCTGATTGCCGAGTACGCCGCCCCAGAAAACCTGGATCGCGATCTTCATGAGGCGGGCGTCGTCAAGATGGAATCACTCACTGGCGAAGGCTGCCGGCTAGTCTTTCCGATGGCTCGGGCTCCCGGCGTGGCATTTTTTCTAACGGTGTTTGGGCTTGTTTTTTTCGCCGTGCCGTTTGTAATGTTCTACATGGGTGCGGAATGGTGGATCAACACGATCTTCGGCGCGGTGTTTGGGCTTGTCGGATTGCTTTGTTTGGCATTCAGCGCGTCGGCCTGGTTCTATAGCAGCGCGGTCGACGCGTCACCCCACGGTTTAACGATCGTCGGCGGACTCTTTGGCCTCGGCCGTGAACAGCGGATCGGAGCGTCCGATGTTAAAAATATCGTACTCACCAGCCGCGCGGGACAAGGTGAGAAGGTATATTACGACATCGACATTGTCTGCTTGGCGGGGAAGACGGTCACAGCCAGTAAGCGGATACTCGGGAAACGTCTGGCGTCATCGGTCATTCGCCAGATCGAGCAAGCGATGGGCCAGCAACAAGATACCGCAAAGAAATAGATTGGGCCAGCAAATAATTTTATCAAGCCCCTTCTCTCGTCATGGATCAGTCCGTTGTCAGGCATGCCAGTCAGGCATGCCAGTCCGCTTTCAAGGCAGGCAGTCTTGTGGTACAATACTCCCATGCGAGTCATTTCCCTTCAATCCGGCAGCAACGGCAACTGCGTCTACGTCGAGGCCGATGGTGTTAAGCTCCTGTTCGACGCCGGAATCAGTGGCAGCCAAGTCCAGGATCGGCTCGCCCTGCATGATCTTGATGCAAATGCGGTCGATGCCGTCCTGATTTCCCACGACCATGCCGACCACTCCCGCAACATGGGAATCCTGAACCGCACGTTCGGCTTGCCAATCTATGCCACGGCCAAGACCTACGGGGCGGCCGAGCGATATGCACTGGGCGAGATCGGAGACCTTCAGCATTTCCAGTCCGGGGAAACGCTTTCCTTCGGTAAGATCCATGTGGAAACCATTCCCACACCCCACGATGCCGAAGATGGCGTGGTGTTCGTCGTGGACGACGGCAAACACCGCCTGGGCATCATGACGGACTTGGGGCATGTGTTCAACGGCCTGGGCGACGTAATCGCATCGCTGGACGCCGTGCTGCTGGAAAGCAACTACGATCCCGACATGCTCGCCAATAGTTCCTACCCAGACTGGCTCAAAAAACGCATTGCAGGCCCAGCAGGCCATATCTCCAACTTCGACGCCGCCGAGCTTTTGCGGACGGCTTCCTCAAAGCGAATGCGATGGGCGTGCCTGGGCCATCTTTCCCGAGACAGTAACACTTTGGAACTTGCTCTCGCCACGCATCGCAAGATTCTAGGCAACCGGCTACCGTTGTTCGTTGCGACTCGGCATGAGGTCAGTGGGGTGATGGAAATATGACCGTTCCCCAACGGAGGCGGAAAAAGGGGTGAAGAGAAATGGAGAGGACAGGGGCTTGCACCGATCCCTTCGTCATTCGGATTTTGTCATTCCCCCCAGTTCCCTCCCTGCCGCAGCCACGGCGGAGCCTAGAACGACGTTTTCCCCCATCTCCAGCAGGACAAGCTCGATCGCCGCTAGGCAGCCGAGGATATCGACCTCGTCCACGAGGCCCATTTGGGCGATACGAAAAATTTTGCCCTTCAGTGGCCCCTGCCCTCCCCCCAATTTTATCCCAAACCGCTCTTCCAACCGCGTCAGAAATTTCTTGCCGTCAATGTTTTCCGGCAGGTAGACGGCCGAAACACCTTCCGCCGGCCGCTTGGCCACTGGCTTCAGGCCCAAGGCGGCGATGCCGGCGAGCGTGGCCCGCGAAAGCAACTTCGAGCGCGCCCAAAGCGTCTCGATGCCCGTGTTGCGGATCAGTCGCAGGCTTTCGGCCAGGGCCTCGATCAACGGGATGGCCGGCGTATAGGGGGTTTCGCCCGTTTGAGCCGCCTTGCGGTAGGCCAGCAGATCGAAGTAGAAAGCAGGCCGGGCGATCGATTCCATCTGCCGCCACGCCCGAGAGCTGACGGCCAGGAATGCCAGTCCTGGCGGGGTCATCATCGCTTTCTGCGCGCCGACGACCAGCACGTCGATACCCCAAGCGTCGGTGCGGCACTCCATCGCGCCGACGCCGCTGATGCCATCGACGACCAGCAAGGCCGGGCTGTTCCGCACCACGCGGCCAATCGCCTCGATATCGTGGCCCACGCCGGTACTCGTTTCCTGCAAGGTCGAGAAAACGGCCACGACATCCGGATGTTGTTTGAGCAGTCGCTCGACCTCGGCCGCTTCAAACGCCTCGCCCCAAGGGAGTTCATACCGCACGACCTCGATGCCGAACCGTTCGGCGATCAGCCGCCACCGTTCAGCGAACTTACCTGATTCCAGCACCAGTGCCTTACCGCCACGAGGCACAAGGTTCACCACGGCCGCTTCCATGCCTCCCGTGCCGGAGCAGGAGAGGATGAGTACGTCGTTGGCGGTCTGAAATGCGTATTTCAGCCCTTCAAACACTTCGCTCATCGTGCTGCGGAACTCGGCCGTGCGATGATGGCGGACCTGCCGGGCCATGGCCAATAAGGCTGCTTGCGGAACTTCGACGGGACCAGGAGTGAATAGGCGTTTTTTGGGCATGGGGG
>JBAWVO010000355.1:0-6183 GCA_037147235.1 Planctomycetota bacterium | reverse complement strand
GTAGTAGTCCTATTTAGCTGAGCAAAGACTGGTCAATTTAGGTGAGCGTCAAAGGAGATCGCTGATCTCTTGAGCATTATCGATCGCGATTTGAAGGACTCCCACTCTCCCGGACTTAGTGCCGACTGGAAAATGGCAATTGCCTACAACGCAGCTCTCCATGTCGCTCTTGTAGGCTTGGCTGCCGAGGGCTACCGTGTTGCCAGAGAATCCCACCACTATCGGGCAATTCAATCCTTCGCGTTTACCTTACGTTGCAACAGCAAGCTGATCGCTCAGGTTGATGCTTTCCGCAAGAAACGCAATATTAGTGACTATGAGCGCGCGGGTAGTGTGTCTGATCGCGAAGTAGAGGAAATGCATACGCTGGCCACCGAGCTTCATTCCCAATTGCTCGATTGGCTTCGCAATACGCATCCGGAATTGATTCTGTCACAAGATTAGAGGGCACTGCACTTCAATCAGTCGCATCCGATGGCCCGCCGCGCTGCCTGCATGACCTGGTCGTGAGTTCGGCCAGAAACCTCGCCGGACGACAACTCCTGATCGCGGTCAAGGGCTTCGCGAATTGCGGCTTGCTGATCGGTATCAGCAAGCCCGATGTCAATGCTCTCCCAGAGTACTTGGGCAAGTGAAACTCGCTCGGCCAGAGGAAGAGCCATCGCTTCTTGTTGAAGTTGCTGAGTGGACATAATCAAACCTTCGCTGGCCGGGAACGCGTACATTAACGCAAGGCAAGAAATATCGTATCATTTGCAGTATAGCCCTGTCAAGCTAATGCGTCTATGTGTCAAGGTTGCTTTTAGATCAACTCGATAACGAAGTGAAAAAGCGGCCGAAGAAGAAAAAAGAATGAACTTTGGCAATTCTACACCGGCTTCATCGTGCTGACCCACAAGAACGCTTTGCCGGCCTCATCGACCCGCACCTCGAATTTCAACCTGACCTTCGCTAGCATCTTGCGGAGGGCGACGCTGTAGGTGGTTCGCTGTTGGGGATGCGAAACGGTCGCCTTGTCGGGTTCGATGCCGTGCCGTGCAAGGGCATTGTGATCGTAAAGCACTGCTGCGTTGACCTGCTTGCCGACCACCTCCAGGAGCTTGGTTGCCGTAACGCCCGAAACATTCACGTTATGGAAGTCATACAGGGCCGGCAGGAGCTTTTGCGCGCCCTCGGCGGGCCAGCCGATCGGCCAAAGCTCCTGATCGAGCTGAGTCTTCCGCACCGCATAGGAGAGCGTTTCGCCCGACGCGCAGGGCACCATGCAAAAGCCGATCGGCCGCAAGATGCAGGCCAGGGCCGTGCCGCTGGAAAACTCGGAAAGCTCTTCCTCGATCAGGTCGTCGCCTTGAGCCAAGGCACCTTCAATTTTCAGCGCAAGGCCAAGCTGACCGGCGATCTTGTTTACCGCTTCGCTGCGAGTCATGCCCTTGGTCGAGAGGCCAACTGTTTTGGAGAGATCGGCGTTGATCTTCTCCAACTGGCTGCCCGTGAGGCCGAAAGCGGAAAGCTTCTCGCGTGTTTCCGGCGGACCATGTTTGGCCAGATCGTCCAGCCAGGCGGCCAGCTTTTTACACTCGCTGCGGCGAAAGCTGCCACCGGGCACGATCAGTTCGTCGCGGGCACCAAGAACGGCGGTCACTTTGTAGAGCGGCATTTGCGGCGTGCCGATATCCTCGATCGCCGGCTTGTCGCCTTCTTGGGCCGAGCGGAGACGGAAGTTTTGCACACCCGCCGCAGCTAATGCCTGTCCCCATTGCTGAAACGACATGCCCGCACCAAGCTGCGTTTGGCCTGTGATTTCTAGGTGAACTTGGCCGGCCGGCGCAGCCCAAGCGGGCGCCGCAAGAGCTATGCAGGCCAGTGCCGAAGGAATGAAGATAGGCAGTTGCATGGCGATTTCTCCTGGAAGAGGATACTACTTCGTAGAACGGAATTCATTCCGTTCTACTTTTAGGTAAATGGAATAAATTCCGTTCTACGAAGGCCGTTCTCCCGCGGAAGAGGATTATGGTGGAGCGGATATAGGGATTATAGCATATTGTAGGATGAACTTCCGAGTTCGTCCCTGAAAGGAGGATGGTGGGACTCGTTTCACTCGGCCCACCTACAGCTACGGAATCTACAATTTCTCGGAAGTCCCACCTACCGCGGAAATGCAAGCTAGGATTTACCAGGTGGGAAGTGAGATCGTCCTACCCTACCCCGTGCCTACCTTGAGGAGAAATGCCATGTTCCAAGAACTCGAAACACACCCCGCCACATTCATTGATCGCCGCTCGCACGACGTCTCGGGCCGCAACCCGACCTTTGAGCGTCGGCAGTTCACCAATTCGCATGAAGGGCTTTCACCGGAAGCACTCGATCTGGCCCAAGCCATCGACGGCTACAAGCTGAGTCACCGCCGCCGCTTTATCACCTACGAAGAAATGCTGTCGGTGATCAAGTCGCTAGGTTATCAACGGTAATTTCCGGCCTTAGGCAGAGCAAAGAGATAACTCTTGCAATTTTCCTGTAGGATGGGCTTTAGCCCACCTTTGCAGGCTTTTGTAGGATGGACTTCCAAGTCCGTCCTTGGTTTTTCGTGGACGGACTTGGAAGTCCATCCTACGGGGGCGCGTCGTGCCCTGTTAAAAGAGATTGAACTACAGTTTGGCCCTAGTTCAGTGCGAATTGATAATTGTAGGATGGGCTAAAGCCCGTCGAGATTTGGCGTGGACGGGCTGAAGCCCATCCAACAACTTGTCGGAGTTATTTCTTTGCTCTGCCTCAGTCGTCGCGAAACAAGAACACCGCGGAGGCGATGACCGTGGTCCATAGGCCCGATTTGTCGCCTTCGGCCGTTTGCGCGCAAGCGCGCGTTTTAATGATCTTGCCCGACATGTGGTAGATCTCTTTGCGCTGATCGTAAGCGGTTTCGGGATCGAACTCGATGCCTAAGGTGGTCGCCAACATCGTGGCGGCCATATCCTCGACGAAATCGCGCATCTTTTGTTCGGTCATGCCGTAGCCGTGATGCTCGCTGATGTAGCCGTACTGATGCCCGGCGGCCGGCAAGGCCAGTCCGATCGAGGCACCGACGAGCCGCGAAGGCTCGTTGGTCGATGCCTCGGCCAGCACGACGTAGGTGACCTGACCGGGCTGCAACTTCCGCAAACCGGCATTCTTGGAGATCAGTTTGCAGTGCGGCGGGAAGATGCTCGATACGCGGACCAGGTTGCACATTTCAATGCCCGCGTCGCGCAGTGCCAGCTCGAAGCTTTGCAACTGATTGCGATGCTTGCCCACGCCCTGGGTGAAAAAACACTCTTTCGGGACAAGGGGTTCGATCACGTCATGCATCTCCCGTGGGTTGGATTATTGAAAACAAGGGGGTTACTGATTGATGTGTAGGACTTTGGCCGGCGGGAAGCCGTTGAACCAAGTCGACGACGCCGCACTGTAGGCACCGATATTCTCACTATACAGCAAATCGCCGATATCAAGCTCCGGCAGCTCTTCGGCGAGCGAAATGGTGTCCAGCGCATCGCAGGTCGGTCCGAAGACGGCACAAATCTGCTTGGGTCCGCTCTTGAGTGAGCGGATGGGATACTTGCAATGGTCGAAAATGATGCCGGAAAATGTGTGGTAGACGCCATCGTCGATGTAGTAGCAGCGTTTTCCTTCGCGGACCGACCGGCCGATGATCTTCATCAGGGCTGTAGCCGCAGTGGCTACGAGGAATCGACCTGGCTCGGCCAGGATCTCGATTTCTTTGGGGAAAAGGCGGTCAAATTCGCTGTTGAGCGTGCGCGCCAAGTCCTCAAAGGGCCGCACGTTTTCATCGTAGGGGGCAGGAAAGCCGCCGCCGATGTCCAGTAGGTTCATGTTTTCGTAGCCCCGCAGACGGGCCTCATGGAATATCTCGGAAGAAATCTGCAATGCCTGGACATAATTATCAAAATTCGTCGTCTGGCTGCCAACGTGGAAGCTCAGGCCTTCGACCACTAGGCCGGCATCATGGGCCTCGCTGATGAGATCGACGGCCTCGCCTGGGCTGGCACCGAACTTAGACGAGAGTTCGACCATCGCTCCCGTGTTAGGGACCTTGATTCGCAGCACTAGACCGGCGTGGGGGGCGTAGCGGCGAACCTTATGAATCTCGTCAATATTGTCAAAGGTCACCAGCGGCTTGTAAGAATCCAATTGCTGGAGCGTCTTCTGGTCCTTGATCGGGTTGGCATAGATGATCTTGTCCCAGATGTAGTCTTGCCGCTCTTTCTCGGGGAGGCCTTTGATGTACTGGTAGACAATGTCAAATTCAGGCATGGAGGCCACGTCGAAACTGCATCCGGCTTCGTAGAGCGTCTCGACAATCGCCGGGTCGGAGTTGGCCTTTACGGCGTAGTAGGCCTGCACGCGCGGCAGGCACTTTCTGAATCGCGCGTAGTTCTGTCGCAAAATATCGTGATCGACGATAAAAAGTGGGGTTCCGTGCTCTTTGGCAAGGTCTTGCAGCATCACCCGATCGATCATCTATCAGCTCCGTTTACAGAAGAAAGTTTTTGAATTGCCAGGGATCCCGCGGGGTACGCACCCGCCGTGGACCGAGCCCAAAAAAGTCCGTTGCGTCTTTCAATGGTGTCCAATCGGAACGAATCGACAGGCACTGCCCCAAGTAGGGGGAGGCTCGCTCAAGGATGTATTCGTGCGGGAGGTCGTCGGCGACGCAAACGCCACGGGTTGGATTTTCAATCATCCAGCATATCGCGGCGACTGCCGAACAAGCAACCTGCATGGTGGTGGCATTCTGATTGGGAACGAGTTGCCGTGACTCCTCGATGGAGAGAATGCTGCCCGTCCACCATGAATTATAGGCATGTCCCATGATCAATGCACCAAGAATATCGGATCCGGCCACGATTTCGTCGGTCATGATCCGCAGTTTCGTCTGCAATCGGTAGTTGGAGCCGCGGAACTCATGGAGCGAAGCCACGGCGGCGTCGCAGGGACAGTAGGCGTAGTGGACCGTGGGTCGATAGACGGCGATACCGTCCTCCCAAACCGTGAGGTAATCGGTAATCGTGAATGCCTCACCGTGCCGCACGACCATCCCGTGGACGGAGTAGTAGGGCACCCAAGAGCGGACCCAGGTATTGATTCCCATCTGGGCGAGGCAGATTTGATGTTTGGGGCCGGTGTCGTGCTGGCATGCCTGGGGTGGGAGGTACTTTTCGTGTGTTCCCCAGCCCATTTCCGCGGTTGTGGTACCTTCTTCGTGGAAGCCCTCGATGCTCCAGGTACTGACAAATTCGTCGATTTCCTTAGGCTGGTTGGCGATTTGGGTATCGCGTTCGCTGCAATGGATTACCTTGACGCCGATTTTTTGGGCCAAGCGGTTGTAAGTGCGAGCCGCAGCTAGCTGCTGGACCTCTTCGGCATCGGCCGGTTTGAGCTTGCGGTCGGCAAGCAGGGCGGCGGCGATGTCCAGCAGGCCTTTTTTGGTCCAGTGGGAGATCAACCCTGGGTTGGCACCGTGTTCCAGGACGGCCGTTGGCCCGGGATCGTGCCACTCGGCCTTCAAGTGGCGGATATTCATGTGTCGGAAATAGAGCGTGCGTTCCGTGGGCCGCTTCCATTCCAGCCCTTCATAGGGGTCCCATACCTCGACCGAAGTATTGATATAGAGCACTCCGTGGTCGTGGCACCACTGCAATAACTCGCAACAGTCGATGTTCCAAGCCAGATCAATAATCAGGTCGCCCTGGGCCACGTAGCGACTCAGGAGGGCACCATAATTTTCCTGGATGACCTTTTCTCGCTTGAAACGAACGCCCTGGTCGGTCCAAGACTTGACTACCCCCCCCAAATCCTCAAAATCGAGGATGGTGATATTCCGCGGCGATGCCTGGATGCTCTTCAAGAAGATTGGAAGTGTGCAACGGGCAACCGCGCCAAAGCCAAGGAACAAGACCTTTCCGCGGAATTCAATCATTTTTTACAAGAAAGCGGTGATAAATCGCCGCATTCCAAGTTTGCTACAGTAATCCGGGCGTACATGCCAATTTAAGAAAAACGGGGAACAACGATTCTGGCGGTACTTGTCCTGAAAGTCAAGTGTTATTTGCTTGCCACTTCAGGGAAACTGCAAATGGGGTATCCCCTTGACTGGCGTGACCACAACATGTAGTGTTTCAGGGTATG
>JBAWVO010000354.1:0-6197 GCA_037147235.1 Planctomycetota bacterium | reverse complement strand
CGCGATCGCTGGTCGATGCCCTGGGACTATCGGCTCGGCTCGGCAAACCCGTTGAAGCAAGGCTTGCTGGCGGGGGCAAAACTACTGGCCGAGAATTGGTCATACCGAAAATCTCGGTCGTCGGCGTGGAGGCGCAAAACGTCTCGGCCGTAGTGTTGGATGAACCGGAGGCCGGCGTGGATGGCCTGCTCGGCCTGAGCTTTCTCAACCGGTTCGATTTCCAGCTTGACCGGCGACGCCCGAAAGGGCTGATCCTGAAGCCAAAACCCGACCAGTAATAGGGAGGTTTTTTGCCGCAATTCGTTGGTGCACTGAGCCGTCAATCCGGCGGCCACACCCCTCGTATTTCAAGCAGTCTGCCGCTTTCAGGCCGCTGAAGAAACCATTCTGGGCCTGACGGATGCTCCCCGGCGTTTCAGTGTCCGTAGTGCTTACCAGGCTCGGGATCAACTGCGGAGAAGTTTTACCGCAGTACCGTAGGCGAGCACTTCGGTCGCTCGCTCCGAAAACTCGGTCGCATCGTAGCGCATGGCAATGATGGCATCTGTGCAAAAGATTTCACGAATAGTTCTCTCTGACTCTTGTACCGCTAGGGCTTCTTCGAGTCAGACCGACTGTCCTTCAACTCGAAGGTCACTGACACGCCTGCCCGGATAGAGATTTTGCCCAGGGCCATGGACTCGGGGTTTTCGCCACCCGATCCACGCTGGTCCTGAATCACGTTCTGCGACATTCCCCCCGAAGACCGCCCGTAACCAAATCCCGACCAACTGGAAAAATACCACGACCCGCCGCCGTAGGTTTCGTTGATAGCGACCGGCTTGCCGATAGCGCATCCCAACGCCGCCGCCATCTTGTCGGCCTTTTCTCGCGCCGCCTTAAGTGCCAGCTCGCGGGCCGATTCCCGATGCTGCTTGAACTGCGTGGTCTGGAACTCGACGCCGTTGACGTGATTCACCCCAACCTCCAGCATCTGGGAGATCAGTACCTCCACCTTGGCTGGATCGGCCAGCGTCACGACGAACATGTTGCGCGTCACGTAGCCTATTGGCCCTTCCATCTCATTGTAGTTCTTATATCGCGGCTCGATGGAGAGGTAGTCGGTCTGCACATCCTTGTCCGGGACGCCGCTTTCCTTGAGTGCGGCGGCGGCTTTCTTCCAGATGTCGGCGGTCTTCCGTTTCGCCGTGAGCAACTGGGTGTCGCGAGTCTCGATCCCGAAGTTCAGAATGATCTTATCCGGCTTGGCGTAGACGAGCGCCTCGCCCGTGACCGTAATCTTCGGTTGGTCGAGATTCGGAGGCTGTTGGGCGGCCAGCGTGGAGGCCGTGAAGACAACGAACAGCGAGGTAAGCAGGCTCTTCATTCGTACACCCTTTCTGTGGGGAAATCAAAGCGGAAACGTAATCCGCCCATTCTAGCAGGCACCACGAGGCACCAATGTAAAAAGGAAACGACGGCTTGTGTGCGTACCAGGTCGGCTGACTGTAACGGCGTGGCAGCAACGAAGATCAACGCCATCACCAAGGCCATCGACACCAGGTTCACGCTCATAGAACGGTAGCTTTCTCCACGGTGACATTATTCTGCTTGACGTTGCGACCTTGGTGCTGAATGACTTCGTAGAGGAGGTCTGTCTTCTCGCCTGGCTTCACGGTAGCCGTGTACTCAACCGTCTGGTAATCGAAGTTTTTGGCTGCCAGATCGCCGCGGAAGACAATGTGGCCGGGGAAGGTTCGCCGAATCTCCAGGTCGATCGGCTTGGCCGTGTAGTTGCGCACCCGCTGACTGAACATCGCCCGGTCATCCCAGCCCACCACCGAGCTATTCACCTCGATCTGGACGTTGGCCTCGCCCACCTGCTTGAAGATGTCAGCACCGTGGATTTGCATCCAGATGTTGTCGCGGTAAGATCGTAGCTTGACCAGCTCGAAAATCACGTTGGGATCGCGGCCGAGGTTCAACTCAATCTTGTCGCCGATGGGGATGTACTTGATCGGCTGCCCGACCAGGTAACTCAATCCATCCTGGCCATTCTGCCGGAAAACACGGACCATGCCGTCCGGCAGCGGTGTGGTGCCGAGTTTTGAGTCCTTGTCGTTGGTGAGCAGATACATCCGCACCAACTGGTCACCGTATTCGGCCGGGCGGTAGCGGTACTGGATTTTGAACGGCACGGTGGTGCACTCAAGGCTTCGCATCCGCTTCGACCAGCCGTTGCGGATCGTTTCCGTCCCTTCGATCGTGTAGATGAAATACTCACTCAGGCCCTCTTTGATGATCTGCTTCTCCTCTAATTGCTCCTGGCCATCCTTGTCACCATTAGACCCCCGGCCGCCGCTCTTTGCCCTGGACGCGGACTTTTTTGAAAGCCGTCTTGTCGCTTCGTAGCGGAGTTCCTTCTTCTTTTCGAGCCCGAGGTTGTCGACCTCGTTCATGGGCACCCGCGCCAACTGCGCGATCTTCTCGACCAGGTTGACCCGCCCGACGATCAGCCGCACCTGCGCGTCTTCGTACTCTTCGCCCGAATTGTTGTGTACCCGCACAAACCCTTCGAGGCCCATGTCGGTCTCGGCCGGGTTGGCGATGCAAACGTAATCCGCCGCCCAACTGATCCCGCTCGTGAAATAGGTGATCTCGACCGTTGCCTCACCATCCATCTCGCTCTGCACGTTCCAGTAGAGCATCTTGGGTTTGTCGTGCGGGAAGGTTGTGTCGAGCAATTCCAGCTTGTCGGGATGGTTAAGAAATCGAAGTTGGACTGAAGTTGGGTCAATGAGCGTGTTGGCCCAACTAAACTGCAAAGGATTAGCACCCGGTTTGAAGCTGACTTTGCGGGTTTCTCGCACGAGCGTCAGGTCTTCCGAGTTGTAGATGGTCAACTGGACGCTCTGCCGGGCGGGCACCGTCGAAAGATCGACGTTCTTCGCCTGCCCCAAGCTAGCGGCAGCCACGAAGATCGCCAAGAGTATCGCGTCTTTTGTCCAGTGTATCATCATGCCAGTCTCGATTACGGTTTAACTTGGGCCTTTTCGATCGTCACATTGTTCTGCTTGGCCAACCAGCCCTGGTGCTGGATGATCTCATACAGCAGATTAACCTTCTCGGCGGGTTTCACCGTGGCCGTGTACTCGACCGTCTGGTAGTCGTGGTTTTTGGCAGGAAGCTCGCTACGGAAGACAACATGGCCGCCGAAGGCTCGGCGAACCTCCAAGTCGATCGGCTTCTTGGTGTAGTTGCGGACCCGCTGGGTGTAGAGGGTATGGTCATCCCAGCCAACCACCGAACTGTTGACTTGCACCACCACCCCAGCTTCGCCGACTTTCCGGAAGACGTTCGCCCCGTGAAGTTGCATCCACAAATTATCACGCCAGGTGCGGAGCTTGATCAGCTCGAAGATGACCTCCGGGTCGGGGCCGAGGTTCAACTCGATCTTGTCGCCAATAGGGATGTACTTGACCGATTGGGCCACCAGGAAGCTCAGTCCATCGCGACCGTTCTCGCGGAAGACACGGACGATACCGTCCGGCAGCGGAGTGGTGCCCAGCTTCGAGTCCTTGTCGTTGGTCAACAGGTACATACGCACCAGTTGGTCGCCATATTCGGCCAGGCGGTAGCGATACTGTATCTTGAGGGGCACTTTGGCCGCTTCCAGGCTTCGCATCCGCTTAGACCACCCGTTGCGGATCGTTTCGGTCCCTTCGATGGTGTAGATGAAGTATTCGCCTAGTCCTTCTTTGGCGACCTGCTTGGGCTCCTCGGATCTGCTTTTGCGAGCCGAGGATTGTGCGGTGAGCAGGGGCGCTTCTATTGCCAATACGAGGGCGTCTTTCTTGAACTTACCACGCTCTGTATCGTCCAATTCTTCCACCTGCTGCGGCGTGATACGGGCCAGCTCGGCGATCTTCTGCACCAAGTTGATCCGGCCGACGACCAGCCGGACCTGGGCATCCTCGTATTCTTCGCCCGAATTGTTGTGTACCCGCACAAACCCTTCGAGGCCCATGTCGGTCTCGGCCGGGTTGGCAATGCAGAGGTAGTCGGCTGACCAACTGATGCCGCTGGTGAAGTAGGTGATCTCGACCATTGCCTCCCCATCCATCTCGCTCTGCACGTTCCAGTAGACCATCTGCGGCTTGGCATGCGGGAAGGTGGCGTCCAGCAGGGTTAGCTTGTCTTTGTGGGTCAGGAACCGCAACTCGACCGACGTTGGGTCGATGAGCGTGTTGGCCCAACTGAACTGCAAGGGGTTAGCACCCGGCTTGAAGCTCACCTTGCGGGTTTCTCGCACCAAGGTCAGATCTTCGGAGTTGTAAATCGTCAGTTGCACCGTATTGCGGGTGGGAACGGTCGAAAGATCGACGTTTTCCGCCCGCACGACAGAGGCCGCCACGAGCAACATTCCCAGCCCCAGTATTCCTCGAATCATTGTATTTCGCATAGTATCACCATTCATTCTTGATCAGGAGGTGTAGCTTGTGGACGATCTTCTCGGCCTTGGTGTCGGCGCCGCGTGCCGGGAGTTTGATGTGGAATACCAACTGCTCGAAGGTACTCTTCTCTTTGTCCGATCCTTCCACGAAAGTCGTGTCCTTGCCAAGTTCCCACTGAATATCGCGGCCGTTGTTGCCATAGAGTTCATTGCGGATCGCCCGCACGTTCTCCGAGATATCCAACACGACGGCCTTGTCCTTGAAGTTCTCGATCTCGAACTTGATGACCACTTCGCGGTCAAAAAGGTTGCCGGCGATGCGATGCTGTTGGTTCTTGTCGATAGTGCGTTTCACTACCACATCCTGGGCCACGCCGACATAGAGCCGCATCTCGTCGTCCAGCGGGGTAAACTTGCCCCAATCCTCGCCAATGAAGGCCGTGCCGCCGTGACCGTCATCTTGGAAGATGCGGACCTTGCCATATTGCAACGGCGCCACACCCAGGCGGTTGGCCTTGTTGTTCTTGAGGACGTAGTGCATCGGCACCAGCAGCTTGTTCTGCGGGCGGTCAAGATAGCCGTGGGCCTGCGGGTCGCAGGTGTAGGTCTTTTTGACCGGCACCTCGGTAAACTTCTTGACGAGCATTTCCTTGGTTTCATTGATACCGATCGGCTTGAGGAAGCGTGGGCCGAAACCTGCCCAAAGCCCGGTCGAGCCGAATGACTCATTGGCCAGGTTCTGGATGCGCATGTATTCCGAGAGGATCAGCGCCTTCTCGTCGTTGGTAGCGACCGCCCGGTAGTTGAAACTCTTCGTCAGGTTTCCCAGCAAGTAGCTGATGCGGACGCGGGCCGAGCCTGAGTCGCTAGAGGAAACCTGCCAGACCAGGGCCGCCTCGTTGGGCGGATAGCTGACGGAGAGGACTTTCACGTCCAGGGGCTTGGTTTCTTTGGCCGCGGCCGGTTTGGCAGTTGCCTTCGGGGCCTCGCCGTCCGCACCCGCTATCACGCGGAAGACGATCGTGTTCGGGTCGATCTGGGTATTCGCCCAGGAGAAATCGACCTGGTTGACGCCTTTGACCAGGGGAACGATCCGTTCCTCCTCGACCAGCGTGGCACCGGGGTTGTCCAACTGGATTTCCGCCCGTTCCCGCACGGGGAGGGTGATGAGTTTGATCCGGGCCATCGCCGTGGCCGGCAGAGCCGAGATGGCGGCGGCCACGAGGGACCAGAGTGCCAAAGTACGATATCGCATTGTGTTTCTCCTTGGGTTTGTCCGGTAATAGACGAAATTGCGTCCGATTTAGTTCCCGGTCGGTCGTATTATTCTGGCACTTGGGCGACAGTATTTCTAGCCTCCGTCCAGGCCACTTTCCAAATATAGGTTGAATTCCGACTTTTCACGTCGAACTGGTTGGGCGGCCACCGGGAATCCGTCAGTCGCGGCATCCTCCATGTGGGCTAGCACCACGTTCGTTCGGGCGAGTTCTAGCTGGCCTCCCTTTGTACAGGTTTGAGCAGCCCTTCTGTTCGATGGCGTCCTGTTTCTCGCTTATCGTCGTTGCGGCGTCTGAGGCTGGGCACCAGGGGCGTAAGAGATGCTGTTGCCGGGCGCGACCTTCAGTCCCCACTGCTTAATATAGTACGCAGCGGGACGGAACGGGTCGCCGATTGTCCGCAGGGTGGATTGTAGGCGATCGTCGAATTGCTGGCACAACGCGGCACATTCCGGCACGGTTGCAAGATTCCTCAGTTGATACGGGTC
>JBAWVO010000353.1:0-6209 GCA_037147235.1 Planctomycetota bacterium | reverse complement strand
TGAGGCGAAACGCATGGTGGACTTTGGTTGCATCCTTCCAAAGAATCCCGTCGACTAGGCAGATCGAAAAAACAGGATGGGCCTTTGTGTAGTCGTCGCCATCCTTCAATTGGGCGGATTCCAAGCGGCACAATGGTTCCCGGAAGAAAGAGGACGCAGTTCAAGTTTCGAGCCAGACGGGTGCCAGTATACCAGAATCTAGTGCCTGGCGAAAGTTGTGGCCGGTCTCCCGACCGAGCCTAGTCGGTGCCGGCCTCGATCATAACCTTGCCAACAGCTAGCAGTGACGACAGGCCGTAGGGTGCGTGGAGCGAACCGGCCGGGAAATGGTGGGTTGCGCACGAAATCGAGACGCTGAAAACACTTAACGCTGTTCCAAATCCGTTCGCGTAACGCACCATTCGATGCTTCACCCACCCTACGTCGAGCCAGGCCAACCGAAGCCTCGCCACGAGACGTCGGCGCGGCGAACCGGCGGCTTGCGGGGCGTAACTCTGGCGTTCAACAGCCCCCGCTCGCGTATGGCGTCACGCAAGGCCAACTGATAGAATTGCTCGCATTGCCAAAGTTGGTCTTCACAGACGATCGGAGTTGGTTTAGTGACCCCTCAGCAGTTTATCGCCAAGTGGCAACGGGTGACGCTCACGGAGCGCAGCGCATGCCAGCAGCATTTTCTCGACTTGTGCGAACTATTGGACCAGCCAAAACCGGCCGAGGCCGATCCTGAGGGTACGTGGTACACCTTTGAAAAAGGGGTACAGACCAGCGAAGACCGGCAGGGCTGGGCCGACGTCTGGATGCGCGACCACTTTGGCTGGGAATACAAGGGGAAGCATAAGGATCTCAAGGCCGCCTATACGCAACTGCAATTGTATCGGGAGGCACTCGAGAACCCGCCCCTGATGATTGTTTGCGACATGGACCGGTTCGAGGTCCACACGAATTTCACCGGCACCGCCAAGCAGCAGCACCTTTTCGACCTTGCCGGCCTGGCCGATCCCGCCAACCTCGGCATCCTCCGCCGAGTCTTCACTGACCCCAATTCCCTCAAACCCGGCATCACCAGCGAGGCGATTACGATCGAGGCGGCCGAACGCTTCGCGGAACTGGCGGACGGGATGCGAGACCGGGGGATTGAGCCGCTTCGTGCAGCCCACTTCCTGATGAAGCTCATGTTCTGCATGTTCGGTGAAGATACCTTGCTACTGCCGGCAGGGCTGTTCGGGAAACTACTGGACAACGCCAAGGCCAACCCGGCCTACCTGCCCCGACGGCTCGAATCCCTCTTCAAGGCGATGGCCAGCGGCGGCGATTACGGCAACGATACGATCGCCTGGTTCAACGGCGGCCTGTTCGCTGATGCCGACGTGATTTCGCTCACGCAAGAGGAGATCAACTCGCTGGTCGTGGTGAACGGCAAAGATTGGTCGTGCGTTGAGCCGTCGATCTTCGGCACACTCTTCCAGCGAACGCTCGATCCGGCCAAGCGGTCTCAGATTGGTGCCCACTTCACGGGCCGCGCCGACATTGAGGATCTTCTCAAGCCCGTCCTGCTGGCCCCGCTCCAGCGCGAGTGGGCGGAAGTCAAGCGGAAGTGTGAGGAGGAGCTTTGGCCCAAAGTGGTCAAGGCAAGCCGCTCGCGGACGAAAGGTTTGTCCGACAAGGATAGCCCGCAACGCAAGGCGTTCGACCGGGCGATTCTCGACTTCATCGAGCGGCTGGCCCACGTCAGCGTTCTCGACCCGGCCTGCGGCTCCGGCAATTTCCTCTACGTGGCACTTCACATGCTCCTGGACTTGGAGAAGGAGGTCATCGCCTACGCCGCCATGCGGGGTTTATCGCTCGTTCCGCAGGTCAATCCCGCGCAGCTTCGCGGGCTGGAAATCAACGTCTACGCGCAGCAGCTTGCCCAGGTCGTGATCTGGATCGGCTACCTGCAATGGATGCACCACAACGGCTTCAAGATGCCCAACGATCCGGTGTTGGCACCGATCGGCACGATCGAGCAGATGGACGCTATTCTCGACCTTTCCGACCCGGAGCATCCCAAGGAACCGGAGTGGCCGGAGGCAGAGTTTATTGTGGGGAACCCGCCGTTCTTGGGTGGAAAACTGCTGCGAAAGAACCTGGGCGACGATTACGTTGACGCCATGTTCAAGGTCTGGGGGGAACGTGTGCCTCGAGAGGCCGACCTGTGCTGCTACTGGTTTGAAAGGGCTCGTGCGCATATCGAAAACAAGAAATGCCGTCGTGCTGGGTTGTTGGCGACGCAGGGAATACGGGGCAAGGCAAATCGCAAGGTTGTGGAGAGGATTAAGGGATCTGGAGACGTGTTTTTTGCGGAAAGTGACCGGGATTGGGTGCTTGATGGTGCAACTGTCCATGTCTCGATGCTGGGTTTCGATAACGGCGCAGAGCAGCAGCGAGTTTTGAACGAAACAGAAGTCACCACAATCAACGCTGACTTGACGTCAGACACTGACCTAACAACCGCCGCGTCGCTACCTGACAACGCCCAAAAGTCCTTTCAGGGACCCGTTAAGGTTGGACCATTTGAGCAAACCGACGATGCGGCTATTCAAATGCTGTTTCATCCAAATCCAAACGGATTACCGAATTCCGACGTCCTGCGACCATGGATAAATGGGATTGCGATAACTCAACGCGATGCACCGATGTGGATCATAGACTTTGGCGAATTAACCGAGGAAGACGCGGCAAAGTACGAAGCCCCCTTTGAGTTTGTACGTCGCGAAGTAAAACCGATTCGTGACGTGACCAAGCGTGAAAGACGCAAGAGGCTTTGGTGGATTCACGGTGAAGTTAATAACGCATATCGAACCGCCGTGCGCGGCTGCTCGCGGTATATCGCGACCTGCCAAACTGCCAAGCATAGACTATTCGTCTGGTTGCAACTGGCCATACTGCCCGCACAAACTGTTATCGCGTTTGTACGATCAGACGATTACTTTTTCGGAGTCCTCCATTCACGAATTCATCTTAGGTGGGCGTTTTCACGAGGAACACAACTTCGCGAGAAGGAAAGTGGCGACCGATACACGCCGACAACCTGTTTTGGAACTTTCCCATTTCCGCACCCAACACCCGATCAAGAAACCGCGATTTCCGCTGCCGCCAAGGAACTGGACGATCTACGCTGCCGCTGGCTGAACCCGCCGGAGTGGACGAAGACGGAGGTTTTGGAGTTTCCCGGCTCGGTCGTTGGGCCGTGGGCGAGGTATGTCGTCGATCCGGATGCCTGCGGTATCGGCACGGTTCGCTGGCCGCGATTGATCCCCAAAGACCCCGACTGCGCGGCGAGTTTGAAGATTCGCACACTCACCAATCTTTACAACCAACGGCCGGCATGGCTCGACTTGGCCCACAAGAAGCTCGACACGGCCGTCTTCGCCGCCTACGGTTGGGATCCCGGAATTTCCGACGACGAATTGCTGGAGCGACTTCTCAAATTGAACCTAGAGCGAGCAGAGAAGGGATGAAACGACTTCGCGTTCGCCTTGATACTTGGGAAGTATCGGCTCTCCGCTGGGTTTGCGGATAATTGTGGTGCGGGCGTCCCGCCTGCCCAAGAGGTTGTGGTTGAACCAAGCAGGCGAGACGCCCGCACCACAAACTTGGCGGAGAGCCGGACATTTTGTCATCCGTTAATCTCACCGTGAAGGTCTCCTGACTGTAAGAAATGCCAAAGGCATGGCGACAAGGCAAAACAGCAGTGCGCTTCCCAGCCCAATCAAAGCCCCAAGCCAAAGTCCCTCGCTCGCCGCGATCCGGTCCAGGTAAAACGCCTGGGCTGCTACGCCGCAGGCAGCAGCGAAAAGTACGCTTCCGGGGAAAACGTGAAAGAACCACCCATTTGTGCCGCCGAAGACTCGCCTAAGCAAGATCCCCACGATGCCGCCCAGTAGTGCGCCGATGAACGCTACCGCCATGATGCCGAATAGCACCCCATGGACAGTGCCGGTGAGCACCCCGATGATGCCGTCAGCGACTTTTTGCAACCGGGGCACGACGAAACTCATTTTCTTTCGGGCATACCGAACATGGGCGACTGCCACGATCATGCCCCACACGCCGCCGCCAATGCAAGCCGCCCATCTTGCCCACGGCATGACCGCGACCGCCGATCCGACAACCGCACTGAAGGACATGGCGAAGGCGACGATTTCCAAAAGCACCAATACGACATCGCGCCAAGTCGCCGGTTTCGGGACTTCCGACGCCTCTCCATCATCCTCCATTTCGTCGTCCTTTTCCGCGACATCGTCCTCCTCGTTCAACAAGTAGCCACAGAACCAAGTCGAAAAATCAGCGAGAAGTTGGTAGTTTGGGTCGGAGTGACGGAATTCAATGTCCGTCAGAGGCACAACCTTCTCCCCTTCATCGGTGCGTATCTTGCACAGGATGCCCTCGTCCTCGTCCCAGCCAATCTCACCATCCAACGCAACAACCTTGACCCTACGGAGAGGCGACGGATTGAGGAAATCCTCCTGCGGGCAATGCCGTGCATCCACGGGCAGCTTCATTTGCTTGACAAGGTGGTCGTAATACGTCTCCAACGAATCCTCGTCCACGGCGGGCAAAACATCATCGCTGGTCACCCCGAACACCATCCGCACCCGGTCGCTCTGGTCTTCTGCCGACAGCGGGCGTGGGGTGATTTTGGTCGGCTGCTCGATGGCGAGCGGTTCTCCCCGATCGGGTTCCATATCCTCCTCTTTCAACCAATACTCCTCCAGAACATTCCCGTCGATGGCGCACCGCCTTTTGTAGATCGGGTGGATGCTTGCCAGCGTCTCTTGGCTCCATCGGACGCTGTAGATGCCTCGCTTGTGGACTTCGGAGATCGTCCCAGCCCAGCCACCGAGCGGTATGTCGGGGTGATCCTCATCTAGGATGCCCGGCTTAACGCGGACACGATCCCCGATCTTGAACTTGGCTGGAACTGGCGGTTCAAGCCTCCGTTTCATCCTCCGCTTCGACATTGCTTTCGCCCTCTGGGACCGTCGCCGCCCTGGCTAAAAAGCCACGATACGGGAAACGGTGGTTTGATGGAAGCCTCAAAAAACGGGTGAAATGTAGAAGAGCATAACAGCGGTTCGACGTGGTACACTTGTTCGCATAGTCTTGGGGAGGGCAGACTCGCTATTCGACGCCGCTGAACTCCTCGCGATCCTCATAAGCCAAACGCGTCGTGCCCGTGATCTTGATGAGGAGGCCGGCCAGGAGACCGCATCCGAGGGCAAGTGCAAGGGTGACGACAATGCCAATGAGTTGCGCCACGGCCACGCCGGGCACCACTCCTAGAACGATCAGGCCACCCAACAGTCCCGGCATCCCGTGCAAATTATGAACCCCACAGGTATCCACGACTTTGAGTCGCGCTTCCAGGGCCGGTTGAACGAACACATACCCGAGGACACAAACAGCCCCGGCCAGCAAACCGATTCCGAAAGCCATCGCCGGCGTTACTACGTTGCAAGTCGCTCCGATGGCAACACCGCCGGCCAGTGCCGCATTTGCCATGTCGGCAATTGAGGTTTTGCCCTTGCGAAGCACTGTACTCAACAAATAAGTGCTGAGGGTGGCACCCGACAGCGAGAATATGGTATTAACCACGGTCTGCGGCATTTCCTGGAGCGGAACAATGGCACTGCAAAAACTGGGCCAGAACAACCACAGCACCATCGAACCGAGCATCGCAAAGCGATCCGAGGTGGCATCGGATTCAATCGGTTGACGGCGTTGTTGCCCAGTGGTCAGAACCAGGGTTAATCCTATGCCAAAATAAGCACCAAAAGCGTGGATGATAATCGACCCGGCGGTATCCACAAACCCACGTGTTATACCCAGCCCGCCATCCAACACCAGCCATTCGTTCAGCAAATATGCCGGAACCAGCAAGAGTGACAGTAATGCGTATTGAAAAACCCGCAGACGTCCGAGCACGACACCCATGGCAATCAATGCGGAAGCCACTGCGAATTCTGCATAAATCAAGGCTTTGATCGTACTCGGAACAATGGGTTCACCGCAGAGGATTCCGGAAGCACGCAACAGCACGTAGAGCGGTAGACCGACCGCGACGACCAGATAGGTGCCGGTCGTGGCTCCATAGCCATATTTTCGGACGAACACCATGAGTGTGCCAAGATAAGCTGATGTAGATCAGTTGGACAATCCAACCTGGC
>JBAWVO010000352.1:0-6292 GCA_037147235.1 Planctomycetota bacterium | reverse complement strand
GCACCCTACGGCCTGCCGTCACTGCTAGCAGTTGGCAAGGTTATGATCAAGGCCTGCGAAGCGGATTTTGCGGTTCCCCCAGCAATTTCAAGGAAATATTTGAAAATGGAACTCGGATCGATTATCATGGAGGGATACCTTCGCAAGCTTGGGTTGCAGGCAACGAGGCACGGGCAATGCCTCATGTCGGGTTAACACTCATCTTACGACATAAGCATGGGCAACCAAGCGAGGGTACTTTTCTCTTCAAAATCCTGCGGAAACGGAGCATCATGAGCAACTACTCGGATAGTGGCAGAATCGGTTCGACATTGCGGACCAATCGGACGAAGAAGCCCGTCAGCCTCCTTGCACGGCGTCTTGGCTTCGAGAACCTGGAACACCGCCAACTGCTCTCGGGCGCACCGGCCAAGGTCGAACTCCTGCCACCGCCATCCGGCTTGGGAACTATTGCAATCACGTCGGCAAACAATTCATCGACGTCAAAAGAACTAACCTTCCTTGTTACCGGTGTCACGGCCGGCGACACGGTGAAAGTCTTTGCCGATGGCTCTGCGACGGCGATCGCCACCAGCGCGAGTCCGGTTGCCACTGGGGCCACGACCATCCAGGTGACCACCAACGGCACCAGCACGCTGTCGGATGGCGCACATACCTTTACGGCCACGCAGACCGATACTTCTTCGGTGGTCAGTGCCAGTTCACCGGTGAGCGCCTCGGTTCAGGTTTTTACCCATCTTGCCATGGCCTCGGCTCCCGCCGCTTCGGCAACGGTCGGCAGTGTATTTACCTACAAGATGGCAACCAATGCCACCACCGCTGCCGGTGATACGGCTACGATCGCGGCGGGCACGAAGTTGACCGGCATGACCTTCGATGGTGTCGATACCTTCACCTGGCCCGCAATCGACGTCACGGCCGGTCTGGCGGGCACGACGCAGGTGTTTACGGCGACGCTCACCGATACCGCGGGCAACAGCACCACGGCCTCGGTGTTTGTTTCAGTGGCGGCAACCAGCGGTATTTCCGTGCTTGCCCCGCCCGCGAGCGTGGCGATCGGTTCACCGGTCTTGGTCTCGTTCAACGATGCGAGCGCGAATTCGGCGACGACCTACACGGTCACCTCGTCAAACCCCGGAGCGATTTCTGCAACGCTCATGCAGCAGAGCAATCAGGTCGCGAACCCGATCTTGCGGATCAGCACCAACCTGGGCAACATGGATATTGAGTTGCTCAAGAACTACGCGCCCAACACGGTGGCACACATCGAGAGTCTGATTACATCGGGCGATTATGCGAACAGCTCGTTCTACCGGATCATCCAGTCTTTCATGATCCAGGGCGGCTCAGGCGGCTCGGGAAGTACGATCCCGGTGGAGTTGAATTCCGACTTGCGATTTACCTCCAGCGGCCTGCTGGCCATGGCCAACAACGGCGTGGACGGCAATAGCTCGGAATTCTTCATCACCAGCCCCAATGATACCAGCAACGGTTTCCTCGACTTCCGCTACACGGTTTTCGGCAAGCTGATCAAGGGTGACAACGTCCGCGAGGCAATCGCCAATACAGCGGTGGTGGCCAATTCGTCGGGCGAAGTCAGTCAGCCGGTGACAGCACCGCAGATCTCGTCGATGAGCATCATCACCCCGCCGGCGGCGGATGCCGGCGTTTTGCTGCTCAAGGCCGTGTCGGGAGCCGCGAGCGGCCCTTACACAGTCACCGTGACCGACAGCTTGAACAACACCCAGACCTTCTCGGTCAGCGTCGGCGGCACCAACTCCTTCGATCCACCGAACCCCTGGGTTGCGCCGATCAACGGCAACGACAAGATATCCACCGCCGCCAATACGGCAACGACCTTCACCCCCCAGGGGGTTTCGGCCGATGGCACGGCCGTGTCCGTGAATGTGCAGGTGCTGCGCGCCGTGCAAGGGTCCGGTTATGCGGGATACTACGTCGACAACACGTATACCGGCACCACCCCGGCTGCGGACACGACCAATCCAAACCTGGCGCTCGTGAAGAACGGATCGAGCTACACCGCGACCCCCACGGCCGGCTACTACGGCGTACAAGTCCTGGAGGTCACGGGTCAGTCGGCCACGGCTGCCGCCTGGGATTCCACGAGCGGGGTCGATCCGGTCTATCGCGCCTTCGTGCCGGTTTATGTCGCCCCGCCGGCACCGCGGATCTCTTCCATCTCCGTCGGCGGACAGCCCGTCTCCGGGAGTACTTTCGCCAATACCGCCAACCAGTTCAAGTTCAATATTTCGGGAGCGATCAGCGGTGCCACAGTTTCGGTCTACATTGACGGTGTCACCACGCCGGTCGCCACGGGCACCGTTGCCTCGGGAGCCACAACCATCACGCTGACCACGACCAGCACCACCAAGCTCTCCGACGGCAACCGGCAGTTTACCGTCAAGCAGACGGTTGCGACTCCGGCCCTGTCGCTGTTTGCGAATTTTAGCACTTCGACGGGCCAACCGGGATCCCAATTCCCGATTGCCGCCAGTTCCGTTGACAGTGCGGTATCCGCGGGTACGGCACTGACGATCGGCTTGCAGGTTCTTGCTCCGCCCCTCGGTAACGCCGCGGTCGGAGCGCTTTATACGTATATCGTGCAGACCAACGCCCCCAGCGGCAGCACAGTGACCGTCATTCCGGGCACCCTGCCCGCAGGCATGGTGTTCGATGGTGCCAAGACCTTCACCTGGACGCCGACCTCTGCCCAGTTGAATACGTCGCCGGCGTTCAGCGCGCAGGTTTCCGACTCCCAGGGTCGCACGGCCTCGATCGGTCCGGTGAACATTTCGGTCATCCTCGGATTGGCGCCCATCCAGGTTCCCGTGAATTCGGCCAAGGGGGGCAACGTGACCGTCACCTTCTTCGGCAGCCAGGTCCAGGTATACGATAACATCGCCAAGAAGATTCTCAGCAAGACCACGTTCAAATCGACCGACACCGTCTCGGTCAATTTACCTACCGGGCAGGCGAACAGCGTGTCGGTCATGCTCCCCGGCGGCACCAGTGCGGTGATTCCCAAGCAGGTGTTGGTGCAAGGGGTTTCCGGTTCGACGAACAACCAGGTCACCGTGGTTGGGACGAACGCGGCCAACACGTTCACCCTTGCCGGCGACACGGTCACGGGCAACGGATTGGGAGTGAAGATCGCCGCGGTGCAGAAACTCACGCTGTCCGGAGGCAGCGGCAGCGACACCTACAATCTCAACGCCGGCATCGTGCCCACCTCGATTGTGGATACGGGCGGCTACAACATGCTGGACTTCAGCCAAGACACCGGGGGCGTGACCGTCAATCTCGGCCTCGATAAGGGGCAGGCGCAGTCGATTGCCCCGTGGAGTACCACGCTTTCAATCAACGGCATCATCAACAAGCTGGTCGGCTCGGCGCAGTATGCCAACGTCCTCACCGGCGGCCGGGCGGCGATGACGATGATTCGCGGGGGCCTTGTCAACGACACGATCACCGGCGGCAGCGGCGACAACATCCTCATGGGAATCGGCGGCAATGACACGATCACCGGCGGTACGGCCAAGAATCTCATGATCGCCGGCACGGGGAATTGTAGCCTTTACGCCAAGGGTCGGGAGAATCTGATCTTTGGAGGCACGACAAACTACGACACCAACGATCAGGCCCTAATCAATCTGCTCAATCAAGGGTCGCGGTTCATGTGCAGTGCCAGCTACCGCCGCGCCGTGGCGGCGGCGGCCGCGAATCCCAAGCTGCGGTCGAGTCTTCTCAACTTCACGGACAACGGTGCCCGGAACACGATTTTTGGCAGCGGCGGCAGCAATTGGTTGGTGCCCGGAAAGAACGGCACGCTGAAAAAATAATCGGAACATGCCTACGGCACAGGTTCGGCGCGGGTCTCCTGACCCCGCCGAAACGTACGACCGAAGGTCTCCCGGTAAATTGGAGACCTTCGGTCGGCGGCGTGGCTCGGTCGGAGACCGGCCACAACAGGTCGAAAAGGTAATCGGAACATGCCTACGGCTTGTTCACCTTGATATTCAACTCCCGCAACTGCTTGGCGTCGACCTCGCCGGGGGCGCCGGTCATGAGGTCGGTGGCACGTTGCGTTTTGGGGAAGGCGATCGCGTCGCGAATGTTCTCCAGCTTGCCGAAAAGCATCACCACGCGGTCGATGCCCAAGGCAATGCCGCCGTGCGGCGGAGCACCGAACTGCAATGCGTCCAAGAGGAAGCCGAACCTTTCCCTCGCCGTCTCTTGATCGATGCCCAAAAGACCAAAGACCTGCTGCTGGATCTGCTGATTGTGGATACGAATGGTTCCGCCGCCGGCCTCCGAGCCGTTGATCACCAAGTCGTAGGCCACCGCACGACACTTGCCTGGATCGGTCGATAGCATGGCCATGTCCTGCGGCCGCGGTGACGTGAAAGGATGGTGCATCGCCGCCCAACCGCCCCCTTCCTCGTCAGGGGCGAACATGGGGAACTCAACGATCCAGGAGAAATTCATCTCGTTGGGGTCGTAAAGCTTCAAGTCGACGCCGAACCGTTTCCGCAATGCGTACAATGCCTTGCAGGTGACCTCGAACTTATCGGCCACGAAGACCAGGAAGTCGCCCGGTTTGGCGCCCATCCGCTGGGCAATCTTGGCCAAAAGCTCCGGACTGAAGTTCTTGGCGATCGGCGAGGCGAGCGTGCCGCCTTCCTCAACCTTGAACCAGGCCAGCCCCTTGGCACCAAAGTTTTCCACGATCAACGCCGTAAGCTCGTCAATATCTTTGCGAGAATAGCGGCTGGCGGCCCCCTTGACGTTCATCCCGCGGACGCGATTGCCGCCTTGGGCAACCTCGCGGAAGACGCGGAATTCGGCCTCTTTGGCTAGGTCGGTGACGTCGATCAGTTCCAGACCGAAACGCAGGTCGGGGGCGTCGTGGCCAAACCGCTCCATCGCCTCGTCGTAGGTCATCCGCGGCAGGGGTAGCTTGAGTTCCAGTCCGAGAATTTCCCTCGCTAGGCGGACCATCAGCCCATCAATCATGCCGATGATGTCCTCGGCGGTGACAAACGACATTTCCATGTCCAACTGGGTGAACTCGGGCTGCCGGTCGGCCCGCAGATCTTCGTCGCGAAAACAACGTGCGACTTGGATATAACGGTCGTAGCCGGCGACCATGAGGATCTGCTTATAAAGCTGTGGCGACTGAGGCAGGGCATAAAAATGCCCCTGCACCACGCGGCTGGGCACCAGATAATCGCGTGCCCCTTCCGGCGTGCTTCGGCCCAGCATGGGGGTCTCGACCTCGATGAACCGCTGCTCGTCGAAGTAGTCTCGCATGGACTTGATGATGCGGTGTCGAAGAAGCAGCGTTTGCTGCATCTTCTGGCGGCGCAGATCGATATAGCGGTATTTTAGCCGAAGGTCTTCGCCGGGCAGATCGACACTGCCGGGCTGGAATGGGGGGGGCGCGCTCTTATTGAGGATTTCCAGGTGGCGGACACGAACCTCGACCTCGCCGGTATCCAGCTTCGGGTTCACCGTGCCCTCGGGCCGTCGGGCGACCTCGCCGCGGATCAGGATCACGTCCTCCGAGCGCAGCGCCTTGGACTGTTGCAGGGTTTCGTCGCCGCATTCCGGGGTAAAAACGGCCTGAGTCTTTCCGTACCGATCGCGAAGATCGACGAACAACTGTCCTCCATGGTCGCGATAGGTATCGACCCAGCCACACAGGGTGACCTGTTGACCGACATGATCCGCGAGAAGTTCACCGCACGTATGAGTTCGCAACAAAGTAGAAATCCCTTCAATCGATAATTGCCGATGCCACCCAGCCCTTGTGAGGGGCAGAGCGTCAGTTTTTCCAAGAGTTTTAATTCTAACTCGCGGCTTAGGAGACGGGAAGAAGGGCAAGTAACGGAATAAATTGGCTCTTCCAGTTTTAGGTGCGGAAGTAGGGTGGGGAGAGTGAAACGAGCCCCCATAACGCACGAAGTTAAGGAATTCACTCGTCCCACCCCACAATGTGTCCGGTGCCTTGAAGCCCACCCTGGGAACTCGTGCCCATTCATTCCCTACGCCAACGGCGTTATGTCACCTAGCCCAGGGTTGCCGCGCTAGCGGCTACCCTGGGTATCGGAATACCCGAACCCTCCTACCCCGAAGGGGTTGCGTCCCAACGTCCCAGGGGACACAACCCCTTCGGGGTAGAACCTCGCTGATTCGTATACCCTGATTATGTGAAAAAGCGGTCCTCCTGGTGTGCTATACACGATGTAGTGTCATTTTACTCACCAAAAGC
>JBAWVO010000351.1:0-6296 GCA_037147235.1 Planctomycetota bacterium | reverse complement strand
AGGCCACGACGGCCCAGAAACGGGTGTCGCTCGCCACGGCCGAGCCGATATTGTCGACAATGGGGAAGTACGCCAACTCACTCATTTTTGACTCTAATGTGGTCAGCAAGGAATTGAACTTGACTGGCGTCAGCGCGTTCTTGGCTTCGGAATTCGGCACGAGCTTCAGATTCCAATGCTCCGACTTTTTCGACCCGTCGGGAGTCGTCAGTTCAATTCGCACCTGATCGACAAGATCCTTGTTCACCAGAATCTCCGTGAGTGCCTGTTCGACCACTTTCTTGAGGCGATCTTCATCGTACCTGACGGGTTGCGGCTTTTGTACCACCTTGCCGTCGATCAGCTTAGCCACGGTCGACGAGAGCGTCAGTTTTGCCTGGAACGATTGTTCTGGCGTTGAATCGGCTGTTGTAGAATCAGCTTTGGCCGCAGGAACCTTCACTTCCGGCTTCACGTCAGCCTTCGCCTGCGGTTTCGCGTTAGCTTTCTCCTCCGCTTTCGCGGCAGTCGAATCAGCCTTGGCAAGCAGCACGGCTTCGTCACCGGCCATCGCCACGAGGCTCAGTGCCGGTAGGTCCAATTGCGACTGCTTCTCAGCAGGCTTATTCTCCACCGGTTTGGACTCCGACTTATCTACCGGGGGTTCCGAAGGCTTATCTTCCGGCTTGGTCACACTCTTTTCCACGGGCTGAGTGGCAGTCGGCGCGGTCGGTTTCTCTGACTTCTTCTCCTCCGCCTTGATAGCTGGCTTTTCTTGTGTTGTCGGCTCGGCCGGTTTTTCAGGCTTCTTCTCCTCTACTTTGGTTTCCGGCTTGGTCTCAAGCTTAGTTTCCGGCTTTTCTTGTGCGACCGGCGTGGCCGTCAATCCCAGGGTGATCAGTTCCTTGCCAAATAGTGTTTTGAGCAAACCCTCCACTTCCTCGCGATTGCTGTTGGAGGTATCGATGATGAACCGTTGATTATCCGGCTCATCCTGGCCGTGGGCATTGGTAACCGTCGCATCGGGAAGATCCTTTGCAATGGTATTGATCTGATTGCGGATCTGAGTGATGTCTTGTTCCTGTTGAAAGACGGTCTGCACCGACACGCCGCCGGTGAAGTCGATGTCGAACAAGCCCTGTCCGCGGAGCAGGGCGATAGCGATTCCCAACACGGTAATCACCGCCGAGAAGGTCGCGCAGGCCGGGAACCAGGCCATGAAGTCAATCTTCGTGTGGCCGATCCACTGCATCATGCTCATCCGCTGGACCCAGCGGCGGCGTTCGGAAACTTCAAAGATTACCCGGGCAACAAACATCGTCGCCCAGATGCTCAATATGGCACCCAGCCAGAAGGTGATGGCAAAGCCTTTGATCTGCTCCGTGCCGACGCTCCAGAGAACCGTGGCCGCGATGAGGTGCGTGATGTTGGCGTCGATGATCACCACGCCCGCGCGATGGAACGCATTGCGGATCGCCATCCGCAAGGCGGCACCGTGGGCCAATTCTTCACGTAACCTCTCGTAGATCAGCACGTTATTGTCCACCGCCATACCCACGGTCAGTGCCAAACCGGCCAGTGCCGGGAGCGTGAAGGGGGCCTTGATCAGGATCATCAAGGCCACCAGCATGAGCATGTTCAAGCTCAGTACCAGCACGGCAACCAGGCCGGCAAAATGGTAATAGACGAGCATAAACAGCGGCACGGCAATCGACGAGATGATCATCGCGATCGTACTCTGCCGGATGGTCTCCGCGCCCAGAGTGGCCTCGGTAGTCATGTCGCGGACCGGCGTCGGTTCCAGGGCGGCGGGCAGGCTGCCTGCATTGATGATTTCGACAATTTCCTTCACTTCTTGCTGGGTGAAATTCCCGGTGATGCGGCCGGAATCGGAAATTACGCTTTGGATCGTTGGCGCCGTTTGCAATACATCGTCCAGCACGATTGCCAACCGATATCTGAAATTGCCGATGGGCACATGCTCACCCGTCAAACGGCCGAACTTCGCCGCACCCGCCGGGTTGAAGGAGAACAAGACTTCAGGCGTGGCGGTTTCTTGGTCCGTCCCGATCCGCGCATCGCGGACGTCGCCGCCGGTGACGTTGTACGCCTCGCTATCTGGGCTAAGAACAAGAACTTCAACAATATCCTTGTCTTTATCGTCTTTGCCCACGATCAAGGATGCCTCATCACCCTTGATCTTTTCCATCTCTTGAGGGCGAACACGACACCACTTGGCCAACTCTTTCCCTGTTTTGGGATCAGAAATGGTGACCGTCTTGATTTTAGAGGAATCGGCGGGAAACTTCTTTCTTTCCGTCTTAGCCATTTCGATCAATGATTCGTGGTCCCGCTTCGTGGCTACGATGCGGAATTCCAAGGCACCTGTCGTGCGAATGATCTTGCGGATCTCTTCCGCTTCGACCTGCTTCTCCTCTTTCGTGCTTCCACTCACGGAGGGCATGACGATCTGCACCATGTCCGTGCCCAGGCTGCGCACCGAGATTTCCTTCTGTCCGCCGGGATTGACGCGCTTACTGATCGAGGCGATCAGTGAATCCATCTTCTCGGCCCGCCAGACGGTTTTCTGCTCATCGACCTTGTAGACGAGGATCGAACCGCCGCCAAGGTCAACACCGAGCTTCGGTGGCCAGCCGCGGATCACGACCACGGTGCTGGCAAAAATCGCAAAGAGGATGATGCCGAACTTCACGCCGTAATCCGCTACACGCAACGCCTTTGCCAGCCAATGGCCGATAAGGCCGGAGCCAACCAAAAGCACGAGGAAGATGGAGCAATTGAGAAAACCGGAAGTTAGGTAAAAAGGGACTGCCGGGGCCGGATCGATGGCGGAAATGAGAAAAGCCGTAGTTTGAAAAAAAGACATGAAAGAATTCCTGCAAAAGCTATTTTGAGGGGGTGTCGGCAGCCGGTTCGCCGCCCAAAACCTGCGAGATCGAATTGAGAGTCACGCGAAGTTTCGCGTTGGTGGCTTCGTCAATCCGCAGAGTAACTTCATTCGACTCTTTGCTGACGTTCGTAACCACACCGTAGATGCCGCTGGTGGTGAGAACGCGATCATTTTTCTTGATGCCGGCGAACAAGGCCGCCTGGCGGGCCTTTTCACGCTTCATGGGCATGTAGAGGATAAAATACCAGAACGCCGCAAAAACAACGACCATCGGCAACATGCTTGTCAGCATGTTGGGCGTGGCCGCGCCACCGCCATCGCCTTGGGCAAACAAGATTGCAAGCGTGTTCAGCATGGTATTCACGGCAAAAATCCCTTATCTAGCAGGCCCTCGACCTACCCGGCGGCATCGATTTCTTTCATGCGGCTGGCTGTTGACAACAATCCGCAACATGTTGGTAGCCCTGAATTTTAACTTATTGTCGCGTAAGCAACAAGAGGAACGACCTAACTAGCCGACAATTATTTCTTACCCCTACTGGCTACTCCAACCGAGGATTTTTTCCGCACGATACGGGGCAAAACGATCGGCCTGGATCGCTGCCCGCGCCCCGGCTAGCAATCTCTGGTAATACGTCAGGTTATGGATCGAAAGCAGGATCGGGCCAAGCATTTCCCTGGCCATGAAAAGGTGTCGAATGTACGCCCGACTCCGCCGACAAGCTGGGCAAGGGCACCCCTCTTCCAGAGGACGTGGATCGCGCTCATATTGCAGATTTCGCAGCCGAATCGGCCCGGCATCGGTAAAGGCCATCGCGTTTCGCCCATTTCGCGTCGGCATGACACAATCGAACAGGTCGATCCCCCGAGCGACCGCTTCCAGCAGGTCTTCCGGCCGGCCTACCCCCATCAAGTACCGCGGCCGGTCGACAGGCAAGTGCGGCACCGTGACGTCGAGGATGCGATACATCTCGCAGGGTGCCTCGCCAACGCTCAACCCGCCGACGGCATAGCCGGGAAAGTCAAGCTTCCTCAGTTCTTCGGCACATTCAACGCGGAGATCGGCATCAAGCCCCCCCTGAACGATGGCAAACTGGGCCTGATCGCTCCGCCGAGCCGCAGCACGGCACCGGGCAGCCCAACGGATCGATCGCTCACATGCTTCGCGGACCACGGCCGGCTCGTTGGGTAATTGCACGACGTGATCGAGCACCATCGCCACGTCGCTCCCCAATGCCTCCTGGATGGCCACCGCGCGTTCCGGCGAAATAGCCAGAAGACGGCCATCGATGTGCGAGCGAAAGACAGCCTCCTGCTCACTGACTTTTGCCATGTGCGCTAGGCTGAATATCTGAAAACCGCCGCTATCGGTCAAGATCGGGCCGTCCCAGCCCATGAAAGAATGTAACCCACCCAGTTCCGCCACCACGTGTTCACCCGGCCGCAGGGCCAGATGATAGGTGTTGGCCAGCACCATCTGCGACCCGGTGCCGCGGAGCTGCTCGATCTCCAGCCCCTTGACGCTGGCCAAGGTTCCTACCGGCATGAAGGCGGGCATTTCCACCGCGCCGTGGGGAGTAACGAAGGTCGACCGCCGCGCAGCCGTCGTGGCGTCGGTATGGTGGAGATGAAAGGAAAATGCTTTCAGGGCTATTCTCCCCGGAGCTTTAACCCAAATACCCCCATCTTCTCGCGAACCTCATTGAGGCTCGTCACACCGAAATTTTTGCACTCCAACAGGTCGTCGCATGTGCGGCGAACCAACTCGCTTAGGATGTTGATGCCCATGCGGATCATGCACTTGCGGGCACGAACCGAGAGATTCAATTCAGCAACGGACTTGGCCAAGGTGGCCTGCTCATCGGCCGAGAGCGGCTCAGGTTCCACCTCGGAGGCCGGGCGTTCGGGGGCAAATTGACCGAGCCGCAGACCTTTCAAACCAAGCATTTCCTTGATTTCCACCAGGCTCGTTTCACCGAAATTCTTGCTGGCCAGCAGTTCCACTTCGGTGGTGCGGCAGAGGTCGCCCAGGGTGTTGATACCCATCTTTTCCAGGCAGTTCCGACTGCGGACCGAAAGCTCGAAGTCCGACACGGGAATGCTAAGCACCTGCCCCATCCGATCGCGCTTCCGCACGGCGTCGTCGTCATAGAACTGCTCGTTCGACGCCTCGGTGTCCTTGAAGAACAGTGCGGCACGAGCGTGATCGGGGTAGGCATCCAAAACCCGCTGGTAGCACTGCGCCGCCTTCTCGTACTGTTCGCGATCTTCGTAAAGCAAACCGAGATTCAGCAGCGAACCGACGTGCGATGGAAAAGACGATGCGGCACGTCTGTAAAATTCCAAGGCCGTGTCGTCATTTCCGTAGCGATCATTCTCCAAGGCCAGTCCAAACAGCGCGCCGGGATGCGTGCGATCGGCCTCGACGGCCCGCTCGTACAAAGCGACAACTTCGGTCGGGTTGCCGCCGACAGCCGCCACCGTGGCACCACGTTGGTAGAGATACTCGGACGTTTGTTCCACCGCGCCGAATAGGTTGTCCAGTACGGCCAGAGCGGCCTGCGGATTGCCTGCATAGCGCAGTGCCTCCGCTCGATCCAGGGCGCATTGACCGGCGTCATAGCCAGCTTTTTCCGCCAACGGGTAGCTTGCGACGGCATCCTGATACTGATTGCGGGCGAACAGCGATTTGGCTAGGTAGTAGCGAGCCATCGCACCACCGTCGGCCTGCTTGAGCACTTCGGAGGCCCGGTAGTAGCGGCCCAAGAGGTAGAATGCAACCCCCAGACGGACCATGCTTGCCGGGGTTTGCTCCTCCCTGGTCTGCAATTCATTAACCGCTTCGCGGAGAAGATGAAGGTTCGCGTGATCCTTGCAAATAGTCTCGCGAATCTGTTTTACTTCGGCGGGACCGAAGGGGCCATTGTTCAAAATCGCCTGCTTGACGTCGAATTCCGCGGTTGTGACCATCTAATCCACTATCTCCTGACGTTCCTCGCGGCCAAAGTACACTGCCGCTCGCATGAAACCCGAGTAACCTCGATACTTCACGAGGTGCCTGCCAAAGAGCCATCGGTGAGAGTTGAACTCACGACCCCGGCTTTACGAAAGCCGTGCTCTACCACTGAGCTACGATGGCAAGTTGTTACCTTGATTGAACTTATCGACTGCGTTGTATAATGCCTGCGGCACCCACTGAACCGATTCTCCCCTAGGACATCAAACACAAGAAGAACCGAATTTTTCAGTATACCTCAAAAAACCAAGGCTGACAAGGGCCTTATGTCGGTGGCGTGGAAGCAAATGCACTCAATGGCTCTTCCGGTTCCATGTGCGGAACGCGAATAATTGTAATTGTAATGGGATGAAACGCTGCCTCGCCGAGGCAATAATAGGGGTTGGTAAA
>JBAWVO010000350.1:0-6344 GCA_037147235.1 Planctomycetota bacterium | reverse complement strand
CGGCGGTAACTTCGTTCAATCCAAAAGGACAAACCCAAGCACGGGCAGTATAGCTCGCCCAACGCTCTCTTCCAGCAAGATATCCGCGTAGCCCAGGATTGCGGTCATCGGCGTGCGGATTTCGTGGCTCATGTTGGCCAGAAACTCGCTCTTGGCACGGGTCGCCGATTCGGCAATCTGATTTAATTCTTCGAGTGCCTGATTGGAGGACTCCAGATCGGCGGCATACTGCTCCGATTGTTCCTTCGATTGCCGCAACGTCTCTTCAGCCTGCTTGCGCATCAGTGCTACACCGATGTTTGCGCTGATTTCCTCCAAGAAGTGGATCGTTTCGAGTGTGAAACAATCTTTTTTTCTGTCATTGACTTGCAGCAAGCCAACGATTTCTTGGTCCGCACGGACGGGAATCAGCGCCATGGAGCAGAATCCCTCATGGATGCAACGGTTTCTCGGATGAAGCCGTGGGTTGTGTTCGGCCGGGAGTTTCAATAATGGTAATGAGTCGTTTGTCCAGAAACTGCCACCCGGCGTAAAAAGGGGATGTGCAGGATCGGTCTTTCCTGAAATTACCAGACCGCATGTGCATCCCAGGCTGATGTTGCCGTTTTTATCCCTGCAAGGCCCGCCATCCTGATCGAGAACAATCAGTGTATTTTCCGTTTGCAGAAAATCACTGGAAAAACCGATCTGAGAATGGTACGGGAAGTCATCACCGTTTTGCAGACGAATACCCACCGCATCGAAGCCCATCGTCCGCTGAATTGCCGCGAGTATCCGATTGATCGCATCCGACAAGGCATGTGGATCATTAAGAATACCCAGGATCTCAGCCGACAGACATTGACGACGCTCTGTCTCTTTTTGCTCGGTGATGTCGCGGAACGTCCAAATTCGCCCGTAGTACTGGCCCTCTTTGCCAAGAATGGGAGACGAGTATCTATCCAGAACCATCCCATTTTTGAATTCGACCTCATCCCGGCTGATTTCATCAAGATGATCGTTCAGGTGCATTACCTTCTTGAGGAATTGCTCGGGATCTTTGGTCAGACTCACGACATATTTTAGCAATGCCGTATCATCCGGATCGTCAGAAATGTGCTGTGGGACATTCCATTGATCGCAAAGCCGTTGGTTGCGGAGAAGTTTCGTATTCTGACCATCGACCACCAGGATTCCGTCGATAGAGGCGTCCACCTGTGCCTCAAGTAAAGCGGTCTTTGATTGCAGATCCTCCTCCACCCGCTTGCGATCCGCATGACCCGCTGCCATGAGATAACCGACGACGGCCATAAATCCGAGAAACTGTTGCATTTCCAGCAAACGATGTTCTAGAAGCCCATTAAGTCCACCCCAAGGAGAAGGACCACTGACAATTGAGGGACTGACGATCGCAATGACGAACAACAGCATAAGGGCCAGTGTGACGCCGCGCTGGCCCAACCGGAGGGCCGGCCAGGCTAGCAAAGCGACGAGGTAATACGGGTGAAATTGCATCTGGTCACCAATCTTATAGGATTGAAAGGCAAGCAGGCAAATCAGTGACCATATCGCGGTAAAAGCCGCGCCCTCGATCATCTTGCTTAATCGCAAGCCGACGATTGCCTCTTTAACGCCGATCCAGGCAACAATAAAAGGCCCAATCAGGAGGATCCCGAGACCGTCCGAAATGAACCACGATTGCCATGATTCTATAAATGAGGCTCCACTTGTAAGCACCGAGGTGCCGGCACCGATACAGGAACTGAAGGCATTTACAAATATCGTGCCGACGATAAGTGCCAATATTTCCTTGAACTGGGTGAAATTTCGGAAATCCCTGACCCAGGAAAGAATGAGCCAGGCGCAGCCAATGGATTCGACCATATTCGCGGTCATGTATCCAACCCCGGTCATCAAGGAGCGGTCGGCCAGTAAAACATCCGCGGCAATGCCGGAAACATAGAATACCAGGGTTAGGGCCGGCCATAATCGTCGCGGGTTTAAGAGAAACGCCGCTAGGCTGACCCCGCCGGCCGGCCAAATCAGCATGATGACTTTCGCGGAGTCCGGAAAGAAAAAGGCAATTTGGTGAGCTAAATAATAGGCCAGAGCAAAGCCCGCGATCCTGAGAGCGTCCAGACCAAAGGAGCGGTGATCGGGAGAAAACCGCTTGATGATGCCATTGCTATTCATCGCTCTATTCCCATTGGTATCTGGGTAGTTACATTTCATCCGGCGAGCCATTTTCATTTTTTGAACTGATTCCATAGGTCTTATGCTCATCCGCGGCGGTTCATTTCAACGGTTTACTAAACGATATCTTCCAGCATGGCCGGTGTATGCGTTGTGTGAGCAGGGGTGCAATATCCAAGCATGTGGATAGTGTAGGTTATAGACAGTACACAGGGGCACAGTGGACCGCAATTTAGAAAGAGTGCCGGAAATACCGATTTTGCGGAATATGCAGCCCTTGGGATCGGCGCAGAAATAAGTGTCGCAAGAAAAGTAGCAGGCACACTCCGTGTGCCGTCCGGCCTGGGCAAGACACGACACTTATTGATGCGCCGGTTCTTAATGCTTTAAACGATCGCGTTCCTCGCCGATGCGTCGTATTTCCTCAGCGATGTCCGCCGGCGATAGCAGAAAATCAACACAACCTGTCTTCACAGCACTTTGAGGCATATCCGGTTGCTTTGCAGTTTGGAAGTCTTGGGCAATTACAATCCCGCCCGCATCTTTAATCGACTTGAGTGCTACAGCACCGTCGGAGTCAAAACCCGACAAAATGACCGCGATAGCCCTTTTTTGTCGATCTTCAGCGAGAGATAGAAGAAAAATAGAAATGTTTTTGGGCCAGCCTGTCCTTTCGGAGAGAGGAAAAATCCGGAATATATCCCCTTCCATGATGACCTGCATCCCTGCTGGAACAACGTAGACATGGTCGGCTTTCGCAATTTCACCATCCGCTAGAAGCACCACGGGCATTTTTGTAAAACGCGGCAAAATTTCAACCAGAAGTGATTTCCCGTCCGCAGGTTGGTGATGAACAATAATGTAGGCCAACCCGGTGTCCGCAGGAAGGAGTGTGAGGATTTTGCAATAGGCTTCAAAACCGCCCGCGGATGCACCAAAACAGACCACAGATAAATCATCATTCGTTCTGCTCGGTGCTTTAAGATCCATCTTTGTCATCCCTAAGAAATCGAAACTCAAAATATTCCTAACGAACAAAACACCGGATCGGCCTTGCCGTGCTGCGCACCCAATCTCGGAAAAGCCGCTATTTCTTCTTTGGGTAGCGTAAATCGGGCGACTCGGCCAGGGTAAAGAGAACAACCTCCTCGCCGGTAGCCGTGCTGATGTCATGGTGCATGCTCAGCACCTTGATGCCGGTGATCTCCTGAACCATCGCTTCCATGATCGGACGGGCCGTTTCGATCAACTGAGTTCTCACTTGTTTCAAAAGATCCCGCCCCTTCTCGGCCTGGAGTGTCTTGACCAGATGCTGTTCGGCCGTGGTCAGAACCCCCTGGAGACGAATTACGAGCAGATCACCGATCAGGTGGGCATGAACATCCTTGGGACCGCGGCCCATGCATTCCTGTGAAAAGCGGCTCATCCCCTGACAGATGGCGGCCTCGATTTCTCCTGACGTTTTCATCAGAACCCCTCCTGTGTCTTCTCGCTCGCCGTGAGATCTCGGATCATGGCCATGATCCTGACGGCTCGGCCGATATTATCTCTCAGAACGACCCCGTTGACAACGACCCGGATGACGCTCCCGTCTTTGCGAACACAATGTTTATCAATGGACCATGAGTCGGCCGTGCCCCGCAGCACCCGCGCAAGCTCATTCATGTCTCGCTCGCGATCCTCAGAATCCGTAATGCCAATGTAGGTTTTGGTTAGCAGTTCTTCCGCGGAATACCCCATGATCTCACAGAACTTCTGGTTGACTCGGGTGAAGCGGAGGGCGGGGGCATCGGCCTGGGCCATGCCGATGCCTGGAAGATCGAACATGGCACGAAATTCTGCTTCGCTATTTAGCAACGTATTCTCGACTCCCCGGAGCAGCATGAATGCGATCTTATCCTTGCCAACGACCGCATCCACTTCGTGGTTTTTGATGGCCTCGACAATCGACTCCGCCTCGGCCAACCGCTTTTCAAGTTCCTCATAGGTCGCCTTGCTTTCGCTCATGAGATATCCTCCGATACTCGCAGAGCAAGCAGAACCTTCTGCCGATCACTGAGGTTGCCCAAAATCATCACCCTGGGGAGTGGGGCAACCAGAATCAACGCCGGGGTGATTAAGATGTTGTCCCTGACCGCTGCCTGAAAGTCGTCAATCACATCCACCGTTTCAATCGTGAAACGACCTTCAAGGTGCTCCTGGCAAAGACTGCGAAGGTTAGCCAGGGCTTTCAAGGAATTCTGTCCGTTGCCTGCAATGAACAGCCGGAGCAAGTAGTGGTCAGGCCCTTCTTTTGGCGCGTGAGGCTTGGTTTTAACCGTTTTGCTCATGCTCCACCATCCTTCCGGCGAGTTTTCCCCGCTCGAACTGGTGGCCGCTGTGGTATGTCGGGGAACTCGATGCCGCGGTCGGTAATGACGTACAACTGGCGGCGATTGGAATGTGCCGAGCCTCTCGACTTTACGATAAGCATCTGTCGGGTCATCTCCTGCTCGGTCTCGACAAAACGTAGTTGCACGACTGCGTCGACCACGGAGGAGAAGCCGACACCGCTGAGTTCCTCATCGGTATCTACCCGAATATTGACTTGGTTCGTCAGGATACTGGTAATGCCTCGTTCCTTGACCACGGAAATCAGCCGCATCATGAAATCAAAAGCAGCCTGCTTGGACCCCATGCGGACGCAAGCGGAGACTGCGTCGAGGATGATGTGGTTCGGCTTGAAACTGTCCATCGTTTCCATGACACGATACAGGTGATTATCCGAGCCTGTGCTCTCCGGCATGGCGGTTTGAATCAGCAGTTTTCCGTCGCGAAGGGGTGGACGAAGGTCGATCCCGGGGCTAAGCATCCCGCTGATCATGGCCTCCCTGGATTCCTCGTAATTCAGATACAACACCTTTTCACCGCGAAGGCAGGCGGCCCGTGTGAACGTGCTCGCCAGCGTGGTCTTGCCCGTGCCGCTGTTGCCTGAAATAAGTACGCACGATGCGCGCCGGAAACCTCCGTCCAACATGAGGTCGAGTCCCTTCAACCCCGTGGAGACCTTTGGCCCTAGCGGCTGATGGGTCAACTCCGTCGTGGTCAGCGGAAAGAGGACGATTCCGTGCTCGCCGAAGACGTAGGGATACTCGTTGGTCCCAAATCCGGAACCGCGATACTTGATCACCCGTAGCCGACGTGTCGCCACCTGCCCCACCACGCGATGGTCGAGTTGGATCACGCAGTCTGCCATGAAGTCCAGAAACTCATAGTGCGACTCCTGATTGTCGTCGCGATGAGTCTTCACCGAAAGGATGCTCGTCAGCTTTTGATCCGTCAACCAATCATGGAGACTGGACAATTCATTGCGTTCGCGTTTTGGGTCGGAGTAAATCCGCAGCAGCACGTCCAACGCATCCATCACGACCCGTTTAGCGCCGATCCGCTTGACCTGCCCGGCCACGATTGCCAGCATCCCCTGAATGTCGAAATCACCGGAGACGATTTCTTCACCGGGCAACCGAGCCTCAACGAGGATAATCTTGCCGGCCTTCTCCAGGGCCGCCAGATCCCACCCCAACGACCAAGCGTTCAGGCGAATCGTCTCGGCTCGCTCTTCAAAGGTAACAAACACCCCGGGTTCACCCGCCACCGCACCACGGCAAAGAAACTCCAGGCCCAGCACCGTCTTTCCGGAGCCTGGCCCACCGCTGACCACCGTGGTCCGGCCCTGGGGAAGGCCCCCCTCCAGGATTTCATCCAGGCCGGCAATTTTAGTCGCCACCTTGGGGATGGGTTGACGTTTTCCTTGCATGTTCTCCTCTTTTCTCTGAATTCTCTTTGGCTTATTAAGCCCGTAAACCTTTAGAGGTTGACCGCTCATAATAAAAAAGCCGACGCGGGAACGCACTTCATGCATTCAACCACGTCGGCTTACTGTTCGACTCGCACGTCGCCACAGAGCGACTTGCGCTTCATCGAGTCCTCCGACTTCCATATTAGCCTGAATTGCATCATAACACGTCGAAAGAAGGATAGCAAGCCCCGGTGAAATTTAAGCAGGAGAACTGCAAAGTCTGGACTGGGCGATTATCGTAGGGTAGGACCAGGGAGCGCAGCGAGCGCAGGCCCACCTTGGCCTGCGCAAAATCAGTGGTTTTCGATTCAGCATGGCAACAGCACATTGTGTA
>JBAWVO010000349.1:0-6351 GCA_037147235.1 Planctomycetota bacterium | reverse complement strand
TGCCCCCGCTCGGCGAGTGGGCAAAACACGACAGTTATTTCTGCGCCGGTCCTTACTCAACCAATTCCACGAATTCCCGGAATGGGACACAACGCCGTTGGCGTAGGGAATGAATGCCCTTTTGGCCGTATTACGTGCATCAAGACATCCCGATCTTCGACCATGAAAAGCCGAGGGCATCGAGCATGAGGATTCTGTCCTCTGCAAGTTCGCCACATTTCTTTCTTTGCCGCAAGTTGGCCACCCAATGACCCAGTGCAGGGTTTGGCGGGTATACGCACGGAACATTGCAGTGTCCGTGTATTTTCTTAAATGCTTTCAGGTCGCGGATGCGTTGTTCCCAGGTCACTTCCCGCTCCCAACAAAAGCCGAGACCATTGAGGCGACGGACTCTATCCTCCGTAAGCTTTCCCCGCTTCTTGCGTTTCCTGGTGCTTGCCACCCAATAACCCAGAGCCGAGTTTGGCGGGTATGCGCACGGAACATTGCAGTGGCCGTGTATTTTCTTAAACGCTTTCAGATCGCGGATGCGTTGTTCCCAAACGGCAGCAGAAGCGATGCCCCTTTTAGACCCCCACAAAAAATCGAACGCATTGAGGCGGCCGACTCTTTCCTCCGCAAGCTTGCCATGCTTCTTCGCCTGGCGGACGTTGGCCACCCACTGCCCCAGTGCGAGGTTTGGCTGATACTCGTGCGGAACATCGCAGTGGCCGTACTCCTTCTTGAACGCTTTCAGATCGTTGAATCGCCGCTCCCATGAAGGTAGGCGGCTAGGCGAATTGAGCTGCTTTGGTTGTTTCGGTTTCTGTTTCATTTTGGCACCTGTTTTGTCGCTCTCTTTTCAGCCACGGAATCAGCTCCCACCTGCTTCGTTGCCGTGGGCGAGATCGATAGCTGGGGCGGGTTTCATGGTAGGTAGCGATGGAGGAAATTTCTGGCGGACTTCACTTTGATGATGACCGCACCGGTGATGGATTTTGCTCTTGATAGACCCGCACGTAATCGATGTACATTCGCTGCGGGAAAATAGTGTACTCAGCGTATTCGCGGTCTTTGCTTCGCTTGCCCTTGTCATGGGAATCGCTGGCCGGAACCTTGAATCGTTCCTTCCTCGCCTCGATGATGAGCATCCCGTCCTCAACGCGGGCGTTTTCCCGGCGGTCACGGGTGTAGTATTGGCGTTCGTTATTGCGGACGAGGCCTTCTTCGTAACCCCACTTCGTGGGATCGGGCTGTCCGGGCCTGTCGAACTCGTCGGACCAGACCAGCTTCCATTCGGCAGCCGGCAGAGGTGCGGTTGTCAGGAGAAGCAGTAAAGTCAATATGGATTTGTACGTGACGCGTTCCTTCCAATAGGGAACAACCGTCAGTGTAGCATCGACATTTGGGGGGCACAAGTGCCGGAGCAATTATTCCTGCGGACAGTATATATTGACACACTCAGGAAATAGCAGTACGCTAGGGGTAGTTGTTCCGTGTTGCCAGTTGATCGCTTGGCTGGACGCTGGCACCTCCCTTTGCGGGCTTTCCTGGACAAAGTGGTATATGTCGATTAAGGTCACTTGCCCCAACGGGCATGCGCTGCAAGTGAAGAGCGAATTTGCGGGAAAATCGGGCCTCTGCCCGCACTGCAAAGCTCGTATTGTCGTTCCCAAGCCGGAACCTGTAGCCATTTCCGAAGACGATCTGCTTGAACTTTTAGGGCCGCCTCGCGCGGTTCATCGGGTGCCCGTTGCCGACGAGCCGCCGCCCCACCATCCCACGGCGCACAAGGAAGAGCCGAAGAAGCAGGAATCGAAGAGGGAAGCAGCCGTCAGTCCGACCGATTCGGCCTTGTTGCGCCGCAAGAGGGTCTGCCCGAAATGCTGTGAAATCATCTCCATTTCCCATTCCGACTGCCCGCAATGTCACACGCCGCTGTCCGAATGGACGTTTCCTCTGCCGGACGAACAGACAGCGCGTGAGAGTCACCGATCGTCGTGTCGCTTCTTAGGGCTTCGCAAACAAGGCGACGTACTCGTGATTCGCTTCGGCGAGCATCGAATTCTCGATGAGTTGACAATCAAAAAGTTCGGCGATGATTTGTTCCATGTGGCCGATCGACCCGATTGTGATAACCTCCTTTTGAACTTCACTGGAGTTGTAGGGCTGTCCAGTGCCATGCTTGGCGTCATGCTCATGCTGCGCAAGAAGATGAGCCAGAAATCGGGAACACTCAAGCTCTGCCAGGTTGGCCCCGAGATCATGGACGTATTCCACGCCACGAAGCTGGGCCAACTCTTCGATATCCTTGGCACCGAACAGCAGGGCGTGAAGGCGTTTGAGTGATTACCGCTTTGCCCGCTTGGGAGGATAAAGACAACATTCTTTGGCCCCCCTGGGCAGACGATAAACATAGTACCACCCGCAGCAAACGCACGAATAACACGGCAGGAGAGCCCACAGGCAGGCATCAATATCACTAAACAAGGCGATTAGGTTATTTAGGAGCCGTATAGTCACAGTATCCCGAGAACCGCCTTATACCATTTCCAGACGTTTCCGAGATGGATTAAGAATCGCGTGAAAATCGGGGCAAACCATCTCCTGTGGTTATACTGCGGGCCATAACCGAAATCGCCGATCTTGTGGGCAAAATCCTTCATTCCGGCGTTATGCACCACGGGAATCACTTCGCCCGCTGCATCGTAAACCACGCCGTCCCGAATCGAAATCGGCGATAGCATGGAGATCGTCACGTAGTTATATCGTCTATCCAACGTCTTGAACCCATCCTGATGCAGCATGTAGTTCAGCACCATCTGATCGGTGCAAAAACACTGATGGCCGACACCGAGTTCGCCGAATTTCTCCCAAAATTTCCGAAACATGGCTGGCGGACCGAGCAAAAAACCACCGTTGATCACCGGCTTGTCGTAGAGGTAATAGAGGATGCGGCGGCGGACTTCGGGCGGAAAATCCGATCGGTCCATGAATACGTGATGGATCGGCACATTCAATTCCTCGATAACGGCGTGAAATCGGCCTTTGCCTTGCTCGAAAAGCACCGCAATATCCGCCTGAAATATCACGTCGCCCGAATCCACCGCAAGGATCTGATCGTAGTTCAGTTTGGCACCGATCACAGCTACGTCGCGGACGCGGACGTTCCCCACGTGGCCGTCCTTCACGCAACGGTGGCAGCAAACGCCTCGAGCCTGCAATTCATCCCGATGCGGTTCCGTGAGGCCGTAATCCAACACGTTTACGTCAATATGCGTGAGATCGACGTTTTCTTGCAGGGAAGGCAGCCAATGTTTCAGCAGGAAGCCGATCCGGTGTTCATCGGACGCGGTAAAGATAGCGTGTCGTTTGGTCATGGTTACGGCAATCGACGACTCGTTTTCTCAATGGCGGCGAGGTCAAGTCTTTGGATTCTTGCTGCTCTTGCGTATAAAGGCGGCGCACCCGTCCACTTCGTTGTACTCGATCGGAATACGGCGGCTTTTGAAGAAATCATCGCAAGCCCGACGACAACCCTCCCAATAGTGAAAGTCGTCGAACACGATATAGCCGCCTGGGCTGACCTTATCGTAGAGTTGAACGAGGACGGTCATCAGTAGACTGAGCTGCATTTGCGGGGGAATCAGTCGATTTATCAACGAGCACGACGCCCCCTCGGTCTCTCGCATTTTCAGGTCACCAACCATAGTGCCACCTATCTCCTTATTCTTAAACGCCTCGACGATAAGGATCGGCGCATCAATACCCGTCGTGTTTTGCCCACTCGCGGAGCGGGGGGCGGACGGCACACGGAGTGTGCCTGCTACTTTTTTTGCGATACTTATTGATTCGCCGATCCTAAGCTAAGGATTGGCGCATCAATAACTGTCGTGTTTTGCCCACTCGCCGAGCGGGGGCAGACGGCACACGGAGTGTGCCTGCTACTTTTCTTGCGACAGTTATTTCTGCGCCGGTCCTAAGCGTCTGTTCCGCGTTGCACCCCTTTGCTTAACATCTTGAGTTTCCTATGTCGGTTCCAACACGAAAAGATGATGCCTCAGCAGCGGCCAGCCGGATTGGATGCCCGGATATCGCCGATAGAAAACGACTTTCAATCCGTGTTTGCTGAACAATTCCCGCCACTCTTGCGACGACCGAAACCCGGCACTATAAAACGGTATTCCAGCCATTGGGCCGCCGATCTTATGAAGCCAGATCACGGAAAGACGATGCAACAGGCCGTCGACGTCGTCTTCGAGTATGACCACACGCTTCCCGACTCGTTTCATCTCCTCCACGAGCGAGTCTTGATCTTCGGCGTGATGCAGCGCGGTGGAACAAAGCACGGTGTCGAACTCCCGATCGCCGAACGGGATATTCTTGCCGTCGAACAGCGTTACAGGCGTCGCCGGCTTGGGGGGCATGGCGACATCGATTCCAATCGAGCCTGGCTCTAAATGTTGGGTGATGTCGCCGTTCCAGCATCCGACATCGAGCGTGCGGCCCGACAGATGCGGTTTTAACAGTTCCAACAATCGCTTGGCGCGTATACGATCGCTCCTCTGTACGATTTTCGACACCAACGCAGCCATTGCTCCGACCTCTCCATCATCGCCACCGCCGATGTGGCGATGATCGACGGAATTCCATCCGCGCGGCGGTTAACTAAACAACAGATAGAAAAATTGATTTCCGATAGGCCCCAGTATAAACCAGGGGAAATGGTGAGTAAAGGGGGTGCAGGAGTACGGAAACACTCGCTCTGGGTAAGCATGGCAATATCGATAAGGTTTCGCTTTTTTGAGTTTTAGCCTCTGAGAATGTATACGCACCCCACTCACGAACCTGATCCTCTTTGAATTGGGGCCTTTGAATTGGGGTAGGTTGACCGAGCCGTTGGGATACGGTACGATACACAGATATGTGTGTAAAATGCGACAGATGACGACTTGATGGGGGGAAGTGCTTAAGGGATCCATCGAGTGAATATGGAGGAATTCACATGCAAATGGTTCGACTTAATGATTTAAGCGATCCGGTTCGTGCTTTTCTTGCTCCGGCTGGAAGAGGTGAGGTTATCGTCGTTCAAGACGAAGGAGGGAAGGCAACCTATAGTGTGGTCCCGATCATCCAACCTTCTGTGGACGTTCAGCGGCAAGCGTGGAGCGATATTCTCAAATTACAGCAGGAAGTTGGAAACTCGATGAGGCAACACGGCGCGAGCGAAGAGGACATCGACCGACTCCTCTTAGAGAATTAACTTGCTGGGACACGCCACAATGCCTGACTGCCTTGTTGTAGTTCTCGACACGAACGTACTGATCCCGCTCATCCTCCCAGCCAGCCGTTCAACAAGGCTCTTCTTGGTCTCCCCTCATTGCCGCCACCCCCGTCGCATATTATAATCTTCATTCTCCGTTTTTCGCTAGGCCGGGCCTCCAAGACGCATCAACCGTCATGATCAACCTCACTCCCAAACACTCCTTTCTCGTCGGTATCGATTCCGATGGTTGCGTCTTCGATACCATGGAGGTGAAGCACAAGGAGTGCTTCGCACCCAACGTAATCAAGTATTTCGGGCTTGCCGGCGTGAGCAAATACGCCCGCGAGGCGTGTGATTTCGTCAACCTCTACTCGAAAAGCCGGGGCATCAACCGCTTCCCTGCGTTGATCGAGGAACTGGACTGGACCGCCGCCCGGCCGGAGGTACTCGCTCGGGGTGTGAAAATCGAGATCGCACAGTCCGTTCGCAACTGGATCGCCGCAGAGCCTAAACCGGGGAATCCGTCGTTGGAAAAAGCCGTGCAGGAGACGGGCGACCTGGATCTGAAACGTTTATTGGAATGGTCCAAGGCCGTGAACCGCTCGGTCGAGGAGATCGTCCACCATGTGCCACCGTTCCCTTACGTCCGGCCCTGCCTGGAAAAGATGATCGCCCAGGCCGACGTGTTGGTTGTCTCGGCCACGCCACACGAGGCATTGCAGCGAGAATGGGACGAGCACAACTTGACCCAATATGTCGTTGCCATCTGCGGCCAGGAAGTCGGTACGAAAAAAGAATGCCTGCAATCCGCCAAGCAGTATCTACCGTACCATACGCTGATGATCGGCGACGCCCCCGGCGATCACAAGGCGGCCGTGGCCAACGAAGCCTTGTTTTTCCCTATCAATCCCGGCGAGGAAGAAGGGAGCTGGAAGCGGTTGTTGGATGAGGGGCTGTGCCGCTTCTTTGAGGGCACGTTCGCCGGCAAATACCAAGAAAACCTGCTCGCCGAGTTCGATCGCTATCTGCCGGAACTGCCACCGTGGAAGGTGAAATGACGAATGACGAATGACGAATGACGAATGACGAATGACGAATGACGAATG
>JBAWVO010000348.1:0-6458 GCA_037147235.1 Planctomycetota bacterium | reverse complement strand
GTGGGGCTTTCACCCACTGAAACACACACGCCTTCACGGCGCACGGACACATGACCAGACGATTATCAACCGGCTGAAGAAACAACCGAAGAGTTGGGAGCGAATTGACTCGGTGGGAGGTATCAAGCGTGTCGCTTGTCGCTACGCTGAAACTCACGCATTGCCCTTTCCACCAAAGCGACAGGCGGGACGGCCAAAGAAGAAGTATACTCAGCGCGGGCGCGAATAATACTAACCCGAAACGCAAGCGAGGCGCATAAGCCGTTACCTGGTTGCGATTACGGTTAGCATGTTGTTGGTGCAAAACCGCAGATAGTGCCCGTGCCGAGTATAATCGGCATTTTGTATGCAACGGCCATGCAACATCCTTGTCGCATTTTTTTGGTAATTCTCCTGGTTGACGGCGGGTATGCCACACTGCCGGGCGATCGTGTTCTGTTCTTCCGACAAGGTTCTTAAGACCGCGAAGACTGATGGTGAGTCTGGATTCAAGGCGGCGGTGTCGACACGGAGTCGCCCACGCCTCTGCTCGGCCAACGGCACCGTTACTCCGACGACTCATGGCCACGACCACGACGATGGCTGGTGCTGCTAGATCGCAATAGCGTGCTGGATGCCGGCTTGTGGCCCTACCGATCTCATGAGGTCTTAAAGTAAACGACCAACTTGAGCAGTTCATAAGTCTCCGGACCACACTCCACGGCACGTCGCCATCACCTCCTGCCTCGGCAATAGCACGGGCTGTCCGTGAGCCTGGCATACTGCTGGATGGGGAATACAGCAATGCGCAAAACTGCTCAGAAATCTGCGCGCACTCTTGCTCAATTTTATCTATTCGCAGACACGTCATAATTCACTCGGGCGATGGCAAATAGACCGAGAACAAGGGGTTATTAATGAGCATCGAAATTTCCTGTGAAACTCTCCTAAGCCTGAACGAAGCAGCCAGGCGTCTTCCTGGACGCCCCAACATTAGTACGCTTCATCGTTGGCGTCTAAATGGCGTGCATGGTGTCAGGTTGGAAACCTGTTTGATCGGCGGCCGAAGATTCACTTCCCACGAAGCATTGGAGCGATTTGCCAATGCTACAACCGCCGCCGCCGACAGAACACCCGTCCCACCGCGGACGCCGCTGCAGAGACAACGGGCAATCGACGCAGCAGAAAAGGCGATGGCACAGAACAACGCTACGAAAAACAGTCGTAATCCCCGGAACACTGCCTTGATCGTGACAGGTCAAGATATTCACAACGAGGTGACGACGAAAAGCTAATAAAAAAAGAAAGCACCCGCCGGGTTGGCACTCGTAGCGGGCGCTTTCAGAAAGAAACCTATGTCTAAAAATATCAAAACTCGCTCGAACGCGCAAGAGAGGGCCTCGTCTCCCTGCCCTCCAACTATCCGTGCATTCTCAGCCATACCGGTCACCTCAACACCGGCCGCCGACCTGAGCTTTCAGGTCACCACTACCCAGCGCAACAGCCTTAATCGCGTAGATGCCGGGACGCCCGAGCCGTCGGTCCCTCAGTACGATCACCTGCCGCCGATGCGAGTTCTACTGGCCGGGTGGAAAGAACATCACCCTAAGAGAGGTTGCTAGATCATGCCCCGTCCCGTACCAACTTTCCACGATTTTATCGGCCACGTAGAGGTGGTCGCGCGGCTTCGCCGGCAAGCCGAAGGCGCTCGGACCCGTCAAAAGCCCTTCCCCCATACGTTGTTCACTGGCACCTCCGGCTTGGGCAAGACCCTCTTGGCTGAGGCATTGGCGACAGAATTCGAGACCGACTTCATCAAGATTTATGGTGAGATCCCTGAAGACGAACTGGTCAACCGGCTCATCGCTTTGCCTTCGCATGCCTTCTTGTTCATTGATGAGGCGCACTCACTGAAGACATCCGAACAAGAACTCCTCTTCAAGAGCATCGACCACCTCCGAGTTCCGAATCCCAACGGGGCTGTTACCAGCAACGCCTCACACCAGAAAACTGAAGAGACTACTGAGATCATGCCCTTCACACTTCTGTTGGCAACGGATCGGCCTGGCAAGCTCTTGAATCCGCTTCATAAACGAATGGTCCTCCAAGTGGCGCTCAGCCATTATTCGATCGCCGAACTCAAAGAAATCGTCGATCGTATGGCTACGGACATGGACATGTTGGTCAGCCCTCAAGCGGCGAAGCTGATCGCCCAGATTTCCGGTGGGTTGCCGCGGCGTGCAGAGCACGTTCTCAAAAATATTCTCTACCATTTCCCCAACTCGGAAGGTTGCCAACTCAGCATTCCGCAGATCCGCGAGTTCATGGAAGATTTCGGTATCGACAATAAGGGATTGGGGCCCCAAGAACTCATGTATTTGAGCTACCTGAAAGATGTCGGATCGGCGTCCCTCGAATCTATGGCGCTGTGCCTGGGGCTGGACTGCGATTTCGTTCACCGTCAAGTTGAGCCACTTCTGCTACGGGAGCGCCTCGTGAAAATTGGCCCCGGCGGTCGTAAGCTCACGCCCATAGGCCTGGACTGGATCAATCAACTCAATAACAACCGAAAGGACCCTTCCACCAATGGACAAAATCAAAGCGGGCAAGCAAACCCTTGAGCTGGTCGAGTTGTGTTACACCTCCGACCGGTCGCTATTGCTTTGGGGAGGTCATGGCATCGGCAAGACCGACCTGCTTAAACAGGCTGCCGAGAATATGTGTATCAAGCACATCAGCCGAAACCTCAGTCTCATGGAACCAACCGACCTCACAGGTCTTCCAAAGATAGACGGCGCGACGACGAAGTACCTGCCACCGGACTTCTTGCCGACTAGCGGCAATGGTCTTCTGGTTTTCGAGGAACTGAATCGTTGCGACCGTTTCGTGCGTACTCCCTGTCTCCAATTGCTGACAGCACGATGCCTGAACGATTACCGCCTGCCCGACGACTGGCTACCGATGGCCACCGTCAATCCGGCCGACACGGACTACGAGGTGTTTGAGCTGGACGATGCCTTCACGTCACGCTTCGTCCAGGCGACCATTGTCCCCGATCAAGCCGAGTAGTTGGAGTGGGCCGGGCACAACAACATTCACCCCTCAATCCTTGATTATGTGGGAAGTGATCCGACCACCTTTGATTCCCCTGTCTCCAATCCTCGCGCTTGGAAATACCTGTCCGATATACTTCGAGCTGCTGACAAAAAATCTTACGACCGCAAAACGCTGCGAGCGGCTGTAGTCGGGTTGGTTGGAGACCAGCGCGGAATCGCTTTCTTGCGCAGCCTCAAGCAGATCGATCACCCGCTCACGGCCGACAAGATTCTCGGATCGTATGGTCGGTGCCGTGCCGCGGTCACCGCGTGGATCAAGGAAGGCCGAACCGATCTGCTGGAGAATACCTTACTGGCCGTCAAGAAGTGCCTCCAGCCAAAATCGGACTTCGAGCAAGTGAAGGCCGACGCGAAGCGGTGGGACAACTTTGGTGCGTTCATCGGCGATCTGCCGGGCGATTTGCGAGAGCAGATGAAATTGTGGCTCAAGGAACGCAATTACGACATTCCCCAAACGCCTAAGAAGAAGATCAAAAAACCATGACATCATCGAACTACACCGAAGCGCAGCGGGCCGAAGGGAAGATCGGTATCGCCATCCAGCGTGCCGTCGGCAAGTACCTGTTCCACTGCCGGGTCTTGGAGCAGTTCAAAATCCAGCAAAGATCGGCTGTCGGTACGATGGCGGTGACCGTCTCCGGCGGTGCCATTCTGCTGCTTTACAACGCCGGCTTCGTGCTCCGCACGCCCATGACGCAGTTGGTGGGCGTGTTGCTTCACGAAGTTCACCACGTTGTGTTCAGTCATGTCTTCGCCGATCCGGCGAATTACCCCGACCGTTGGGCTCGCACCATCGCAAAAGAAACGACGGTCAACGAGTTCGTTAAGGAGCCGTTGCCGGCTGGAGTGATCCTGTTGAAGGATTTCCCCTGTTTGAGTTCGATGCAATCGACGGACCATCGCTACGACATTTTGAAGAAGGAGACCGTGCGGAAACGGATCATCGACCCCGTGGGGCCACCGCTGGGCGAAGGCCAGGGAAGTGCTGGCAGCGTATTGGACGACCACACCGCATGGGAGGAAGCCCAACGGGATGCGCAGAACGCAAAAGCCACGATCGAGTCCATATTAGGGGATGTGGTAATGGATGTCGGCCGCGACCGTGTCCCCAGCGAACTGAAAGACGCCCTGGGCAAAATGGGCATCGGCGATACGCCGGGAGGTGGTCAATATGATCTGCTTGGCGGCCGTCACGGCCAACTCGATTGGCGCCGCCTGCTGCGCCGCTACGCCGGCCAGATCCTCCAGGTCCGCGCGACCTTCAGTCGCCCCTCGCGACGGTTCCCGAACTTGGTGGGGATCGTGCCGGGGAAGTGCCGCCAAGGTGAACGGCCGCGAGTCATGGCAATCATCGACACGTCGGGGTCCATCGCGACGGAATTGCTGGAGTTGATCAACGCGGAGTTGGCACTGTTGGCGAGGCACCACACAGTCATTGTGGTCGAGTGCGACGCCGAGGTTCACGCCGTCTACGAGTACCTCGGCCCGCTAGCGGCCGTTCATGGCCGCGGCGGGACCGACTTCAGGCCGCCGCTGGCACGCAAGTTCCTGCGGAAGCACCGGCCGGATCTGGTCGTTTATTTTACGGACGGCTTCGGACCGGCGGCACCGCGGGGCCCACAGGTGCCGGTTGTCTGGTGCTTGACGCCTGGTGGGCAGCGCCCGCGACGTGGGGACGTGTGATTCAGATGGGCAGTGGATCAGCAAGGTAGAGGTGGACAGACATGCTTTGGCTACAAATTAGGTTGGTTGCGGACCGAAAACGGCGGCCTTTGTACGAAAAAGACCGCTCTCGGGACGAAAAAGTGGCTGTTAGGGACGGAAATCCCGGTTGGAATTCGGTCCCGATTAGCCGTTTTTCGGTCCCAAAGGGCCGATTTTCCGACCCAAAGAAGCCGTTTTCCGTCCCAATGGACTCGGTTTTGTTTGCGGACAGCCTGTTATTGATGCTCGGCATCCGCAGCAAATCGCAGCATTGAAAGGATAGTCTCTGGCCCACCGGGCCGGACACGATCACGACCAAGCTATGACTCAAGTAAAAACCGTTGCGACCGCAAGGGGCACGACCGCGACGGTCAACAGAACTTTGCCCCGAATAGAGGAGTTTTCAATGCCTAGTATTATCACGCGCGACCTGGAAAAGGTCTGTATTTGTCCCTTCTGTGCGGGCGGGAGGGGCAGGATCAACCTTGTTCTCGAAGCCTTGGCGGCTGCTCGCCTGACTAAGCCGAGTGGCCTCCTTTTCACGTCCACCGAATTGCGCGACCAACCGATTGTCGTCTTCGGGGATGATGGAAACGCCGTTGAGCCCTGCGAGCACCTTGTTAGCATCCACGGGCCCTGTTGGTGGAGGCCTGACGACAATGGCAGCCACATTGATGATCAGTGGGAGGCCCTGATAGATTGGGACACCCCGTTCTTCCAGGAACTCGACCCGACCGACCTCACCATTGACTTCCGTTACGATGTCTTCGACCGTAAGTGCGACGTGGGACTCAGGCCGACGGTGCCCTACGAATGCGAATGGTTCGACTACATTTCCTGGTGGGAACAATCATGCCAGGAGACTCTTGAAGGAATCTGGAAGTGCGACGGGCAAGTAGTGTTTGCTGCCAATCCCCGGCTGTTTGTCACAGAGTTGCTGGAGAAGCAAGAACTCTATTCGCGGCACTCGGAACTGATCCACGCGTGGCGCGGTATTGGAAACCACTACAGGACTCCCCCGGTAACGCACTCGCTTTGACCTCTGGCGACCTGGAACGGTTGGCCCGCGAGGGGGCACTGAGAGAGAACCAGGAGATGACGACGACATGAAAATCTATCGCCTGCCCATCAATAAGAATGATGTTGGCCTTGCGCCGCGCAGGCCAACGTCGTAAAAACAAGAGCAGCCGCTGGCCCATTTACGGCCAGCGGCTGTACGACGTTTGATTCGTTTAACCCTCGATCACGTCGCCAAGCCAATTATAAGCAACGAACCGGACGGCTACAAGTCCGCTTGCTGACGATTGGCGCGTGGCGTGATCTCCATGAAGGAGGTCATTATGACCCGCATTTCTGCCAATCCGGCCCAAATCAATGGCAATTCCCCAGTACCCACGTCTGCCATCGCTCTCGTCCTTTCTCGCCTGTCGAAGCCGGAACGCAACTCCAGCGGTTGGCAGGCTCGCTGCCCAGCGCACCGCGACTCCAATCCCAGCTTGGCCGTGACATTGGGCGCGGACGGCCGCGTACTGCTGCACTGCTTTGCCGGTTGCGGTGTGGAGGATGTTGTCCAGGCCATCGGCCTCGAAGTCCAAGACCTGTTTCCCCGCCTGCAAGCCGGTTGCCGCGACCCTCAAGCGCAGCCTGCGCCGTGGATTG
>JBAWVO010000347.1:0-6459 GCA_037147235.1 Planctomycetota bacterium | reverse complement strand
ACTGTTACCACGAAGATAAAAATTGTTCAGGTTATTTTTGCGCGGTCGCTAAGTCGTTGCCTCGCTTGCGCTTCGGGCTGGTATGGATTGGGACAATCTCAACCGCGGACAGTATAACTTATCTGAAATTCTGGATACATCCACCATGCACATGAACTCTCACGAAGGCAAGGCCATCCTCGCCATGATCCGCGAAGGCGACTATGCCCATGCCGGTGAGGAAGAATCGATCCGGCTGGTGCTGGAACATGTCCCCCGGAATCAAACTGGGACAATCCTTGATGTTGGCTGCGGACGCGGCGGCACGGCAGACTACATTCGCCGTCAGGGTTGGGGGCCAATATTTGGCATGGATATTGATGAGGCTTCCATAAACGAAGCACGCCAGCGTTACCCCTTGGTTCGATTCCATATAGCAGATGTGGAAAGGCTATCTGAACATTTCAAGGAAAATTTTGGCCTAATCTTTCTATTCAATGCCTTTTATGCCTTTCCCAATCAAGCCCTAGCCTTGGAGCAACTGCGAAGTGTGGCGGATGATGCGGCTGTGCTTGCCATTTTCGATTACACCGACCCGACAGGCCAGTTTGAGCGTCGCGAACCTAGCGTGGCGCGGTTTGAATACTGGCATCCGTTAAACCTGGCGAGACTGCCTGCTAAACTGACCCAAACCGGCTGGAGCTTGGATTCGGTTGTGGATTTGTCTGAACGATATTTGAATTGGTATCGCCAACTGGTCGGGAAGATTCAGAGCAAACGCGCGGCCATAATCGAACAGTACGGCAAGGCATGGTACGACTACATTGAAAGCGATTATTCCGACATGTTGCACTGCATCGAACAAGGCTGGCTGGGCGGAGCCATCGTTCTGGCTAAAGCCAATTGATTTCATTCTAAGTGTAGTGCCTCACGCAGATGATTCGCTTTCCAATTCGGTCGTTATAGGGAGTGGCGGTGGCACATTACCCAGAAACGACACCAGGATCGCCGCTGTTGGCACGCTGGCGGCTCGGTTCGACGCCCTATCCACAATAAAGAAGCGAGCGATCAGGCCGAGTTAGCCCGACTGGGGCTGGTCACGCGGGCACGGATGACGCAGATCATGAACCTCCTGAACCTAGCCCCCGACATTTAGGCGGAGATTTCGGATCTGCCGGCCATTGAAAGCGGCCGAGGTATTGTCACCGAGCGGACATTGCGGCCAGTTGTAGCCGAGTTGGATTGGGGAGAATGCGATAAGAATGGGGGGGCGGTTCTGGCGGGGTTCAATGCTTGGGTCCGATGTGACCGACGCGAGCGAGTTGGACTGCTGGCGGTCCAAGAATACGATCCCCGTGGGTCTGAGTTGCGGCCACCATACACCGGGCGGCTGCTTATCCTGACCCAGCAGGTGCCGGGCCTTGGCCTGGATACAGGTCCAGGCGAATGAGCAGAGATTGCCACCCCCCGTAGCGTCAGCCGAAAAAGGCCAGGGGCGACCAATCGAGCCCGATTGGTTTTGCCAATACTGGTCCATGGCCTATGCTTATATGAAGTGGATCAAAACAAATGCTCTCCGCACACAGGGTTACAGCCATGTCCATCCGGGTTCAAAGTGCCTGCCTGATACTGCTAATGTTCTTGGCTTCTGGCGTGCGAGCGGAAGAACTCCGCTATTTGTCGGCCGACGCTTTGAATGCTGTTGAGCTGCTACCAACACCGGCGACCATCGATTCGGAGGAGGCGCGGGCCGAGCGCGACCTGATGGTCACCCTCCAGAGGCAGCGGACCGAAGGCCAAGTGGCGCGCTGTCGTTCGGAAGTAAAAGTGACGCTAGCGGCATTCGCCCGAGTGATGGGGCCTTGGTTCACTGCCGAGAACCTTCCGCGTCTGGCGCAACTCCTGAAGCACGCGGAGAAGGATGTTGTGGTATTCAGCGGAGTGGCCAAGACCCATTTCGCGCGTAAGCGGCCGGCCGCCGAGGATCCACGAATCCAAATCGCGGTGGAGAACGAAGACTCGCCGTCTTATCCCAGCGGCCACGCCACACGAGGAATTGTATTTGCCACGATCATTGCCCAATTGGCTCCGCAACAGCAAGCGGCACTTCTGGAACGCGGCCGGGAAATCGGCTGGGATCGGGTGATTGCGGGAATGCATCATCCCAGCGACATTATTGCCGGCCGCGTGGTTGGGCAGGCGGTAGCCCGGGCCTTGCTAGCCAATCCCCAGTTTCAAGAAGATTTGGCTGCCGCACGAACCGAGTTCGAGTCGGTGCAAAAACAGAAATTGCGAGCCGAGCCGGCGCAAGTCCGCTGATGTGGGGTGCGGAGTACGACGTGCCTCGCGAAGAAGTTCACTTTGACAAGTCGGCGTGGGGGGCGTGCATTTCCCGAAAGGATCTGGCAATGCAGAACGAAATCAGCGGTGCCCGTTTCTCCTGGCTCATCGAATCATAGTTCCCCTGCATCTCGATGTCGGTGAACGTAATCCCCCGGGTGGACTATATGGCCCATCCACGCCCTCACTCATTCTTCTTATCCCCTCTCCTCACCCGCCCAAGCTCAACCCCAGCCGCCGCGAGCCCCACACAAAGCCCTCTGTCATCAAACTGAGACGCTTGTAGTCAAATCGACGGTAATCTGCGTCGGCTATGTTTTCGCATCCACCCCAAATTAACAGTGGATTAGGGAATGCACTCGAAGCTCAGTCGCACACTCGAATGCGAATCATTGTCGCAACGCTCTTGGCTTGAATGCTTTAAGCACATTCGTCTAGTCGCAGATCGCTAAATCATTCGGAGTTTTTCAGTTTTTCCTGACACATTGGCCCAGGCTTTGCACTTCCTTTCCTCCCGCACGACACGCGTTAGAAACGCAAGTGCCTGCTAAGGAAGTCAGGCCACGCGGGTCGCAAGCGACCACTAAGAATGACAGGATCGATCATGAACGCTCGACATGCTTTTTTCGCCATGTTTGCTTTGAGTAGCCTAGCCGCTTCGGTTTTCGCTCAGGACTGGACCTCGGAAGCGACCTACACCAAAACGGTTACCACGACCACGGTTACCACGTACGCCCCGTCGTATCCGACGAGCGGCTACATGCAGCCGTGGAACAACGGCCAGGACAGCGCGCCGGCTTACAACCCGGTCCCGCAGTCCCAGCCGACCGTCGTGCAGACCAACTACGCGCAGGCAGCCATGCAGCCGACCTATGCCGCCCCGGCCTACAGCGATGCCATCAACTTGCAGCCGAACTATACTCAGCCAGCCTACACACAAGCAACCTATTCCCAGTCGAGCCATGTACAGCCGACTTACGTTTCATACCGTCAGCCGGTCTATGCACCCGTGACCTACACCCGAGCGGTCTACATGCAGACCAATGTGCGGCCGGTGGTCTACAACCCGCCGACGTTCGTGGGCCGGCCAGTGATGGCAGACTACTACACGCCAGTTTATCGTCCCGTGGTCGCAGGTTACACGCCGACCTATGTGGCTAATCCAGCCGCTTGTGAAGTACGCGTGGCCCGGCCGGTCGTGTCGGCGGCTCCCGCCGGCCCGAAGGTTTGGGTTCACGAGAAGGTCTACGTACAAGGTCAGCCGCTGCGGAACCTGCTGACCGCCATTACCCCTTGAGCGACTGGCCGACCTCAGCCCTCAGCCGGACAAACCGCAAGCCTGCTGGATCAAGCTGCCCTTCGTGTCGCGTTCGCTTGGGGTGTATATGAAGGGAACGACAGGATTGCCGGAGCATCGTCTTGTGGTTGATCGGAAGTTGTTTTCGCAGATTTTCTCGATGCACGGCGACGCCAACCGTAACCGATAAGACCGATGGCACCTGCGGCGAGGAGGGCGACGAATTCAATAGGCTATGACCCGGTAAGAGCGCGGGAGGGCCAATTTTGGGATTCAACCAGGGAGCTAACTATCCTCATGGTTTATCGTGTGAGAGATTTCCAAGACAACCGCATCTTGAGTTGCTTGCCGTTGGTAACGACTTCATAGGTCTTTGCCTCCAGGCCGCAGGTGACGAAGTCCGGGACTATGCCCAGGCAGCTTTCGAGGTAGTCCAGATCCTCGCTGCTGGGCGATTGCGGCTGTTGGCCGGGTTCACGACGCATGATCACGGGATACGCCTCCGGTGTGCGAATCGGCCAACCGTTGCGCTCGACCAGGTAGAGGTCGGCCGGCGACATGATCGCGATCTCGTCGAAAATGACGGCAAACCCCGACATCTCGTCAAGATCTCCCAGACCGCGGAGCGTAGCCAGGACGTCATCCCAGTCGCGGTAGAGGGCCAGTCCCAGGGTTACTCCCGTACGACCCAGAACGATTGCGTATAAGGTCCCCGTACTGAGGCCACGGCAGCGAATCTCAATGGGGAACTCCCCCAGGACATGCTTCCACGGGGCCTGTTCAAAGTAGCGAGCGGCCGCATAGTAGAACGATTCCATCTGATCCCGGGTTACGTCCGCACCGTCGGCCAAGGCGCATTTCTCGTATCTCCCATAACTCGACACCAAGGCGAGGCAGAAATTCTGCAACTCCGGCAACTCGTCCAGCAGCACACAAGCCACACCGAGTTCGCGCAACTTTGGCTTCATAAAATCGTAACCGTCGGAATCCGACAACTCGATTTTGGACGGGCGCATGGGATCAAGTAGCCCCGGATGGGTCATGGTGCGGAGAATATGTTCCCACAGGAATTCGAGCGTCGGCTCGCCAAGACTCATCTCATTGGACAAAACAAAATGGGATTGTTTGTCGACGACAATCGCCGCCCACGGCTGTTCTACACCAACCTCCTCATTGGAGATCATCGTCGGCATGTGAAACAGGTCGGCTTGCCACACGGCATCGGTCTGGGGAAATTCCCGTGGATCGAGGTTCTTGGGCAGCGGTGGCAACCGCTGTTCACGGAGCAAGTTGGCCATGCCTCCGAGCATCTCGGTTATCGGTTGCGGATCGCGCTGAAACACGCACTTGACGGATATCTCCCCCAACCTAGGCTCCCACGCCCGACAGAACTCGGCCCGAGGCACTTCCAGCCGGGCTGGGCGGTGGGGCTTTCCCTCCATGGGTTGAAGAAATGCCGCAATCACCTCTTGCCAGACCGCCTCCGCGGTAGGCTCCTCTTCAAGTACCGTCATATACAGCATCTTCTGATTGTCGAGGTTGACAACCCCCAAAATCCAAGCCCGATTCTCATGGGACGTCGGTTCCTCTTGATCGAGCAGGCGAAGGCCGATTTGCCATCGCACGTTGCGTCGCGGCAGTCCGCGGAGCTCGCGTCGCGGAAAGGGCGACTCGGCGGACGGAGCGCCGAGCGGAACCCGCAATACCCGGCGAACCCACGAGGCGGCACCGGGAGTGTCGCGCCACGCGGGCAGAAACAATGCCGCTAGGCTGTGCGTCGTTTCCTGCCGATCCCGGTCAAAACGAACGGGGCGGTCGGCATGGACCATGCTTTCGCCAAGCAGATAATCGAGAAAGTCGGCGTCAAGCTGGGATGCCTCCTTCAGCAGGCGACGGGAGTCCTCGGTATCTCCGCCCCGCCGATAGGCCAGTAGCGTTTGTGCATACCGCCAGAGGGCAGTCGGTTCTTCGCAACGCTCCAATAGCTGCATCAAATCGTCGTGCTGTTGCAGGTCAAGCAAGGACGCAGCCAACCAGTACCGGGCGAACTGATGGTCGCCGGCATCCAACCGGAGCACTTCTCGCAACTGCTTAACCGCTTCTTCCCGCTGGTCGAGACGCCGCAAAGAGATGGCGGTGTCGAACAAGGCCTCCAAATTTCCTCGTTTTTTACCCCGCGCCATGAGAACCTCCTGGCAATAGCTCGAAATGCCGAGCCGGTTACTGATTATATTGATCAACGACCTGTAACGCGATCATTTTATCGTTAGCCAATCGACTTGGAAAGCAGTGCCAATGGTTATGCTGGCGGGGCGTGGGGCGTGGAGCGTGGAGCGTAAGAAGGATAAAGGATAGGAAAAATGATTTTACAGACCTCAGTATAAACCATAGGAAATGGTGAGTGAATGGTGTGCAGGCAGGGGGCGGGCGATGGTCGGCTTCCCCTCTCCTGCAACCCCGCCCGCTTCTGGAATCTTCTTCCGCCACAGTGCCCGCCAAAAAAGCCGCCTTCGGGTAGTGGAAACCTGCCCGAAGGTGGATGTCTTTTCCAGCACGGGGCTGGAATAGGGGACATAAATTATCTTTAGGAACTTCACGGTATGTAATCAGCGATGCCCACTTTTTCAGAGACTTCGGTGACGCCAAAGCCTCGATCACCCGGCAGAACAATCATGCGTCATTCCACAGATCTCCCACTGCTGCTTTACCCTCGCCAGCCTCTTCTGCCACTCCTCATTGCACCGGTTGCCCAAATCCATGCCGGTTAGTCCATTCACCACGGACCAGAACCTTTGACGCTCACCTAAATTGACCGGTTTTTGCTCAGCTAAACAGGGCTACTA
>JBAWVO010000346.1:0-6467 GCA_037147235.1 Planctomycetota bacterium | reverse complement strand
CTGTTGCGGTCCGCTTTTGGTGGGGCTCGTTTCACTCTCCCCACCCTACTTCTGCGACAAAACCGGAAGAGCCAGTTTCGTAATTATATGGGCTTGTACGTTTTTGGGTAGTGGTAGGGCAGAGGGGGTTCGGAGGGCGCACAATCGCTCGGATCGGCGACTACTGACTACTGACGCTCTGACCGCCTGGAGAGTCTTGTTGGCCGCGTCTTGAAACCGCAGAAGTGCGGCAGGCAGGCCCAAAAAAGAGAAAAACCAATAAAGTGTCCCCAGATTTCGTGACTTCGCTCACAATGTTTTGATCCAGGCGGCTTTCGTTTGGACGGATCGTGTGGGCGAAGATGGGAAGGTGTAGCCCCGATCCATCAATTCCACTCAGAGTCTACCGGAACGTGCTTGACGTTAAACATTTCATGGAGTTGCATCTCGAAAATCTGTCGGGCAAGTTGCTCCCAAAGGCTACCACTGCTGGAGAATATCTGGTCGGCCGCAGCAGGAGCAACTCGCCAAACGCCTTGCTCAACTTCATACTCAAGTTGTCCGGACCCCCACCCCACGTACCCAGTAAAGATTTTGTACGGCTGCTTCGTATACCGCATGAGAGGGAGGACGTTCTCCTCTTTTCCCGCAAAGAATACGCCCGGCAGGATTTCACGCTCGGCAAAGGATGCGTCGGTATGAACCGCCATGAGTGGGCCGGTGACCGGGCCACCGGAATACATTCGTGCCTTTCCCAATAGAAATCGCTCGGTTCTTCGTTCCTGCGGAGATATCTGGTTCCGCTCCCTCGGGCAATTGACAATGACGCCGAATGCTCCCCGAGCCGAATGTTCGACCACCAAGATGACCGTTTCCACAAAATTTGGGTCAAGCTGATGGGGAGCGGCAACCAGAAAATGTCCTTGAACCGACTTCATTTCTCTTCTCCAAGGGGCACCGTGGGCCTGTAGCACACCAAACGTACCCGGCCTTATCCATTGCGCAACAGGACAAAGAAGGCTCACCGGTGGGCGAGTAAAACCATCGCCCCACTGCCAAACCATCTTCGATTCGGCCCCTATTTATTTCTACGCTTGCTGTCTAAAAATGTCAAGGGAAATACATCGCTCTCCGGAAGCCTGGGCAAATTCCCGGTTGCTCGGGCGGATTTGCAGGTCAAAACGACCTGAATCCCCGTGGGACATGAGCGACGGTTACCCTAAGGATCGGCGCATCAATAACTGTCGTGTTTTGCGCCCTCGCCGAGCAGGGGCGGACGGCACACGGAGTGTGCCTGCTACTTTTCTTGCGACACTTATTGATGCGCCGATCCTAAAACGTGGTTTTCGGGCCTCTACTTTGCCCAATCTTTTAACTGTTCCACGGCCGCCAGCACGTCGTTGCGTCGCTTTTCAAACAGGGCAAACATGGCCAGGATCGCTGCGCCTAAAACGATGCCGCAGACATACCAGATCCAGGTGTGGTTCAAGTTGTGGGCTGCATGCCAGATCATGCTCATGACATCCAACACCAAGAACGTGAGACCCAGGAACAGGAACGACCGCACGCGGAACAAGATCCCCGCCAACATGCCGGCCACCGATAGCACCATGAGTACCAAGGGCAGCCCCCAGCTATTGCCTAGACCGGCGATGAACATGTCGGCCGTCGAAGAGATGTAGATCGCACTGAGCGTTAAGTAGCGGAAGGCCGTGCTCTGGGCCTCACTTAGCCGATTGTGGTTGAGATATTCGGCCACCAGCCCGGCCAGTGCCACCGGGATGACGAAGAGTTGCGGATTTTGCAGGAAATGGAAGTCCGACAAGTTCAGGCCAACCCAGAGCCCCAGGTTGGCAGAGAGGACGGCCAGTACCATGCATTTCCAGGAACGCTGCGTGACTGCCATGACACCGTAGAACAGGGCCATCAGGAACCACACCGCCGGCGCACGGCCAACCAGGTGCCATGGTCCTTCGGGTTCGAGCATCGGCGCGATCCAGAACCCGACCGTCGGTAACAAGGGCAGCAAGATCGCCGTATGCGCCAAGGGCTGCGAGAGAACCGCCAAGTTGCGGCGATGGAACCATTCGCTGAGTCCCGCTCCCACAAAGGCGATGGCCATCACGATCAGCATCCAGTAGTCGATCAAATAGCCCTTGAACAGCCACGGCATCGTCAACCAAACGTGCAGTCCGACCGCCGCGGCCAATGCCTCGGCGGCGTAAATATAACCCTGCCGCCCGCGATCGCTGAGCCGTAGCGGGTCCAGGGTTGGCATCACTGCAAAGGCGATACATCCTGCGATCAGGCCGGCCAGTGCCACGATGACTACGGCAATGGCGACAGGAACCATCGGCGCGCCGCCTCGCAACGCAAAGAGCGAGGCTTCCTGCACAAGCACGGCGGCCAACATGCTGATCGCCAGGCCGGCCAGCACCGGCACGGCCTGCCGACCTCGCTGGATCCAATCACTGCCGACAGGCAATATCCATTTCAGCCCAAAACCCGCCAGCAAGCCCACGGCAGCGGCCGCAACCATTACGATGACACTACGATGGAGCCAGGGGGCTGGGCCATCCGCGGCAAGCATTGCCCAACCGAGGCCGCTCAGCAACAGAACCCCCATCTTCAGCGTCCCATATTGCCAGCGAGTACGCCATGTCCGACTCGCAACGCCCGCCATGACGATTGCCGCCAGCAACAGGAGAGACAATCCCGGCACGGCAGCCATCCGACCGGCGAGACACCCGCGGAGGCCTTCATAGTGGCAACGGTCAAAGTTGAAATCGAGCGCAACCCATAAGGCCAGAGTTCCAGCCACGGCGATGACCACCGCTTGGATACGGGAGAACCAGCCCTCTTGGCTTCGCGGCAGGAACCAGGCAATCGTCGCAGCGACCAGGGTGTAGCCGGCCAACTCATCGACTGCCGACCAACAGAACATCCGCGGGGTGAGTTGTCGGGCCAGGAGTCCCAAGCCGATGGCCGACAGGCCAAGACGATAGAGTGTCGGCAGGGTAAAATGTGCGCGGCGATCGCGAAGACAAACGGCCGTGGCCGTGACGATGCCCGCCAGCGCAATCCAATCGAGTTGTCCAATGGGGATGTGCATTGCCCTCACCCCCTGCCCCTCTCCCGCGTACGGGAGAGGGGAACTAAAGAGCGTTGTGGCCACGCCGGCCACGACAACCAGCCCGAGCAAAACAGCACCCACCTGGGCGGCCAGATGGGCAAACGGTTGCTGCCCGTCGGCCTTCTGATTTGGCACACCCAGGGGCAAGAGTTCCAAGAGCGACCACACGACGGAACCAATCGCCAGGCACAACACATTTGCTTGCACTAGGCTTGGCATTTCAGCCAGGTTCCAGTCGGGCCACCTCGCGCCGCTGGGCGAGTAGGCCCACCATACGATCGTGCCGGCCAGATTGATCAACATGCCGGAGAAATAGACATGCACGGGCTTCCGCAACAACAGGGCGACCAGTCCCGAGGTCAGGCTGACGGTCAGAATTGCTCCGGCGGCCCACCACGGCCTGGCTGGATCGTGAAAGGCGTGCAGCGTGGCCATGGCCACGGTCAGCGTGCCGAGGGTGGCCACCCACGGCTGAATCAACGACCTCGGACCGAGCAGCCTTCTTCCTCCCAATGTCCTTCCCCCGAATGCCAGCGCAAAGACTATCAGCCCGGCGGCGGCCCAGGCGGTGGTTAGTGTGTGATACGCAATCCACGCGTCGGTCGACGCAGGAGGATAGATCGAGGCCACATAACACGCGACCAATACTCCTGCACCGAGCGCAAGGCCCCCGAGAACGTGCAAGAGGCTGCCTGCTTGGGATTGTCGCAGATACCAGGCGGCGATTGCCGCGGTCAGCAATAGCCCAATCCAACCCTGCGGTGCGGCCAATTCGTTCATCCATGGCGGCAGCCAGCCGGGAGTGTGAATGAGCCAGGCCACCGGCAGGACCGCCAGCGCGCAGTTGCCGATCACCGGCAACAGAACCTGGGTGGCCAGCAGGGGACTTAGGGTCATCTCGCGGAGTTCATACAAGCGTTTTCTTGCGATGAGCCACACGATAGCCCACACGGCGGCCGTGATGCCAAAGAGTTGAATCAGCGTGGCGAAGAATGTCGCGTCGAAGGGTTGCTTGGCCAAGGTGGCGCGCAGCCCATAGCCCAGTACGACGGCCATATCCAGCACCAAGCCCGCGGAAAAGGCGTAGCCCGACGATCGCTCTCGTAGCGCATAGCCGACCAAGGCCACGATTACCAGCAGCAGCGGCACGAGATACGACCGCATCGGTCCCAGCGTCTCGAAGAAGGAATTGGAAACGGGTCCCCCAGGCACCACATTGTTGATCTGCAACATAGTGCCCATGACGGTAAACGCCAGCATGGGCAAGACCATGGTCATGAGCAATACGCTTCGCGCAACCCGTGGCGCGGTGATGAGCGAAGTCGGTATTCCCGGCACGAAAGGCCCGGCGTGAATCCGTTGGCACATGTCCGCGAGATGTTTTCGTTCCCAAATGGCGGTCGAGCAGACGGCAAAGCCAATCGCCAGACTCCACCTTGCCGCCGAGGCGACGGCCAAGTCGGGGGCGAACTGGCCGGCGATCAGGCATGGCAGCGTGGCGGCCAGCAGCAGCACTGCGACCAATTCGGCGGTCCGCCACCTTTCCCAAAGCGTCGCGATGAGCATGACCGCCAGTACCCCCAGGAGGATCCATGCCGTTGGGCCAAAGGCGTTCGGGATGGCAACCGAGACGGCACCAGGGAAAAGTTCACTCGGTACTTCGCCAAGAATGCAAAAGGCGACCACCAACCACTGCATGACGACCACACCCTGGCGGATGCACCCGTCGAGGCTGAACCGGCTTTGTAGGAGGCTATCTGGAAAGCCCTCACCCACGGCCCCTCTCCCAAGTACGGGAGAAGGGAGTTTTTGGCGGAGATCGATGATTCGAGCAACGACCCAAACCAGCGACAACAATCCGAGCGCGATGCCGTAGGCTTGGAGATTTCGCGGATCGAGCAGGGCGTGGCTCACGCTTGCGATCCGTTCCAGGAGATTGGGCGCAAGCGGCAGGTCGGAAAGAGGAATGACCCAGCCGACGTGCTTCAGCCAAACGGTCGTGGCGGCGAGGGCTGCAAAGGCCAATGCCGCCTGATGGGCTGCGAACAATACGACCGACCGCTTCCGCGAGGCAAGCACCAACCAGATTGCTGCCAACCATGGAAAACAGCAGGCCAACCACAGACTGCCGCCGCTGCGCGCGAAGATGATCGCGGGCAGCGCCAGTAACGACGAAAACAAGGCGGAATTAGCCAGCGGCCCGGTGATAACCTTTCCCACGGAACGAAGCCGGTCGAGGCAGAACAGGGCCAACAGGGCCAGCGTGGCGTGGCCCAAGAAGGCTAGCGTCCAAGTGGGGCCGATGTGATTAGCCGACTGGAAATAGTTGAAATTCAGGGCGTGAACCATGCCTGCCAAAGTAATTGATGAAGCCACCCACGTCCGCGAGGGCGAGCGATAAATCCATGCCAGAAGGAAATAGATCGCGGCAATTGCCGCGCTGGCGACAATCGGCGCCGGCGTGGGGGAATCGACGATCAGCACCCGGTCACACCAAGTGGTCCACGCCGTCAGTGCCGCGGCGAGCATTGCGGCCGCCTCACCGACATGGACCAAGGGGATGCGGTACAGATCGAGAAGCGAGAGCCCTTTGCTGCGCGGCATGGAGTTGGCGAGTCGATCCTCATCGAACATTTTCCATGGATCGTACCATGCACCCGTCGCGTAATGTTGCAGGACCGCGGCAGCCGCAGCCATGATGAGTGCTTCAATCGCGAGCACTGCCCCCCAGCACGGTCCAATGTGGTGTGCGGCCGACTGCCACCCCAATGCCCACAAAGCGGACGACGTAACCAAAACCAACCCGAGATAGCCCAGTCCCAGGCGGCACCAACGAGCCATGAGTGTCAGGCAGCCGGCACCATAGACGGCATACAGAATCGCGGCCCGCAAGGCGTCCCCCCCGCCCGTTCGCAGACCGTGAACGGTAACCAACAACAGTCCGACCACGGCCACGCCGCCGCAGCCGCCGAGATAGATCACGCCATGGCGGCGGCGACCCACGCGCACTAAAAGTTCAGAAACGGCAGCCAGTACGAGAAACAGACCCGCCAATGCCGTCCCGCTCTGCGCACTGATCATGAGCTGTAACATTCTCGCGCCGTAGGGGTCCGTGTCGGAGAAGGTCAGTTTGCCGGTCAGTAGGTAGAACGTGGTGAGGTAGGCCAAGGCCGCGCAGGCGATCGCGCCGGTGTGCAAAACCGGCAGACGCCAGCGGAATGCCGCAAATACCAAGGCCACGGTGTTCAGCACGGCAACAGTAATCATCCAACCCGGTGCCGGCCAAGCCACGGCCAAGGCTGCTATACTGCCCGTGATTGGGATTGTCCCATCTGAAGATTTTTCGCATACTCCC
>JBAWVO010000345.1:0-6500 GCA_037147235.1 Planctomycetota bacterium | reverse complement strand
AGCCGTTCTTCTGCGTCTTCAGGACTTCTTTTGCCCCGTACATGATGCCTTCCTTGGCCACGCGACGGGTGACAGCCTTCACGACGACGCGCGGATAAACCGCCTGATACTGCTCGACGGCCAACTTGCCGATGTCGGTGATCGTGGCCGTGGGGCCGACAGGGCGACCGTTGGCCGACACGAACACGTTGTTCATGGAGTTGTGATAGACGACCACTTTCGGCACCTTGATCGGCGCGATCGAGGGGGGGATGCTCCGCTTGGCGGTGGCGTTGACGATGGCACTGGCGGCAAACATTGAAATCGTCGAGGCCACTTCCACGGTTTCTTCTTTATACGGCCCGCGCCCCACCAGGGCAAAGACATAGAGCACGCCGTTGCCCTGTTGGCTGTGGTGCCCATGCGTCGCCCGCTCGACGTCGTAACGGCCGTAGGGGAACGAGGGTTCCCAACTGCAAACCTTCGCCCAACTTCGCGCGGCCTCGTTGTAGTCAACGCGGCTGGCCTCGTTCAGTACTCCGTGAATGTATTCGCCCAAGGCAACGCGTTTATAGGATAGTTTCGGATTTTGCTGGGATCCCTCCGCACCGGAGGCAATGATCCGCTCCTGCATATCGGAGACCTGGAGGGAATAGGCCGTGGCATCCTCTCCACCGCTCATCAGGTTCGTGATGGCCAGCATCGCGCGGACCATCACCTTTTCATAGTCTTCACCGGCATAGGCTGTGTGGGTGTCGTCGGTGAGCATCGAGCCGGCCGTCTCGGCCAGGCTCGCCTGCGAATTGTAGTCCAGCGCGTCGCGGGATTCGCGAAGGAGCTTTTCGGCCTCTTTCGGACGACCGGCCGCTAATTCCACGACCGCCCGATCAAGCTTGAATGCCTCGGCCTCGCGAGGGTAGTTGCTGATGTACTTGTCGAGCGTGATCGATGCCGTTTCCACGCTCCCCTGGTAGAATTGGGTGCGGACCTCGCGCAGCCGGTCGGCGTGAGATGCACAGCCGGCGGCGAGAAAAAGCGTCGCGAGGATCAGCGAGAAATGGCGCATGGTGATAGGCAATTGCTACTGCAACACGGGTTTAGGGTGGGCCGGTACTCGCCGAGGCTTGCTAGGCCGGCCCCACAGCACTTATCCCCAAGGCGTCAGGCTCTTCATCTTCGACCAGGTTGAGACGTTGTACTTTTTGACGATCGTGGCCGATTCCTTGGCGTAGGTGCCGTTGTGGACATTGAGCATTTCCAACGTCAATAAATACTCTCGCTGGTAATCGGCGTTGCTCCGCGTCGTGCCGGAGGTTATCTTGGCAATGAGTACAAAGTCAAACGGTTGCTGCATCTGTTCCATGCGCTCGGTAAGGATCCGCATGTTCTGCGGAAGGAGGACTTCCTCGGGCCGCAGGTTGGCGGCTTGCAGGCCGGCGTCCACGGATCGTTTGCTGATGGACTGAAAATTTCCGGAGTTAAGAATCCGCTGATCGATCTGCTCGTAGAGCGTTTCGCGGAAATCGCCAAGTTCTTCGATGCTCTTGTTTTCCACGCCGAGGAAGCAGATCCGCATTGAACCGTTCGCCGGCGTGCCCTGCGTATACGCCGCAGGCTGAACGCCTCCGCAGTGCCGACCCAGGAGGTTTGAAACCGCCCCATCGACCAGCGGACCATAGGTCTCACCGCCCGCCGTGTTGCTGCCGACCATGGTCTTCTCGCCCGGCTTGACGACCTGGGCCGTCTGCCCGCTGCGGCAGCCAAGCTGCGAGCAGGCTCCCAAGCCCAAGACCCCCAATGCGCTGGAACGAATGAACTGCCGTCTGTCCATCTTGCGGATTCCTTCCCCGTTCGGCCGAACCGACTTGATTCTGGTAAGATATTTTCTTTACGCAGGCAGGATGCCCACGCTACGTTCCTCTATCTTCGGTTGTAACGATCATTAGGCTTAGAAACTATTTCAAAACACTCTCGAAGAACCACGAAACACACAAATGACATGAAAGAGAACGAAATACAACTCCCTTTTCCCGGTAAATTGGAGACCTTCGGTCGGCGGCGTGGCTCGCAGAGACCGGCCACAACAAGGGGGATATTTGCATCGCAATTCTCCGGCCGTCGATACCAGCCCACTCGCGTACCGTATGAATTCGTTGTAGATTGAAGGGAGCACATACCGTTTCTCAACCTTTTCCACCGCCCGGAACTCCACCATGATGCCGACCCAAACTTGGACGCTTGTTGACCACGATCAAGATCTTTATGTCGATCAGATTGCCCTAGGGCCAGAACAGGTCGGCGGGGCGGCCGAAGGCTATAGCGTTGTCAAGCGAACGCTACGGGCGGGGCTGTCTCAAGGCGTTGACGTGATCGAAGTCCGGCATGGCGATTTCCGCTTCGTCGTGGTGCCTACTCGCGGCATGGGAATCTGGCGGGCATGTCTGGGCGATCTGCACCTCGGCTGGAAATCACCCGTCCGCGGACCGGTCCATCCCGCCTATGTCCGTGCGGAGCATCCCGATGGGATTGGCTGGCTCGATGGCTTTGATGAGCTGCTGGTCCGTTGTGGACTGGAGAGCAACGGTGCTCCGGAGTTCCAGCCCGATGGCCGGTTGCGTTACGGCTTGCACGGCAAGATTGCCAACCTTCCCGCCCACAAGGTCGAAGTGGCGATTGACGGCGACTCGGGCCGCATCGCCATTCGCGGTACGGTGGATGAGACCCGATTGTTTGGCAGCAAGCTCCGTTTGGAAACGTCGATTGAAACCCAGGTAGGCCGGCCGGGCCTTGTCGTGTACGACAAGGTAACGAATCTCTCCGCTGCGGCAATTGATTTCGAGTTGCTCTATCACATCAACTTCGGCGTGCCGTTCTTGCAACCCGGCGGGAAGGTATTGCTGCCGGTGAAGAAGCTTGCGCCGCGCGACTCCGTTACCGCTGCCGATTTGCCCTCCTGGAACCTCTACGGCCCGGAAACGCCCGGCTCGACGGAAGTCTGCTTCTTCCTGGAACCGGCCAGCGACGCGGATGGCAACACGCAAGCCCTGCTTCACAATCCCGGGGCGACGCAGGGTGTGAGCCTGAAATTCAACACGCGGCAATTGCCTTGTTTCTCGATTTGGAAGAATCGCGAAGCGGCCCAAGACGGCTATGTTACAGGGTTGGAGCCTGCCACAAACTTTCCCAACGTCAAGTCATTCGAGAAGCAAATGGGCCGCGTCGTCGAGCTAGGCCCGGGCCAGTCGCGGAACTTCGTCGTCGAGTTGGAACCCCTTGTCGATGCGGCCCACGTGCAAGCAGCCACTGCGGCCATCGCACGATTGCAACAAAGCACTCCCGCCGAGATTCTCGCCCAGCCCGATCCGCGGTGGTCAACGTCAAAGTAGTCTCGCCCTATTCTTTTGCACCCTACCTTGACGGAATGACCTGCAAATTGCGCCTACGAAATCCGAGAGATTCGATATTAGACAGCCATTCCCTCGTGCCAAACTTGACCCGGCGACAAATAATAAAACGCCACAAACCTTACGCCATAACGACTTACGGAAGCTTCGATACTGCCGGTGCCATGACGGTGCCATGACGAGTATCAACAACACGGCGGCCGAACCCGAGTTGAAAAATGGAAAAAATTTCGCGGGGTACACCCACCAGGGGCGCGCTTCCACTTTCCCGGTCGCTCCCTACCCCCCCCTGCCCGTGGTAGTGTACACTGTCCACCACTTAGGTAGTGCTGCCGATAGTGTACGCTTGCTGCCGTTCGGCACGTCGCTACAACGTCAATCTGACGGGCAGTCAGATAGTTGGTGCTTGAAAGTCGTTATGCTGCAAAGACTTGCGATACTGCATAAACGCTGGTGCCATGTCTGTGCCATGCAGTGACAAGAACCACGCCTAAAAGCAATACCAGCGGGGGTAGCACACCATGATATGCAAGTAGTGTACTGCTGTCCTAAGAGTAGGACGATAGAAAAACCGGGGGGGCAGGAGCGGGTCAAGTCGCTCGGGAACCCCGAAGTACCTTTTTACTGCCCCAACCGGTGAGGAACGTCATTCGTGCGAGTAAATCATCGGCACGGCGGACGGCGCGCAGAGTAGTTCGGCCATGCGCTCGCGCAGTCGTGTAACACGCTGCTCGGGTGTCGAGTGCTCGTCAGCGGTCAACAGTTCGATTGTCGTCTGCTGAATCCCGACTAGCTTGCTTATCAATTCCATTGCTTTGATTGCGAGTGCCGGTCGTGCTGGGTCGCAGGCGATTGTTAGGATGTTTTCCAGTGCCGGTTCTACTCGTTCGGGAGTGTAGACTCCGAAGACGAGCAGAGCCAGCCCGCGCCGATTCGCGCCATGAACGGCAGCGCAGCGATTTCCTACGGCGAACTTTCCGTCTGACTTACGGGTGCTTTCGACAGCATTAACCATCTTGATTTCCTTCCAGTATCGCCAATACGGCTGTTAAGGCGTCCCACGCATCGCCTGCTGCGTCGTCGTCGGCATCGCCTGCCGTTCTAGCCACTTGGCTAACCAAGCGGCAGATGCTATCAGCTAACGATTGTAAGTCACTTCGCTTTGCCATCGTTTGTATCTCCACCCCGAATGAACTGTAGCGACGGCGGCAATGCCATGAAACTCTTGAGTTGCAACCGCGTCTCGTGGAGGAACTGCGCCCACTTGTTGTTGTTAGCGGCGAAGGCGGCAGTTTCCAAAATCGACTTCTCGAGCGCGGTCCCTGGCATGTTCGCGGCTTTGCGGTAGCAGTCCGTAACTTCGGCTTGCGACGGGCGCGTTCGTGTCTGCCGTCCAGATTGTCCAGCGGGGTGGTGAACGCCGTCAACTTTTTCCCAAAGTTTGGTGGTATCCACCGGCTGTCCGCGCGCGTCGCGTAGGACTCCGCCCAACCCTGCCAGTCGTTCGGCGTCTCGGATTTGTTTTGCGTATTTTGCCACGTTTCGCGCGTCGGTAATTTTGTGCGGAATTTCCACGTTCTTTGCTTTCTGTTTGGGTTTCGGTTTCGTAACTGGTTTTTCGTCGTCGTCGGCAAAGAGCCATTGCAGCTTTTTGTGGTTTTCTGCAATCGGCACTAGCGATTCTTGGAGTCGCTGGACACTGCGGCAGAGCGCGGTGAAATACCCCGCAATCGCCCCGCCGTCGATTGCGTCGTCAACGATTTGCTGCAATTCGGCTTGGTTCATGCTACTTCTCGCTGCAATTTCATAACTTCGGTTTCCACGCGATTCAGTGCGGCCTGCTTCCCATTGGAAACCAACCACGCATCCCGATAGGCACGGTCTGCGTCATTGAGTTCGGTCTTATGGCGTTCAATGGTGGCATCCTTAGCGCGATATGCAGCTTCCGTTGCGCTACATGCCAGTTCCAAGACTTCCTTCATCGGCGCCATTTCCGCTTGTAATGTCGCAATTCTCAGCCGCTTCTGTGCCTTAGCCAACTCGCCATCGAAACGGCTGCCTAATGCCAATAGGCAGGTTTCCACATCGGCATCAGGCACGTCTTCATTGGCGGCGATCCGTGCGGCGATCAACAATGATCGTGCTTCGAGTCCGTCCTTAACTGCCTGTAGGTCAACTGCCATTTTCTTTGGTTCCTTTGGTGAGTAGTTCGACGGTTCCTTTGACGGCGAGTAGTTCGGCACCGACTGAGACAGCCAGCAGATATGCCTTGCTTCGCTGCATCTTATTGGCGGCGGCGTATCGAATAAGCTTCTGCCGAACTAGTTCCGGTGCGAAGAACTGTAGTCTTTGGTCTTTTGCCATGATTACAATGTAGACATCAGCATGATTACAATGTAGACATCAGCTTTGGATTCTTGAAACCAGAAACGCGAGTTTCGGCGTTTCGGTTCGTGTATTTTGCCACCACCTACATATTGGCATCCCGGCAAAAAAGCGATCTCGCCAAAAAAGTGATTTACAATCCTTGCGGTTTGCCGTCGAATGATTACACGAAGGCCCTAAAGCGACGCAAGCAGATTTACTTGGTCCTGCACACAGAGACGGCAAAGGGGACGGCGGGGGGAAAAGCTGGTGGTCGTGGAAGGGAAAAAATAGCAAGCGAAAACATTTCGTTTGCTATCGACACCGACTCCCCACACACGACAAGACAGCACAACCGCCGTGCTAGCGGTTCTCCGTCGCGCAGGGTGATTCCTATCGCATCTTCCGCGAACTGCTGCCAGAACATGCGCCACGGCGTTCCAGCGGCATGATAGGCGCGTGCTAGGTCTTCCAGTGCTTTGCGTGTCAGCATGGCGGTTCCTTCGCGTTCGTCAACCGCGCGAATCTCGCGGCTTGACTATGGTCAAACGGTTCCGGTAGTAGCGACTGCTGCCGAACCGGTCCGCGTTCGATGTCTTCCAGGGTGTCTGGTAGCGTGCTGTACCGCTTTCGGGTGGCAGCTTCTCGATTATTGCGTCTGCGTGTATGTTTCATGTCTTATTACTCCACCAACAAAATATATATACTGCCCGTGCTTGGGTTTGTCCTTTTGGATTGAACGAAGTTACCGCC
>JBAWVO010000344.1:0-6523 GCA_037147235.1 Planctomycetota bacterium | reverse complement strand
GCTTTAATACCAAGAGATTACAAGCCGTCAGCAAAGTGCGTTCCGGGAATCGCTGTTCACTGGCCGTTTTTAACGATATTTCCGTCAAAATGCGGGGAGATTGGAAGCGTAGATCACTTCCAGCTACACGGCTTCGATAGTCTGCGGGCGACTTCCTCCCGCCCAACTTCAAGGATACCAAAACCGGGCAGACCGTCAAGCGGGTGCGGTTAGTTCTCACGGCCCATCAAGGAAAATATACAGGTTCGTCCTGGGGCCGGGCCTAGCCCTTCTTCATAATCAGGAACGCATAAATGCTGTTCTCGTCTGTCAGCCATCGAGCTGGTTCTGACTCATCTGCCAGTTGAAAATCGTCCACAACAATCAAGGTTAGTTCCTGTAACAAAGCGGGGCGGTTCGAGGGTGAGTATTTCTTATTTGCCTCTTCTGCCTGCTTAGCAGTTTCGATTTCCCCTTCGGCGTCGGGATTGGTCATCTCATAATGCAACCATTGCAATGTGCCGTCATCCAGCTTATTGAGCAGTTCGGCCACTCGTTGCCATAGGTTGGGATAGCTTGCTGGCTTTTTCGTCATATTTGACGCTCCTGGGGAAAAAGGGGGTTCCTTCTATGCCACATGATCCGTCCAAACGAATGCCGCCTGGGTCAGGACATTGTGTGCGAAGTCGCAACCGGCTTCCCGTAAGGCTTGCTCTACCTTCAACTTGCTCGGCGGCTCACCATTCTGGTAGACAATGCCCCAGAAGACCGTGCTGCCGCCGTCCACATGAACGCCGGTGGCTACCTGCCTGACCAGGAGCATCGGGTTCAACCGAGCCATCAAGTGCTGAATGGGGTGGAACTCATGTTCGTCCCGCACGGAAAACGCCTTGGGCAATTCGATTTTGGTGTGCATGAAATAACTCCTTAACTTTGGTGCTGCCTCCTGATACAGAAAACTTCGTCCATTATCCCGCTGAATAGAAACCGGAGCAAGAGGCGCAGAAACGGCCTCAGTATCAAAATCAGAAATTAAAGAATGAAAGTCAAAAAGTCCTGGGGCCAGAGGCTCTAATGGGCAATTTCCCCGGCTTGCGGCCGATCTTCTCTATTCCGGCATTTCAGGGCGGTTTTCTCCAGGCCGAACTAACAACATGGAGGATGAACTGCGGGGCGGCAAGCGATCTCTTGGCGATAGCCTGTTGCCAATACTTAAAGGATTTGTGATGATGTCCACAACCTTATCCACTGGCCGGTTCGCCCAATCAAGCAGTTCATTGAGCCGGTCGAGGGGATCATCGAAGAGGTTAAGGTAGTCCAGGTCTATGTCAAGGATGGAGGTCATCGCATCATCACCACGCCCGCCATTTGCGTTTCACCAACCAAACCTCGGCTTGGGCGATGTTCTCGCTATCACTTGGCTTGATCGTGCGGTCTCCCACCTCAACGGTCAGCAGGTATCTCTGCGGAGGCAACATTCAGGGCGAACATCCCTTCCGATGGGCAAAAATCGAAGCTCACGATGTACTTCCGCAAATGCGGGTAGTATGTTTTCCGCCGCTCTGCGATCACGCTCATAATGTAGAAGGCTGTCTTCACAAGACAATTTCAGGGGATTATTTGTGTTTTCTCCAAGTCGGGGATCGATGCCGACGTGACGTTCAGCGTGAGAAGGCCACCGGATATTACCACGTCGTAGTCCACAATGATCTTGCAAAGGTCAGGAAACAGCTTCTTACGCCGATCCGCAATCATGTCCATGAAGTCAATGGCGACACCAACAGCCTCGGCACTCCCGTCCTTGGGCACGAAGATGTCGATGAGGTCTTTCTCGATGATCGATTGCTTGTCGGGCGGGAACATGGATTTGTTCCAGCCAGCGATGGTCAGCATGAGGATCGCCTCGGCCTGTTCCGCAGTCTTCCCATGTTGCTTGATGTGGGGGTCCGCAAGCTGAAGAATGACAGCCGACATTTTGGCTTGGCCCTCGGGCGTCGGAATCTCCCTTTTTGCCCCTAATGCAGCCAGCCGATCCCACCGTTCCTGCTCTTTGATTGACATGAATTACGCTCCTATTGGCTATGGTCCCTTGTTTGTTCCGCCCCGATCTGCGGGAATGTACGGGATCATCCCCTTTTCGTAGGCAAGCACCTGAACCTCCCGTGATGCATGGCGAATGTCGATTACAAAGCCGTTCACTTCCATCATCCAGACCCTCGGATTCTCGTCCATCTTGCTAGGCAGAGTCCACTTGGGATCGAGTTGATGAATCCTCAGCATTGTCCGAATCGTCTTCAACTTGGCCGCCCCAGTGCTTTCTCCCACGCCGAACGCTTGGTCTATAGACGAAAGCTTCATGTGAGGCTTCTGGCTCGGATCGTGGAGAAAGTTGACCCAACCGATGGTCCGCACGATCCCAGAGGCCCATGTCTCCAATTTTCCTTGAAGCAGTGGCGATGGACGCTTTCTAGCCAGTGTCTCCGCCAATTTGCGGCAGAGGTCTGCGTATTCCCCGTTTAGGTAGTTCTCACAGAAGGCGTCCGTTATCTCGATCACGATATCGAGGATGTCTTTGATTTCCATTGAGGATGACTGGCTCCTGGCCTTGGACGGGGAAGGCTTCCGTGGCTGTTTGGGCGGCGGCGGTTGACTTCCTTCAGGCAAGGAAGTGATGATGCCGAACGTCTGTTTTGCCTCGTTGTAGTCTTCGTTCAAGTGCCTGCGAACACCTCCCCCAAATGTAACAGAGTATGTTGCAATGAAACCGTCGTAGATGATCTGTCCGTTGAACGGCAGGAGGATGGCGTTGCACAAAATCGGCAGGCTGCGATGGCTAATGACTTCTTCGATTGGATCGGCCAGACCGATAACTCCGTAGGCTTTGTAAGGTTTCTCGCTGATGCAGATGAAAATCGTATGCTTCTTCAAATAGCGAAAGATGTAGAACTTTCCGACCAGTGCGTTCTTCCAACCGGCGACGATTTCCCGTTCGTCGGACGACAGCCCAGCAGGGTTCTCGGCAACGAACTGGTCAATCAGTTCCAGATGTTCATATAGGGCATCCCGAACCTTGCCCCTGGTCTGCGGCGACAGGGAAGTGTACTCGATCTCTTTGGAGAACTGCTCGGGCACGACATTCAGCGTTCGATTGACGTAGCCCAGCAACGCTGCAAACAGCTTGTAGAATAGAGTGCATTCTTCAACGGTGACTTGCATGATTTGGTCTGCCCTCGCTTCCTTTCTTCTTCCCAATCTTCGATGCGATCCGGTTCTTTTCCATCTTCTTCCGCAGGTGGGCGAATTTGGTTGCCGGTTTGCGGGGCGTTTGACGTTCTTTTTCAGCCATTGGAGCCATTCCTTTTGCTGATTGCTGCTATGAATAACTTGGAATCAGTTCTTCATGTAAAACTTTCTTATAGCACGCCACGCACAACAATCGTTCCCAGTCCTTCGAGACCACCGCCAGCACTGAGGCCCTCCGTGTCTTGTTGCAGTGGGAGCAATGAAACGTAGCTGGACTCCGAACACTCACCAGTTGCATGTTGCGGTTTTCGGGAAATCTCTTGATTACGAGTTTGGCGAGATCGGTCATGGATTCTACCTCAGTGCAGAAGTCGGTTTTCTCTATTCGACAGCATTTTCACCCACTAAACCCACTCGGTAACTTCTCCACCGCCTCTCGATGCACGATGCTGCCCCGCCTTGGCACAAGGCGGGGCACCTTCCGGCCTGCTCCTGTCCACACCAAAGTCATGTGCGGTCGCCGGAAATGCGGGATAACCTCGATATGCTCCCACATCCCAACCGATTTTACCACGGCGGTGGGCCTTGTCGATATATCTCTGGTCGCCACTGGCCTCGAATTTAGCACGGTCGTCGGTATATCCGGGTCACGGCCACGGCAATCGTCCAGGTAATCTTCCCACAGCTTATTGGTGAGGGTTTTAGCGAAGACCCGATATTGATCTCGCACGACCAGATCGAAGAAATCGCCAAGCAGGAAACTATGCTTGACGGCAGCGGCGAGGGCGGCGTGCGCAGCAACGACGGCCGAGCCATCTTTGATCAATTGCCATAAATCGGCCCCCATCAGTTCCAACCGTTTGCGGATAAGCCTACTCACACGAATGGCCGTGGCCGGGTTCCTGGCTTGAAGTAGGTTTTGGGTCACAATCGCATCTTTCCACGCCTGCTCATCGACGCCCCGCAGCAAAAGGTCGGCCACGACCCGGCTTTCGGGCACTTTGAGCGATCCTGCGGTTAGGTCAGCGTGATAACGCATGGTTCCATCATTCCTCGCACAACAGCAGCAGGAAAAACATGATTTTACTTATTCTGAGGGATGCTTGCAAGCATCTGCAAGTGCCTCAACTAGCGTTAAGGCAACAACTTAGGTCCGGTTAAGCAAGGCTGGCAAGGCGTACCGCCTTGCCAACTCTCAAATTGCCTAGATTTCCATGATAACCAATGTGGAGACAGTAATACATGGTACTCCAGGTCAAAATCCTCTGACCCCAAGGTAAATGCGGCCCCAGTGATGGCCGAGGCCAGCTTGGATGTCTCAGGCATCTGGGATTCCCCGAAATCGGTTCATGGACGCTACCGAACAATCTGGCTTCCCCAGCGGGTGATGGAGAAGCTGGACGGCCTTGATCATAACCTTGCCAACTGCTAGCGGTGACAGCGGGTTGTAGGGTGCGTGGAGCGAACTGCCCGGCAAATGGTGGGTTGCGCACGAAGTTGAGACGCTGAAAGCACTTACCGCTGTTCCAGATCAGTTCGCGTAACGCACCTTTCAATGCTCCACCCACCCTACGGCGAGCCAGCAATGACAGCAGTTGGCAAGGTTATGATCAAGTCCAAGCTGGACTTCCGTTACGACCGGGACTTTGAGTTTGCGGGGTTGCTTCTACCGGGTGGTGGCTGGGGATTGGAAGGGGTATGATGGAGGCGACTGATTGGGAGATAGACATGGACCGATGCAGATTTTGGGCGACGACCTAGTTGGACTCCCGCTGCTGCCAAGCATGGTCGCAGCGGAAAGGAAAATACCATTTTATCAAGCCGCACAATCCTCGTTCTGCTCTTGGTGATGACGCTGGGTATCGTTTACGTCCTGAGTATTGGGCCAGCGTTTAGCTATTACCTATTGCGTGACGAAGTACCTCCGCCATTCGTGTGGCGAGTTTATTATCCGGTTGGTCGCTATGCTCCGCCCGATATTCTATGCCACTACATGTCGCTGTGGGGAGTGCCTGACATCACGATGTACTTTGTAATCTGCTCCTACCATCCAGAGGAAGTCAAACGGAACTCGGGCGGAAAATAGCCCAGCAATTCAGAAAAACCAGAATAGCCTGTATGAAAATCCTCTTCCTCCACGGCTGGCAATCGGTTCCAGGCGGCATCAAGCCGACCGATCTCAAGGACCACGGTCACGTCGTCCTGAACCCGGCCTTGCCCGACGATGATTTCGATGCCGCCGTCCGCATCGCCCAGGCCGAGTTTGACCAGCATCGGCCAGATGTCATCGTCGGTTCCAGTCGTGGCGGTGCCTTGGCCATGAATATCGACTCTGGTTCCACGCCGCTGGTCCTGATGTGCCCGGCCTGGAAGCGATTTGGCACTGACAGGACCGTGAAGCCCGGCACGGTCATCCTGCATTCCAAGGCCGATGACGTGGTGCCGTTCTTGGATTCGGTGGAACTGGCGTGCAACAGCGGCCTACCCAAATCCGCCTTGATCGTCGTCGGCCACGAACATCGACTGGTCGATCCTGAGTCTCTGGAGGCGATGGTGGAAGCGTGCGAACGGTGCTTGAAATAGAAGAACGTAAGGACTGACTACAATGGCAAAACCAAGAGAACCGTGGAATATTCGCCCGGCGAAGAAGAAAGCCTCCGTGACCGCCTCGCTCAAGGCCGAGGTAGAAACGAAGGCAAGGGACTTGATCGAAAACGTCTTGAAACCCAAGTACGTCAAGCCGCCGAAGAAGGGCGAGCAATTCAACTACATCACCGACATCGAGGCGAAATGGTTCAGGAACAATTTCTACTTCTTCTCGACCTACGCATGCCCAGGTCCGAACGCTCTTTCGCCCACGTTCGAGGCAAAGTTTGCTCGGATGGAACCACTTGGTAACAGCACCTTTGCCCTCTACGCCATGCGGTATACGGGAAACGAATGGGTCGGCGTTTTCGACGCCCTGACTGTCGATGAGTGCATGAAATCCATTCAGGATGATCCCTGGTTCGTACTTGCGTAATGGCACCGTGACCGGATATAATTATTCCTCTGGGCTGACGGCAATCGTGCGCCCAATCAATCACTACGGGAAACGCAGAAATGGCAGAAGGCACTATCAAGACGTTGACGAAAAAGAACTTCGGGTTCATCAACACGGGCGGCGAAAAAGACCTGTTCTTCCACGGATCGGCTGTCCAAGGCGTAGATTTTGAGGAATTGGAAGTAGGCCAGAAGGTGTCCTACACGGAAGGCCAGAATGCGAAAGGCCCGTGTGCCGAGAATGTTACACCGGTGTAGT
>JBAWVO010000343.1:0-6566 GCA_037147235.1 Planctomycetota bacterium | reverse complement strand
TCTTGTACCCCGTGTCGGTGACAAACTGCCGGAACTGGCCCCGCGTGACGTGGTACGTACCCAGGTAAAACGGCTTCGTGATCCGAACCCGGTGCTGCGGATGCTCGCTCTCGATAAAGGCAGCCGTGGCCTCCGCCGACTCTTCACTACCCATCTTGAACTCACCCGCCGGAATGAGCGTCAGCTTCAACTTCACCCCACCGCCCAAGTCTACCGCCAATCCTTTCGGCGGGTCTTTCGTCTCACTCAAAGCAGGCCCCGCCATTGCGAAAAGCAACACGCAACCAATCACGAAGTTTCTCATAAAGTGTCTTTCCATAAGAGATTTTACTGGCCCGGCGATGCTCCCGCTGAACCACAGCGGCCAATGACTAACATGAAGTTTGATGGCTCTTCCGGTTTTAGGCGCGACGGTAGGATGGGCTTTAGCCCGTCGCCGATAAACCGTGGATTGTCGGGCTAAAGCCCAACCTACAATTACCTAAAACCGGATGAGCCAGTTTGATCGAACGCTACGGCCCTGATATTATCGCGGACGCCAGTCGTTGTACAGCCAGCGTGGGCTGGCGTGAGAGGCTAATCCTGGCCGATCACACCGCAACCGGTTCCGAACGCTTTGCCGCGACCGCATGGACGATCGGCAGCCCGGCGACATGGCAGGTCAAGGGTTGGCAGAGCGTCGCCTGCGGGCCGTCGCCGGTGGCCAATCGTTGGGCCGTTTCATTCCGCTCGTAGAAAGTCGGTGGTTCGTAGGTCCAGCCGCTCGCAAGTCGCTTCTCTTCGCGGCGCATCTTCCAGTGCGCGTACCGGCCGCCCACGGTGGCGTAGAACCACGACTTCAGGCCGAACTCGCTCCGCAAGTCCTTGAGAAGCGCATCCATCTTCGCACGCAGCGTCGGATTGTCGCGGTAGTGAAGTCGCGCTGCGGCGACCACGGCCGAATAGTCCGTGGCCAGGGTCCGGGCTTCCCAGGCAAAGCGGCGACGGACACGCGGATCCGGATGGTTCTTGTACCGCTTCCAGCCAGCCAACATAGTCCGCACCATCCGCACCACGCTCGGGCCGTTGACCTCAAAGTCCCGCTGAAAGGCCCTCGCAAGGAATTTCGTCTCCAGGCCGTCTCGGATGTGGGGGTGCCGGTAATTGAAGTGCGACTGCCCGTGAATGTCGGAGATGTCGTACTCGCTTTCATCCTTCATCCGCCCCTGGGCCGAAAGGTCGGCGTGCAGCGGGGTGCCAGGCAGTGGGGTGTAAAGCATGAACTGGTGAAAGACGGTGTCGTAACGCACGGCGTATTCGATCACGCTGTCAATGTTCGCGGGGGTGTGATCCTCCAGCCCGATGATCGTCGAGCCTAGCACGCGCGTACCGTGCGACTGGAGTTGGCGGACGAGTACCCGCGTGTCGGTGCCGTGGAGCTTTGCGTACTGGCTCCCCTCCCCTTCCAGGCCCAACCAGACCCAGGTCAGCCCTAGCCGCACGAGCTGCTCGGCACTGTAGGAGCGGAGCGCGCTGGCGGAACTGAAAAGGTAAAGTGCCCAGGACTTGTCGTGCCGCTCCATGAGTTCCAAAAGCCGAAGGGCGCGCACACGATCCAGCAGGAAGTTCTCATCCATCATGAAGAACGATTGGACCTTCAGGTTCGCTTCAAGCTGACGCATGATGTCGAACAGCTCGTCGCCCGTCTGGTAGAAGCGAACCGAACGCCCCTTGCCGCCAAACATCGCCGAGGTGGAGCAGAAGTTGCAACCCACGGGGCAGCCGACCGACGGGATGACCGTTGCGGCCATATCGCCGTTGTTCTCCGGAGCCGTTATGCCCAGGGTGCGCGTGCCATGGCCGGCAATGATCTGCGGGTGACGGACCGGCTGCTCGGAGTCTTCGCCCAAAAATGTGCGAAACCAGCGGACCCCCTCGCCCCGGACGATGTGGTCGGCGTCGATTCGCTCCGCAAGGTCCGGAATGTTGGCAATATGCCCGCCCACAACGATCTTCGCTTCGGGAAGATGCTCGCGAACCAATTCGCACATCTTTTTGACCTTGAGAAAATTCGGTGCGATGCCGCTGATGCCGACGATCTCGTAGTGATGGCTGCGAATCTCCTCGACAAAGCGATCCAAGGAGGGGTAGTCCAGCAGCGTACACGGGGCGTCGAGATTGGCCTGGATCAGCATTAGACCCCAGGAGCGATGGAACAGTCGCAGCGAAAACGGCCCCTGCACCCGGGTCACCTGGTTGTGGTACAACTCCATCGGATTCATCAACCGACTGCCATATTCGTCGTCTTGGGCGTAAGGTCCGAATACGCTCGTCAGCAGGATGCTGGGCCGATGTCCCCGAGAAAACCTGGCGTGCGATGGCGATGCAGAGAGAGGGGTGGATAGATGACTTGGCAGGTGGTTGGGCAATGGATTGTTGATGACGGATGCTTTCAGAAACACTAGGATGTGGACGACAATGCCGATATTGGGCATGGTTCAAACCACGGTAAGACTCTCGCAGCCTAACGGATGAAAAATTGAACCATTGTCGATATTGTACGTCAAATCGCAGTGTCCCGGGGTATCAATTAGGTTCAATTTGTGTAATAGATTGGTAATACTTTGGATGCTCGCGTCGACAACAACGCTGGGGCAAAATAGAACCACCATTCATTTAGGGGGGGCACGCGGCCAGGCCCGTGCTTGAAAAGACTGCTGTTAGGACCGGCGCACCAATAACTGTCGTGTTTTGCGCATTCGCCGAGCGAGGGCAGACGGCACACGGAGTGTGCCTGCTACTTTTCTTGCGACACTTATTGATGCGCCGATCCTTAACTCACCACACAACGACTGTTTGGTTGATGGAGGGAGCCGTGGTTGGCCACCGAACCTTCCGACCATCGTCCAACACCGCTTCCAGATAATATTCCATCGCGCCCTGGGATTGGGCAGGAGGTGCGACTCGATAAGCCTGCCGAGTACGATGGGTGGCAACCGTTTTCGTGAATGCCCCCACCCCCAAAGACCGGCAATAGAGATTGACCCCCACGCATTTTGCGTCCGAAAGTACAAAGGCCCGGATTTCCTGCTGCTCGCCGGCATTCGCTTGGGTACATTTTGCCGATACGAAAATTCGCGGCACCCCACGATAGGCGGTACGGACCGCAGCTTCAACCGGCAAGGGTTCTCCTAGGATTTTTATAATTGCGGCATCCTGCGAAGAGACAATCCGCCCACGAGAACCACTTTCGATGCTTGCGATCGTCCCGATTTCGCCGGGCGACTTCGCGCAATGCACGAAGGTAGCGATCATGTCTTCATAACTACGAGCGACTTCCAACCGGAGCGGAAGAATCTCTTTGCGGACAAAATCCCGCTTCTTATCCGCCTTGGCAATCTTGTTGACTTGCTCCATTTTCATGGCAAGGCGAGCCGACAGAACCCAGGTTCGTACGCGCAGGTGCGTGGCATGGATCTGGTTGAGCCAATAGTCGAATCGCTCGAGATTGCCGGTGCCTTGAACACGGGGCCGGAGCGATTCCATCTCGCGTAGGGGCGCAAAAAACGCCGCGATTCGTGCGTCCGTCGTTTTGGCTCCCTCCTGGATCAGCGCATTGACTGCCGGATGTCCGCCATCAAATTTTTGCAGGAGCAGGCCGACCTCGGCACCGGTATCGCCGCCAAACATGCCTCGGCCCCAGTCGGCCCAATAAGCAACCAAGTCTTTGCTCGTCATTGGCCTCTTACCGGCCACGGCGTCAAAAGAACTATTATTATTACCCGCGCCGTCGAAGTCCCAGCCGGCCCGTGCCAGTGCCGTGATATTCGGCGAGATGGCGGCCGTTCGCCAATGGATCGCCATCATGCCTTCACACCCATAGCGAAACGCATCCGATGCGTTGGCAAACATTCGCGCCACCCAAAGCTGTAGATCCCAACAGGTACAGCAATGCGCCCCGGCCGTGCCGTCGTCCTCAGCCCAGCCGATGACCCATTTGGGGCGCACCGTCATCGTGCCATAATGCTTCTCCACGGGATCGCCGCCCAAACGGGTGTTGATCGACGAAATCGCCCAACTCTTCGGTGTATGCTTATCCATCCAGAACGGATCCGCGGGAGTACCCAGACGCCAGCCGCAGGTTGCCCGGCCATACGGGGCCTGAACCGACTTGGCTGCCGCTTCGGCTAGGCCAAGGTCGCGCTCAACATTCGTCGTGGTGGTCATCTCCCAACCACGGCAGCCCGGATTCATGTCCAGCCAGGTCTCCGGCGCACAGAACCAATAATAGTCCACCGGCATCTTGCGCATGAGCCGCAGGAAGGTTCCCTCATACAAGCGGCGAATGACGGCCGAATCATCCGGTTTCATTCCCTTGTCCTTCAGCCGCGAGGCGAGCGATTTCGGAATGCCCAGCGGCGACTCGGTGCCAACGCAGGTCTTGATGCCAAGCCGTCTGGCATGACCAAACGCCTTCTTCTGCAAGTCTCCGTAGCGGTTGAACATGGCAGTAGCTGCTTCCCCGGTCTTGGGCCAGTCGAGGCAATCCAGCATGAAATCCGGGCCATAGTCGTCCGCTTCAAAGAGCAATCCGGCACCGGAGGCGTACTGGCTGGTTGGGAAGGGTCTCACCTCCCAACCTCGCCGGGTGGTCACAACGCCGGCTTCATACCCAAACCGGACATTCCCCTGGTCGTCCACATCTTCGGGCAACCCGATCCAGACGTTGGCCTCAGGCCCGGACGAAGAATTCCAGCTCGGGTAGGTGTGAAAACCGATAAAGTTCATCCTCAGCTTCGCCATTTGCGACAGGACGCTCTGGTAATCGTGAAGATTCCACCAGTCCGGCCCGACGGAAAAATCATGAAAAGGCTGGAGGCCGCGCAAAGCAAACCGCGGCTTGCCGGTTTCGTCAATATCAGGCCAACTACCGGCGATAAGCTCGTCCGGCACGACATCTTCATCCAGCCCGAACCGGATGCCAAGCTTTTCGGCAAACCGGTACGCGCCATACAAGGTGCCAACTTCATCACCACCGACAATCGACCAGACTTTTTTGCCATCCGCCGTGCTGGTCTTCAAAGTAAACTGCTGCGGCCCAAGTTCCTGCCCGAGTTCGCCGCAGAACTTTCTATCTTTGCATGTCACGGCAATGCGGTCACCGCTAACCGCCCCCTTCTTCACGGACAGCACCTTTCCGGTGCGCAGATAGACGTAGCGTCGGACTTCATTCGCTGCCAGCGACTCCAGTTCCGAGGCGTCCTGCCGGATGGAAATCACCTCCGGTATTCGCTGGGCGGCAGTGGCAGTCACTTGGTCGGTGAAGGTGGCAGAGAGAGTTCCATTTTGGCTCCCTTGCTCTGCGAAGGCCGCTGCCGCCCATAACAAGGGCATGCCGATGAGCAGTAACCGTTTTTGATTCATCGCTTCTCCTTGTTTTTTAGGCTCTCCGCCGGGTTTGCGGATAATTGTGGTGCGGGCGTCCCGCCTGCCCAAGATGTCGTGGTTGAACTAGGCAGGCGAGACGCCCGCACCATAAACTTGGCGGAGAGCCGTTTTTTACTTGTCGCCCAGTTCATTCTAATCAGAGCAACTCCGCGAACTCATTTCAAACTGATTTTAATCCGTTTCAACGGAATTACAACTCCGCTATTTTTTTGTCAGAATAGCCTCTGAGTTGACACGCCGTGCGAAAACAATTACAACATCTTCAGTTCTATACTCCTCGCGGTTGAGACTGACACTAACCCGAAGCGCGAGAGAGGTTGCTAAGTCGTTGCCTCGCTTGCGCTTCGGGCTGGTATGGATTGGGACAATCTCAACCGCGGACAGTATAATTGGTTTAATTAGCATTTTTCGTCCCGACCTTCGGCATTGAAACATGGATTCCCAACCCCTGTTAATGTTCCCAAAGTGGTCGAACAAGCTGGCCCTGGGGCTGTTGCTGTTGCTGGCGACGGGTCCAGTCTATGTCGGCCTGCTGCTGGCTTACGGGGCCAATCCGACGACGTTGAATGTTGGCTACGCGCCCATGCAGCCCTTGCCCTATAGCCACGCCCTGCATGTAGGCAAGCTCGGCATGGATTGCCGCTATTGCCACAATACGGTTGAGAAATCGGGCATGGCCGCCCTGCCTTCGACCGAGACTTGCATGAACTGCCACGCCGCCATCTGGGCCAATTCACCGAAGCTGGCCCTGGTTCGCGAGAGCCAAAAGAGCGGTATGCCGATCCCCTGGGTTAAAGTGCATGACATCGCCGATTATGTCTATTTTAACCATAGTGCCCACGTCAACGTGGGGGTGGGTTGTGCCGAATGCCACGGACGGGTGGATCAAATGGAAGTGGTGCAAACGGTCAAGCCGCTAAACATGGGCTGGTGCCTCGATTGCCACCGCAATCCAGAAGCGTCGCTGCGTCCGAAAGATCAGGTGACCAACATGCAATGGGTGCCGCCGTCCGATCGAGCCGCTTTGGGCAGGCAGCTCAAAGATAAATATCACGTAAACACTAATACGGACTGCGTGACATGCCATCGATGACACCGCCGGAAACGCCGAACCACGGCCCTGATCAGTACGTCAGGCT
>JBAWVO010000342.1:0-6576 GCA_037147235.1 Planctomycetota bacterium | reverse complement strand
GGTGCGGCCGTCCCGGCTGCATGCGCAGGCGAGACGCCCGCACCACAAGTTGTTTTTGGACGAGTACTTAGAACAGCACAGCGGGTCAATCTCCTAGACCCGCTTGATGAGCATGGCCCAGGTCGGACTCGCGCGGCGGGGGGCTGGGGAGTGGTCGTTCATGCCCTCACCCCGGCCCCTCTCCCGAGTACGGGAGAGGGGAGAATGGCTGCCGCCTTCTTCCGCATGCCGCGGGCCTTGTTGGAATAGTAGCCATAATAACGGATCAAGTGCGAACCCTTGGGGGCCACATGGGACCAAGCCCGGCAGGCCGTTGCCCTGGGGCGTGCCGCGGAACCGGGCCTCGATCAGGGGATCCGCGTGCAGCAGTTGATGGAGTGCGTAAGGCAATCGGCGCGAACGGCGATGGATGCAGGCATCCCAGGCGTAGCCTTTCAAAGGAGCCCTCGTCCCGTTGCATAACTCCAGGCAACAAACTATGATATTGCCTTATGGGTACTCTCATTATTCTGGCAGTCGTTGCCGTTCTTCTGGGCCTCACGGTCGTTGTCGGCCTGGCGGCTGCGCAGGGGCGCCAGCATATTTCCGAAGACTATTTCCTCGCCGGGCGGTCGCTCCCTTGGTACGTCGTGGCCTTCTCCGTGGCCGGGCTTTCGTTGCGGCTGGAAATGTGGCTTGGTTTGCTGGGCCTGACCTATGTCGTCGGTATTGCGGCCGGAGGGCTGGCTTGGGGCAGTTTCGTCGGCCTGACCGTCTTGACCGGCGCGTTTCTTCCCTATTTCGTCCGTAAAAAGATTTCCAGCCCGGCCGAATTTCTCGAACGTCGCTTCAGTCCGGCAACGCGCAGCCTGTTTGCCCTGCTCTCGATCCTCTTTCTTCTGCTGGGCGTGCTGGTTCCCGCCTTATACCTAGGCGGATGGGTGCTGTCGCAAGCAGGTTTCAATCTGCCGCTGAGCACGGCCAACGGCATCCCGTGGGTTTTCTTCGCCTGCGTGGCGGCCATCGCCCTGCTTTCGTCTTTCGCCGGAGTCATCGGCGGTTCGATGGCCGGGGCCTGGGGCGGCGCGGTGCAGTTCCTAGTTGTTGTGATCGGCGGAACCGTATTTGCCGTCGTGGCGACTCACGATGCCGGCGGACTGGCGAGCGTCTGGGAAATGAACTTTCCAGCGAAAACCTCGCTCTTGCTGTCGTCGCATCATGGCGTGCTGCCCTGGGTCGGCATGGTTGCGTTCGCCCTAACGATCGGGTTCTGGAACTCGGCCGTCAGTCCATTAGTAGTCCAACGCTGCCTCGGGGCACGTAGCGAATGGGATGCACGTCTGGGCGCGATCGCGGGCGGCTTGCTACTGTTGCTCTTGCCGGCAGTATTTATTCTGCCGGGCCTAGCGGCAGTGAACCTCGGCCCGTCGGGCAACAACGGCATCTTATCGGAACCGAGCAGCCTGCGGTGGATCGAAAATATTTTTGGACGGCAGAACCCGCTACGTGCAGCCGGACAGGGGTTGGTGATAGCGGCCATCCTCGCGGCCGTCATGAACACCGTTTCCGCAGCGGTCCATGCCGTCTCGACCCTCTGGACCCTGGACATCTGCCAGGGCATGTTGCAACACAACGACTCGGAATCGGACCTGATTGCGAGGGGACGGCGGTCGAGTCTAATAACGATCCTCCTTGCGACCCTGCTCACTCCGTTGCTTCTGGCCTGGGATCAAGGTATCTTTAGTTATGTTCTCGAAGTGGGTGCGATTATCGGCCCGCCGAGCGCAGTGGTGTTTCTCGTTGCGTTTTTCTGGTCGAGCGCACATGGCCGTTCCGCCATCGCGACGTTGATCGCCGGGTGCCTTGTCGGCGCGGTCCTCTGGTTCATCGTCGCCCAGGCGGAGGTCGTGCCTGAGTGGCTCAAGCCGGTCGTGACCCGAGCGGGCGTAACGGGCTTGGCCAGCCTTGTCATGCTGGGGCTTTTTACGTTCGTCCTTCCGCAGAATTCCCGCGAGCTTTACGATCCTGATACGGCATGGAGTCTGGACCTTGCGATTTTGCCGCCGCATGAAAGGGATGCCGGCTCGGGGTTGGGGAACTTATTGTTTTGGTGGTGCTTGATGTTTGTGGCGTCGGTCAGCGTATGGATCGTATTGCGATAAATAACATTTGAAAAATCAGGAGCTAGGTTATGAATTCTCGTCAACGTGTTGAAGCCGCATTAAACCATGAACAGCCCGACCATGTGCCGCTGGACCTGGGGGCAAGTGCCGTCACGGGGATGCAGGTCACCTGCGTGTACAAGCTGCGTCAGGCGTTGGAACTCGACCCGCCGGGTACGCCGGTCAAGGTTGTTGAACCGTATCAGATGTTGGGCGATATTGCCCCCGATCTGCAAGAGGCCCTGGGGGTGGACGTCGTTCCCTTGAGTGGACGGCGGAACATGTTCGGTTTTGAGAACACCGGTTGGAAGCATTGGACCACCTTCGACGGCACGCCCGTGCTTGTGCCCGAACGGTTCAATATTGTCCCCGAGGCCAACGGCGACATCATGCTCTATCCCGAAGGCGATACGAGCGTGCCGCCCAGCGGACGGATGCCCAAGGGCGGGTTCTATTTTGACAGCATTACCCGGCAGGAGCCGATCGACGACGACAACCTTCGCGTGGAAGACAACCTGGAGGAGTTCGGCCCGGTGAGCGATGCGGACCTGCACTATTTAGCCTGCGAGGCTCAGCGTTTGCAGGCCGAGAGCCAACGGGCGATCCTGGCCAACTTCGGTGGCACGGCCTTCGGCGACATCGCCCTGGTGCCGGCTCCCTGGCTGAAGCATCCCAAGGGGATTCGCGACGTAGCCGAGTGGTACATGAGCACGGCCGCCCGGGTCGATTTTGTCTACAACATCTTCGAGCGGCAGTGTGAGATCGGCCTGGCAAACTTGGCCAAGATTCACGATGCGGTGGGCGATCGGGTCTCGGCGGTATTCATCACCGGCACCGATTTCGGCACGCAGTCCGGACCGTTCATCAACCCCAAGAGCTATCGCAGCCTCTACCAGCCGTTCCATTCCCGCGTCAACGATTGGGTTCACGAGCATACCAACTGGAAGACGTTCATCCACTCCTGCGGTTCGGTCGTGGCTCTGATCGACGACTTCATCGACGCCGGCTTTGACATCCTCAATCCGGTGCAGTGTTCGGCGGTGGGCATGGATCCGCAGACGCTCAAGGACAAGTTCGGTTCGCGAATCACATTTTGGGGTGGCGGCGTCGATACGCAGAAAACGCTTCCCTTCGGCACGCCGGACGAAGTGCGCCGCGAAGTCCGGAAGCGGATCGAGATCTTCAACCGCGGCGGCGGGTTCGTTTTCAACACGGTGCATAACGTGCAAGCCAACACATCCACGGAGAATCTGCGGGCACTGTACGAGACCGTGAAGGAGTCACCATGAAGCGGCTAGTTGAGTTATTTGACATCTCATTACGCGTCGTCTTCTACAAAGATGGCGGCCGATGGATCGCGCATTGTCTTGAGTTCGACTTGCTGGGGGACGGTCGCACCAAGGAAAAGGCATTGGAGTCGCTGACGGCATCCATCGACTTGCAACTCGACGAGAGTTTCAAACATGGCAATCCGAGCAATCTTTTCTCTCCCGCACCGAGCGAGGCTTGGGAAATGTTCGCTCTCGGCAAGGATACGGCGGCTGGAAATCTCAGCATCTGCATTGAACAACTCTCTGCCAAACATCCCAAGCCCTATTCTCTCGGTGATATTCGTTTGCGGGCCTATGAAGGTGCCAGGAGAATCGCAGCCTGTGAACTGGTATGAGGCATTGGAATGGCTGATCGCTCCCTCAGTTTCCAGAGGCTGACTCGCCTTTTATCCCGTTACGGCGTGTCTGCCGCAAGGCAACGTGGCAGTCACGTTGTTTTTTCCAAGCAGTTCCCCGAGGGTGCCTTCTCTTATCCCGTGCCGAAGCGAAAAGAAGTACTGGTTTGTTATGTGCAAGGTTGCCGCCGGAAATTCCGCCTGACGCCGGCGCACGGCATTACCGATGAGGATTTCTACGGCTGATGGCCGCTGCCGACAAGATTGACGGTGGAAACGATTGCCGATGGAAAATAATGGCTCTCCGCCGGGTTTGCGGATAATTGTGGTGCGGGCGTCCCGCCTGCCCAAGATGTTGTGGTTGAACCAGGCAGGCGAGACGCCCGCACCACAAAGCCGAAAACAATAAAGTTCTTTACAAATCGGTAGCCGCATGGTAGTCTGTGAGCATGCAGCGCGCGGGGCTGCGCAATCGTTATTTTGGCCTTGGAGGCCGTGTTTGCGCAATACGGCCAATAAATACCTGTGAGTGAATAAACCAACGACCAAAGGAACCGCCATGACCGCAACCCTACCGAGAGCAAAACCTCAGCCTGGAAGGAGAGTTCGCAAATACATTGCCGGCGGAGTGCTGTTGATGATCACACTTTCCATCTTGACTTCCGGCTCTGCTGCGTTTGCCGCTCCCGCCAAGAAAGCCGACTGGAACGGCTATGAAATGCTCCAATTCTCCGTCGGTGGCCGCTCGGCACTGCTGGTGGTACCCAAGACGCCTGCGCCGGGCAAGCCGTGGATATGGCGCACGGAATTCTTCGGGATCGATCCGCAGGCCGATGTTGCCTTGCTCGGCAAAGGTCTACACGTGGCCTATATCGACGTGGGGGGCCTCTTCGGCGCGCCGGTCGCGCTCGATGCAATGGACCAATACTACGCACACGTCTGCAAGACCCATGGGCTTAGCACCAAGCCGGTGCTGGAGGGCTTCAGTCGCGGCGGCTTGTACGCATTCAACTGGGCCGCCCGGCACCCGGATCAGGTTGCTTGCCTTTACGTCGATGCGCCGGTCTGCGATTTCAAGAGTTGGCCCGGTGGCAAAGGCAGGTCTAGGTTTGCGGGTAAAGAGTGGCGGCAGGTACTGCAAGCCTATCGGATGACGGATGAGCAGGCGCGTGCCTACAAGTACAATCCCGTGGATAATCTGGCACCGCTGGCCAAGGCGAAGATTCCGATTTTGAGCGTCATCGGCGACGTACACGACTGGATCGTGCCGATTGAGGAGAACACGCTGATCGTCGAGAAGCGGTACAAAGAACTCGGCGGCGAGATCCAGGTCATCAGGAAGCCCAAAGGCGGTCATCGTCCCCACAGCCTTCAAGACCCGACGCCGATTGTGAATTTCGTCTTGAAGCACACGACCGAGGGAAAGTAACGGGGGGAGCTGTTCTGGAATCGAGTCCGTGAGAGAGATGTCTAACTTCCCCCGAATCTTTCGTGTTCGCCAGAAGTTCGCCCGGCTGCGGGTGGCCGATGTCGCGGGTGAGGTTCATGCCCAACTGACGCGGCTGGAACTGAACCGCCGCATACAACCGGGGCAGAGCGTCGCGATTACGGCCGGAAGCCGTGGGATCGCCAACATCGCGGTGATCCTGCGGGCGACGGCGGAACATTTCCGCTCGCTGAGGGCCGAACCATTCCTTGTCCCGGCGATGGGAAGCCATGGCGGCGGCACGGCCGAAGGACAGCGGCAAGTCCTGGAGTCGTACGGCATCACCGAGGCATCGATTGGTTGCCCGATCCGTTCCAGTATGGAAACCGCGATCGTCGGCCGCGCGGCCGAAGGCTTTCCGCTGCATATCGATCGCACGGCCTGTGAAGCCGATCATCTGCTCGTTTGTGGTCGCGTGAAACCCCATACATCGTTCGCCGGTGACTTCCAAAGCGGCCTCTTGAAGATGCTCCTGATCGGGCTAGGCAAGCAGACCGGGGCCAATATCTATCACCGCGCAATCGAAGACTACAGCTTCGACCAGATCGTGCGCAGCGTGGCCCGCCAGGTCTTGCAGAAGTGCCATGTCGTGGCGGGTCTGGCAATCGTGGAAAATGCCTACGACGAAACGGCCTTGATCGAGGCGGTCGAGCCTTTGCAGTTTGAAGCCCGCGAGACACAGTTGCTCGCCCTGGCACACGAGTGGATGGCTCGCCTGCCGTTCGACGCGGTCGATGTGCTCCTGATCGACCGCATGGGTAAGAATATCAGCGGCGTGGGCTTTGATCCGAACGTCGTGGGCCGTAAGTTTAACGATCACAGGGCCGTCGAAGGCGAAACGCCCAAGGTAAAGCGGATCTGCCTCCGCAGTCTCACGCCGGAGTCCCGCGGCAACGCCGTCGGACTGGGCATGGCTGAATTCTGCCGCACGCAGTTGCTTCGCGACATGAACGCGCGGATCACGCGAGTGAACTCGCTCACGAGCGGCCACATTGCTGCCGGCATGACGCCGCTGGACTATGAAACCGACCGCGAAATGCTGCAAGCAGCCCTCGGGACCGTCGGGCTGGTTGAACCGCAACACGCCCGACTGCTCTGGATCGCCGACACGCTCGATCTGGCCGAAGTGGAGTGTTCATCTGCGTATCTGGAAGCAGCCCGGGCACGAAGCGATTTGGAGATCGTCAGCGAGTTGCGGGAAATGGAGTTTGACGCAGAAGGAATCTTAGGGAGGAAATGACGAATGACGAATGACGAATGACGAATGACGAATGACGAATGAC
>JBAWVO010000341.1:0-6591 GCA_037147235.1 Planctomycetota bacterium | reverse complement strand
ACGCAACTGCGTCGTTCCAGCTTACGTTCACCACCGGGTGCTCGTCGGTCTGCTCGAAACCCGCGTTTCGCCACGAATACTTCGCGTTGAAGTCAAACTCCTTCTTATCAGCGTCCCGGCCGTAGGCCCTGGATTCTCTCCCTTTTCCACGTCCGTCTTGTACCCCGTGTCGGTGACAAACTGCCGGAACTGGCCCCGCGTGACGTGGTAGGTGCCCAGGTAGAACGGTTTGGTGATCTGAACCCGATGCTGCGGGTGTTCGTCCTCGAAAAAGTCCGCAGTTAGGAAATCCTCGCCGTAGGTCTTGTTGAAGAACGCCGCCGTGGCCTCTGCTGACTCTCCGCTCCCCATCTTGAACTCGCCCGCCGGGATGAGCGTCAGCGTCAACTTCACCCCGCCGCCGAGATCGACGGCGATCTGCTTGTTGCCGCCCGCCTCCTTGGGTTTTTGTGGTGCGGCCGTCTCGGCTGCACATGCAGGCGAGACGCCTGCACCACAAGTTGTGAGTGCCGCAAGGGCCACCAACGTGACTGTCGATACTTTTCGGAACATGGGCCATACCTCCTCTTGCCAATACGGTTCCCCGAAGCCGCCGTGACGCACAATGCCAGCGGCCAGAATTGTCTCGCGGAACTACAGCCAGTCTATAGCCGGTTCCTGCTGGGTGTCAATTACCACCATTTTCCTAAATGGCTTTGCATGATTCCAGGAGGCACCCGAAGTGTCCCCCTACGCCAACAGCGTTGTGTCCTCCCCGTGCCCATCCATTCCCGCAACACCAACGGCATTGCGTCCCCCTTACGCCAACGGCGCAGGCGAACTTATGGGCCTTTGGCCCGAACATTAAGGACCGGAGCACCAATAACTGTCGTGTTTTGCGAATTCGCCGAGCGGGGGCAGACGGCACACGGAGTGTGCCTGCTACTTTTCTTGCGACACTTATTGATGCGCCGGTCCTAATGTCGCGTTACTTCGCCAGCCGTCAAAACTACGTGCGGCCGTTGCGAGACTCCGTTGGGCTGCACGGCAACCTGTACCCCATAGACGCGCCGGATCGCCTCTTCGGTAATGACTTCCGCGGGCGTGCCCATCTCCGCCACGCGACCGCTTTCCAAGAGTACAAGCCGACCGCAATACTCGGCGGCCAGATTCAGATCGTGAAACACGGCAATGACGGACAGGCCGCTGACGCGATTCAGCTTGGCAATCAGGTCGAGAATCGACAACTGGTGCGAAAGATCGAGATGATTGGTCGGCTCGTCGAGCAGAAGGATTTTTGGCTGCTGGGCCAGGCACATGGCGATCAACGTCCGCTGCCGTTCGCCGCCGCTGAGGGCCGTGACCGGCCGGTCGGCAAGGTGCAACACGTCGGCCAATTGCATCGCCTGCTCGGCCACGCGGCGGTCCTCATCCGATTCCCGCACGAAACGTGAAAGGTGCGGGCTGCGGCCCAGCAAGGCCAGTTCGCGGACGGTGAAGTCCAACTCGATCACCAGGTCCTGCGGCAGATAGGCCATCGTCCGGGCAAGACTCCGTTTGTCGATTGCATGAAGGTCGCAACCGTCCAGCCGAACGCGTCCCTGACGAGGCTTGAGCGTGCCACATAAGGCTCGCAACAATGTCGTCTTGCCGCAGCCGTTGGGGCCTAGCACGCCCAGGAATTCGCCGGGCGCGACCGTGAGCGAAACGTCTTGCAAGGCGAGCTTGTTGCCATAGCCGGCATGTAGGCTTTCGACGGTCAGCATATCAACTCCCGGTGACCGCCTTGTGTCTGCGCAAGAGCATAAGGAACAACGGCCCGCCCGCCAAGGCCGTGACCACGCCGATGGGGATTTCACCTTGCGAGAGCAGGGTCCGGGCGAGGCAGTCGGCCAGCACCAGAAACGCAGCACCGGCCAGCGCGGCCGCCGGCACCAGGCGGCGATGGTCCGGCCCGACGATCAATCGCATGGCATGTGGCACGATCAACCCCACGAAGCCGATGATTCCGCAGGCCGCGACCGTGGCCCCGGTGACGAGTGAGGCCACAACGAAGAACGTATTGCGGCTGCGAGTGACGTTCAGTCCCAAGTGGGCGGCCGGTTCATCGCCCAGGGCCATGAGGTTCAAGTCCCGTGCCCAAAGGATAGCGACCGCCAACCCCGCAGCCACAACGATAGCGACGATTTCCAGCAGTCGCCAATCGTTGACTTGCAGATTGCCCAAGAGCCACCACACCACGCCACGCACTTTTTCGGGAGGAGTCACCGAGACGACAAACATCAACAGGCTATTGAGCACCGCGCTGACCGTCACGCCGGCCAACAGCATCGTTTCGACCGGCACGGCACCGGACGGCGAGCGGGCCAGGGCCTGCACCAAAAGAATCGTGCCCAAGGCACCCACAAAGGCCATGCCGGGCACGGTCCAGAGTCCAAACGCGGTGATGCCGATAACGATCGCCAAAGCAGCACCTAACCCTGCCCCGGCCGTCACGCCAAGTACGTAGGGTTCAGCCAGCGGGTTGCGCAAGAGTGACTGGAAAACGACGCCGGCCACGGAGAGCCCGGCCCCGGCGACGGATGCCATCAAGGTCCGCGCGGCGCGAAGCCCAAAAATGCCTTTGTTCCACATCTCGCTCCAGGCAAGCTGCGCCGGTCCCGTCAGGAGCGACACGACGCACGCCCCCGCCAGCAGCAGCGCAAGAAGGCCGAAGACAACCGGACTCGATTTGTGGCGGAGGAAGGACATTTTTTTAGTAGGGTGGGCTTTAGCCCGCCTTTACAGGTTTTTTTGGAGGGGCGGGCTAAAGCCCGCCCTACAAAAATCAATTCGCACTGAACCAGGGCCAAACTGTTGTTCAATCTCTTTTAACAGGGCACGACGCGCCCCCGTAGGATGGACTTCCAAGTCCGTCCACGAAAAACCAAGGACGGACTTGGAAGTCCATCCTACAAAAGCCTGCAAAGGCGGGCTAAAGCCCGCCCTACTACCGCACCTAGAACCGGAAGAGCCTTTTTTCTTATTTGGAATACAATCGCGCGGCCAGGGCCTTGACTCCTTCAACTAGCCGCGGGCCGGGGCGAAACAATAAGTCGGGATCAATGTCGTCGATGACCCGCCGCTCTCGCACGGCCGCTACGTCCGACCAGCCGATGTGCCGCGCCAGCCGCTCGGCTGCCTGCCCGGGACCGTTGCTGTGGGCCACGAGAATCACTTCCGGATTCCAGGCGATCACTTTCTCCGGATCGATACGCGGATAGGCCGTGGAGATTTCATGGGCAACATTCCGACCTCCGGCCCTGCGGATGAGATCGTCGATGAACGAGCCGGCCCCGGCTGTCATCAGCGGACTTTCCTCAATCTCGACGAAAACCCGGGGACGCTGAGTATCTTCGATCCGGTCAACCCGTGCGGCCACGGCATCCAGTTCGGCTTGCATGTTGGCGACGAGCTTTTTTGCCTCCGCTGAGTGGCCGGTAGCCTCGCCGATTTGGCCAACGGCGTCGAACAGTTCTGGAAAGCTTGCCATGAAGCCGATTGGTTGCACATTCACCACGAGGATTCCCGCCTGCCGCAAGACTTGGGTGAACTCCGGTTTCTCCAGCCCACAGGCGATGACCCTGTCTGGGCCAAGCACCAATAGTTTTTCAACATTCGGCGTGCCGAAACCGCTGATGCGTTTGATCTCCGTGGCCGCGGGCGGATAGTTACAACGGTCGGTCACACCGACAATCTGGTCGCCCAGGCCCAGCGCGAAGAGGATCTCCGTGACGTTGGGAGCCAGCGAGACAATCCGCAACTTGCCCGGTGCCTGCTGCTGCGATTCATGCTTGGTGCATGACAGGCCGAACGCGGCGGCTGTGCTTGCAGCGATGATGACGAGCAGGATGCGGAGTTTTGTCATTTTGGAGTGCGGCGGCTTGCCGCCGCTTTTCTTGGGCCTGTTGACTTGCCCGTAGTACCGGCAAAGCCCAAATGGCCTATTCTACACGTTTACGCCGCAAGGAGCGTGCGGCAACAAAACAGACTGCGCCTGCCGCCAACAGCCCTAGCGTCCCCGGTTCCGGCACGACAGCAACGCTAAGCGAGTCCATCGCCACATACGTCGGAGTATTGATGCCGAATGACCCCGTATCGGTCGAGGCAAAAGCGAAATCCATTGTTTTGACATCCGTCCCAAGCCTGGAAAGATCGACCCAAGTCCACTGTTTGACGATGTCTCGCCCTTGTGCCAGGGGGAAAACCACCGGGATTCCGGTGGACTGGCCGTTGGCGTCCAATCCGCTAATCGTAACGGTAAACGAACTGGTATCGGTGAACGCCGTGGCAAATCCGTTGCCATACAACATGGAGAAGTACGCATAAGTCGTGTTGGTCAGATAAGCACCGTGGACCGTCGTTGCTTCGGGTAGCGAGATGGTCAGCGGAATGTTGAAGCCAAGATAGCCGATGCCGTAATTGGCCGAGCCATTGACTCCGCCACCCGTTACTGCGCTGTACTGATTCTCATAGCCGCGCGTGGTGGTGTCTTTCATGTTGGAATAGGCCCAGCCTTCCCAGTAGGGCGTAACTTTGCCATTAGCGTCGGTATAGGGAGCATAGCGATTTGGGAACGACATTCCACTACTGGAAAACTTACCTGAGTAATCCGAACCGTTCCAGTAACTATCCTGCGACAGGGAAAGATCGTCGAATGTAGCGGTCTGAGCTGCTGCGGTCCGCGTTAGGCTTGACGCGACCACCAAGGCGGTAAAGAGTTTGGTCCAAGGGGAAAGGCTTAAACGAGGCATGGCAGAAGTTCTTTCGGTAAAAAGGAAATTGAATTTGCGTGGTAAGGGGAAGATCAATAATCACCCACGGTTTCGCCGCCGTTGCGGGTTACCAGGGCTGCGAGGACTTTCACGTCCAGGCGTTCGCTCAAATAATGCACCGAGCCGTCGGCAAACAGCGTGTTTGCCCCGCCCGGGTGCTTGCTGACGATGTCGTTCTCGATGGGTGGCGCACTGTTGATGGCACAAGAGACGTCGAAAATGTTTAGGGCGTTAATCCATTGCATGTCCGTGTGAGTGTCCTCGGCGACGATCATCGTGTGCGACGTGCCGTCGGGAATATCGAGGATGCGAATGGGCCGGTCGTAGAGCATGCAACCGTTGGGCGGATTGTTGGCGCAGGTGATCCGCTGGCCATAGATGCCGCCGTAGTCCGTGCGGCCCAGTCCGCCGACCAAGTTCGACGAATATCCATCGCTGGGACAGAGGTAAGCACGAATCACCCGCGCGCCGGCTTGGGCGTTCTCAGGGCTGTCGAATGCCTTGGTAAAGTCGAGTTGCCGGTCCAGTCCCTTCTCCTCCAGGTAAGGCAAGATATAGGCCGACCACGCCAGTTGCCTCCCGTTCGGATAGCGCAGCTTGCCGTTGAGTAACCGCAACAATCGCACCTCAATGCCGCCTTGCGGAAATGCCTGGTGATCGTCGTGAAAGGTCAATAGTGCCAGCCCGATCTGGTGCAGGTTGTTGCCGCAGGACATTCTTCGCCCGGCCTCTCGCGCAGCCTGCACGGCCGGCAAGAGCAGACCAATCAAGATGCCAAGAATGGCGATGACCACGAGCAACTCGACGAGCGTGAAGCCGCGGCAAGCAGCCCGGCGGCAAGCAGGCGTCTTCACGGCCAGCGTGGTGTTTTTGAGGTGATTCATAGGGCGCCATGCTCCCATCGGGCGCGCAGCCCGATTCGCATGAAATGCCTGACACAAACCGGCCAAGAGTACACACCACCGCAACCGACGAACATTGAGAAGCAGTAAACGGTTCCTCAACTACTGCGCATCAATGGAAGCGCAGCAAGCGACGTTCGCCGAAGTATAGGCAGTGGAAATCCTGAAGCGGTCACTTATACGGTTTTCGTCCCTCGCGAAAAACCGCCTGTTATGCGATGGTAGGTCTTCTGACTTCCGAGTTCGGTCCGTCCGGCCTTCTCGTCTTCATGCCGGCAGGAAGCCAACATGATGATTTCGACAATGGCCAGGAGACTGGAGAACCGTCTTTTACATCCTATAAAACACTCGGTTACAGCGGCGGGGCCGTCCCGGAATCGCACCGGGTTCCCTGTACGTCGGCCCTCCCACTGGAGCGGCCGACCACCAACGCCCAATCCAAACTTCCTGCATTCTATCGCACGCTACAGGGACTGTCAAGCGGCGGTCTTGCAAATCAAAACGGCTCTTCCGGTTTTAGGTGCAGAAGTAGGGTGGGGAGAGTGAAACGAGCCCCCATACGAACCAACTTAAGGAATTCACTCGTCCTATCCTATCCTATCCTATTGCAATGCGTCCGGTGACTCGGTCCGGTGACTCGGCCCACTCTGGGAACTCGTGTCCATTTCATTCCCTACGCCAACGGCGTTATGTCCCCTAGCCCAGGGTAGCCGCTGCGCGGCAACCCTGGGCTAGAGGACATAATCCCTCGGGATACCGGGATCTCATTTCCACCCTACGTTGTCATTGCCCCGGTAGACCGCTGTCCGCCAAGCAGGGGTATACTTCAGAGTATCAGGATGTGGTGTAGGCCGGGGAACTGCCCCCCGGCCCCAACCCCAAACCGGACGTGCAAG
>JBAWVO010000340.1:0-6604 GCA_037147235.1 Planctomycetota bacterium | reverse complement strand
ACGGAGTGTGCCTGCTACTTTTCTTGCGACACTTATTGATGCGCCGATCCTAAGCAGCTCGCCGCCTCTCGGGCTGAGGAGCCTGGCGAGATTTCTTGGAGCGAGCCACCAGGACCGGATCGCCGACGATGCTGAAGCGGAAGTCGATTGCCTGGAGCCGTTCGAGCTGCTCGCCGTTAAGCCGGCCAGCCTTGTAGGCCGCCCGCTGCATCATGACCCAGTTACCCAGCTTGCGATTGTCCGCCCAGGTCTGCGGAACCTCGCAATGCCCGGTCGCGCGGTGGTAATCCTGAAGTGCCGCGAACATCGCGTCCCATCGCTCGACTCGAATATCCCAAGTGAAGCCGATCCCGTCGAGCTGGGCGATTCGCTCCTGATCCAACCGCCCTTGCTTGCGTAACGTCCGTTGCGTATGCACCCAGTTGCCCAGCGACCGGTAATCCTCCGATAGGGTGGAGATCCGACAGTGACCATGGACATGCTGGTAGTCAGCCAACTCGGCGTACATTTTTTCCCAGCGCCACTCATCGCTGCGATCACAGCCGAAACCGATCGCTTCGAGGCGCCGGATTCGCTCGAAGTCCAGGTCACCCCGCTTCTGCGAAGCCCGCACCCCCTTCACCCACATGGCCAGCGTGGGATTCTCCGGCCAGTCGCACGGTACGTTGCAGTCGCCATGGTGCTGACGATACTCGACCAGGGCCGCGAACCTATTCTCCCATCGTGTTTGCTGGGGATCCCACACGACCCCCAGGGCGTCCAACTGCCGCACACGATCCGCGTCGATCCGACCCGACCGCTTGTTGCAGCGAACCCCATGCAACCAAGCCGCCAATTCGCGATTGCGCGGCCATGCGTGCGGTACGTTGCCATGCCCGTGGTCCCGGTAAAACGATTCCAATTGGGCCACCATGGCATCCCAATCCCGAGCAACGAACCGGCGGGTCCGCACGGCCCAGACGAAACCGATCGCGTCGAGCCGCGCGCATCGATCCGTATCGAGACTTCCCAACTTCCGCTGACGGCGGCAGTTGAAAACCCAGACGGCCAGCGACGGATCTTCCTGGTAGCTCGACGGCACGCTACAGTGACCGTGCGCGGTCTTGAAAGCCAAAAGGTCCGCAAATCGCTGCTCCCACCGATCCGACCCTACCGGTGCGCACTGTCGCCCAACATGAGGGCCTTGGGCTCGTCGCCGAACAACCGATTCTGGTTCGAGCAGGGTGTGCATAACGTCAGGCAGCCAATTTAAGGGGAATCCTACCAGGAATATGGATTGCAACGCAGAAAACAGAAAACAGTACCTACCTTAGCTATCATAATCGATTTATTGCGTAAGTCAAGAACCCCCTAGTTCGCTAACTCGGATTATTCATCGTAGGGTGGGTGAAGCACGGAAACTCAATCGCAGAGGTGCGTTGCGCGAACCTGTCTAACCACGTTATACTGGGAGGTTATCCGGAAAGCTGAAATCCAGAAATCCTCCCGAAGTGGGGGGTACTGGAGTTTTTGGATAGCCTCTGACTGCTCAACACCAAGGAGACGTCGATGTCACTTCAAACGGAACTGTTCAAGGCAGCCATCGTTATATTTTGTGCATTGGGGATGCCCTGCGGCATTGCCGCCGGTACACTCACGGTTACGGACTTGACTTGCGAATACTCGCGACAGCCCTTGGGGATTGACTCGCCGCGGCCGCGGTTGAGCTGGACACTACATTCAGACCGGTTGGGCGACGTTCAATCGGCTTACCAAATCCTGGTTGCCAGCAGCCCGGAAAGACTGGCAAAGGACGAGGGGGATCTCTGGGATAGCGGCAAGGTGGAATCGAAGCAGTCGGTCCAGGTCGTCTATGGCGGCCGTGCTTTGCCAAGTCGCTTGGCGTGCTTTTGGAAGGTTCGGGCTTGGGACAAGTCGGCAGCGGCCTCGGACTGGAGCGTGCCGGCCCTGTGGGAAATGGGGCTGCTCGCGCAGGAGGACTGGCAGGCCCAATGGCTCAACGACGGCAAGCTGAATCCGCGGAAGGATGAGGATTTCTACCGCGAAGACCCCGCACCCCTGTTCCGCAAAGAGTTCGCCCTGACGAAGAAAGTTCGCCGCGCGCGGCTTTTCATCAGTGGGCTGGGCTACTACGAGGCCAGCCTTAATGGCCAGCGGATAGGTGATCGCGTTCTTGATCCCGGTTGGACGCCGTACTCCCGGCGCGTTCTTTATAGCACCTACGACGTCACCCACCAGCTTACCGAGGGGCCGAATTGCCTCGGCGTGACGCTTGGCAACGGCTGGTACAACCCGTTGCCGCTGCGGATGTGGGGATACCTCAATCTGCGAGAGCACCTTCCCGTGGGGCGGCCAAGGTTCATCGCGAGGCTGGAAGTCGAGTTCACCGATGGCACACGGCAGGCGATCACGAGCGACACGAACTGGAAGGTGAGCGACGGCCCCACGCGATTCAACAGTATCTACTTGGGCGAAATATACGATGCGAGCAAAGAACTGTCCAATTGGGACCGGTCCGGTTTTGTGGACGCGGCCTGGCGGCAGGCGGTCGTGGCCGCCGAACCGATCGGCCGCCTGGGGTCGCAGTCGCAGCCGCCGATCCGGGTGACATCCACGCTGAAGGCGATCCAGAGGACCGAACCCAAGCCCGGCGTGTTCATTTTCGACCTGGGCCAGAATTTTTCCGGCTGGGCAACCTTGAAGGTCTCGGCATCCTCGGGAACACGGATCTCGTTGCGTTATGGAGAACTCCTACACAAGGATGGCACGCTCAACCCGATGACGAGTGTTTGCGGCCAGATCAAGGGCAAGGCGCAGGACAGTCCCGGCCCGCCGGCCATCGCCTGGCAGGGCGATACCTACATCGCTTGCGGCAAGGGCTTGGAGAGCTACACGCCGCGATTCACCTTCCACGCTTTTCGTTATGTGGAGGTGATCGGCTATCCCGGCAAGCCTCCGCTCGATGCGATCACGGGCCTGCGTCTGAACGCCGATGTGCCGCGGATCGGCTCATTCTCCTGCTCGAACGAACGCTTCAACCGCATCCAGGAAATGTGCGACCGGACGTTCCTTAGCAACTTGTTCAGCGTGCAGTCGGATTGTCCGCATCGCGAGCGATTTGCTTATGGCGGCGATTTGGCCGTGACCAGCGAAGCCCTGCTGATGAACTACGACATGGCGACTTTCTACGCCAAGACCGTGCGCGACTTTGCCGATAGCGTTCGAGAAGACGGGATGCTGACCGATACGGCCCCCTTCGTGGGAATCCAGTATTGCGGCGTGGCTTGGGCCATGGCGCATCCATTACTCCAGCGGCAACTTTACCAGTATTGCGGCAATCGGCAGTTGATCGAAGAGCAGTTTAGCGTGTCAAAGCGATGGATCGACCTAGTGGCCAAGGCGAACCCGGAGTTTATCGTCAAGGATGGATTGAGCGATCACGAAGGCCTCATTCGTCTTCCCGCGCCGGTTTTGGTGACGCCGCTGTATGCCGCCAGCGCAACCGTGATGAGCGAGCTGGCCGCCATCCTTGGCCGCCGCGAGGAGGCGGCCAAGTATCAACAGCTTGCCGGCAACATTCGCAGGGCCTACCTGGAAAAGTTCTTGGACAAGACCAGCGGCCGGATCGGGCCTGGCACGCAGGCATGTCAGGCCTACTCGCTCTACCTGAATCTCCTCGCCCCGGAGCAGCGTGCCGCCTCGCTTCAGGTCTTGCTGGACGACATCCGCGGGCCGCACCAAGGGCATCTCTCCACGGGCATCTTCGGCACGAAGTTCCTGCTCGACGTGCTTTCGCGTGAAGGCCATGCCGAGACGGCCTACAGCATCGTGAACCAGGGCACGTTTCCCGGTTGGGGTTTTATGCTCGACGGTGGCGCAACCACGCTCTGGGAGCATTGGAAAGGGAGCGACAACACCTACTCGCACAACCATCCGATGTTCGGATCGGTGAGTCAGTGGTTCCATCAATGGCTGGGCGGCATCCAGCCCGACCCGGAGGCCGTGGGTTTCGATCGCATTATCATCCGGCCACAGATCGTCGCGGATCTGAAGTGGGTGCGGTCGAGTTACCAATCAGTTCGCGGCGACGTCGTGAGCCATTGGCATCGCGACGGGAAGCGTCTACGAATGCTCGTTAAAATCCCGATGGGTGCCACGGCATCGGTTTACGTGCCAGCCAGCAAAACGGAGCAGATCAAGATCAACGGATTGCCTGCTTCCGAGATACCGGAAGTCAAATTCCTGCGAACCGAACGGAAGACGACGGTCTTTGAAATCGGTTCGGGACAATATGTGTTTGAGGTGAGTGAGCGTTAGGCTTCACTCCCGAATGTCTCACGCCGTCCTCTTGCTCTTTCCGACTTCGCCGGGAAAGTGCAGCACGACCGTCCGCACTTGCCCGTCGCGCTCGACGAGCAACTCGAGCGGTCCGGGCGAGGTGCGGGCGAACCTCGCGAAGGCGGTGTCGTCGGCGAAGTCGTGACCGCCAATTTGATAGATGCGATCGCCGACCCGCAGACCGGCTGCGGCGGCGGCGGAACCTGCGGCAACGTGACTGACGATCACCGTATCCGGCTCGGCGTCGTCGGTCCGCCAGGCAATGCCCAGCCGCATCGGCGCATCACCGGCCCGCCGCACAATCGGTTCCACGGCTTCCAAACGGCGGTGGGCGTCTTCGTTCTCGGCCTTGGCGACCGAGCGGAACCGCAACGGCAAGGAGCCTTCGGCCTTTTCGCAAAGAATCGCGAAGGCCAGCCGCGCGACTCGCATCATACCGTCACGATTGATTTTCGCTGCGACGTCGGTGGGTTGGTGATAGCGATCGTGTAGATCCGTGTGGAGAAAGAGTGTCGGAATGCCGTGATCGTAGAATGGGTAGTGGTCGGCATTGGCCTTCATTAACCAAGAGAAATCCAACGTCAGGCCCTCGTCCTGATTGCCTAGACTTGCCATGCGCCGCAGGCCGCAGGCCGTACGAGAACCAAAGACGAGTACGCGCTCGGCTCGCAACGAGCCAATCATGTCAAAGTTGAGCATGAACTTGACGTGACTCAGGGGAAGCGTTGGATGGGCCGTCCAATGTTTTGCACCTAACAGGCCCTTCTCCTCGCCATCGAAGAAAATAAAGAGCATCGATCGCCCAGGAGCAATCGGCAGGCTGGAAAAAGCGCGTGCCAGTTCGAGGACGCCCGAGGTGCCGCTGGCGTTGTCATCGGCACCGGGATAGATCGTTCCCGGCGGGTTGTTGCTGTGAGGACGACCATGGCCCAGATGATCGTAATGGGCACCGACGACGATCGTTTGATCCTTGAGTAAGGGATCGCTTCCCGGTAGAATCGCGAGGATATTGCGGCAGTTATTGCCAAACGGCTGGAAGTAGCCTTGCTTCTCGCCGGCCGGCTTCAGCGGCAGCTTGCGAAGCTGTTCGACCAGATAGTCGCCGGCCGCATGTCCGCCCGTGCTTCCCGCCTCGCGACCTTCAAACTTTGGACCCGCCAAGTCGTCAACCGTCTGGCCCATTTCCTGGGCGACAATGGAATCGAGGGCGGCCTGATAGGCGGTGTTCCTTTCCGCGGCCCGAAGCGACGGCGAGATCAAAAAAAGGAGAAGCAGAAGAGGGCGGCAAGGAAGACGGGCGAATTTTGGCATGAAAGGTGTCTATGCTGTGGTCACGTCCGGAGGCAAAAGTTGTGCGACCTTTATGCGGAAATTCGGAAGCAAGTCTCCGCCGTCAAGGTTATCGTCGGCTCGCAGCACCTGCGCGGGTTGGTCGCGACGATGAACGGTTAACGTCCGACGACGTAGATTGACGACCCAAACTTGTCGCGTGCCGGCATCGAGCCACTGCTGTATTTTGTCCTCAACCTCCACGGCCCGATCCCAGGGCGAAAGAACCTCAACGGCCAGATCGGGTGCCCCAGGGAAGAACCCTTTCGGTAGACGCCCACCTGGAACACGCTCCTTGCGGACGAAAGCAAAGTCGGGTGCCCTGACGGTGTCCGGATCGCGGTCGATGATAAAACCGGCTTCCGCTCCAAAAGGAAAGCCCAGGTCGTGATCCAGAATATGGGTGCTTACGATTCGGCCAATCCAGATGGTTTCATATCCATGCTCGCTTCCGCTGGGAGGCATACTCGTCAATTCTCCTTGAATTAGTTCGTGACGGAGGCCATCGTCGGCAAGTTGCAGCAGGTCTTCCTCGCTCAATTGAGCTTTGCTTATTGTGCTCATGCTTTTTTCTCCAACGGGATCGCCACGCGAATGCCTTATTTCACCAGATTGTATGCTAACGCAAGACGCCCGGGAGAGCAATCAGAAACCAGGAGAATTGCAAAGTCTTTTTCGGTGAACCGTGGAAAGATTTGATTCGCAGGAACTTGGATCGGACTGGCAGCGACAACGCCCCTTACATGAGTGAATTAGGCATAGTAGGTATTCAGTTGACTCAAGTGATCGGTGAATCTAGCAGGTGCAGGGGCATTTATGCCCCTTTTCCGCGAAGCGGTATTCGGCCCGTGCTTTAGCACGGGTAACACGACCAAAACCTCCCATTCCCCCCGCGTCCCGACCGCCTACGGCGGTCGGGACGCGGGGGTGGTCGATC
>JBAWVO010000339.1:0-6692 GCA_037147235.1 Planctomycetota bacterium | reverse complement strand
GGCAACACATCGCCGTAACTCCTTACACAACAAGCGACAGTGCCATTCGTGCCAGCCACCAAATTTGGGAAGCATGGGCATTGTACTGGCCACTGAACTTTCGGCCCCGCGAGCTGACCTTCAACCATCCATCATTGTCACGGTAATATCGCTCAGTTGCGGTCTTGGTGTTATCGAGATGACGCAGCAATCGTTGGTGAGCTTCATATCAGTCATCTGAATTGGGTTTGGACGGATTGCCTCGAGTTTTCATCGGCACGCGTTCACTGGACGCGCGTATTTTACCGCGAATATGCGGTCGAGCATGGACATGTCAAGCCGGATTCTTTTCGCGCTATAGGCTGCTCACACGTAAATCCGCCCCGTGCCGCAGTGATTTTCCATTTCCAGCAGATAGACGAGTGCTCGGTCGGCTACCTTGGCGGCGTATTCGCGGTCCCGGCCAAAACGAATAGGGTTCGCGAGCGTAACGACCGGCAGGCTTGTTTCCTGGTTGTACCGGTCGATCGTTGACTCAAGTGAGTCACAGCCTTCATCATTTCGGTTGGCGGTGAACAGGACGAGCCCTTGAGCTTGGCATACGTGCCACAGTTCGGCATCGCTAATGTCGGGCAACAGTCCCATACTCGTAAACTCTCCACAACGACGTCGAGTGCTTCCCAATAGTCGCGCCAGGGTTCTGTTTGCCAGATCGCGATTAGCGTGCGAAAATGGCCTTCAATATTGTAATCCGACAATATCCCGCGCATCGCTCACACCCCGTTGCGTTGCTCGGACTCGCGGAGTTTCGCCCGAAAACGTTCGACCGACTGTTGCAACTTGGCTTCAAGTTCCGGCGGGTTTCCACGTTCAATGCGTGCCAGAATCGCACGGTAGGTCTTCATGACCTCCTCCCGATTCTGAGCAACGTAGTCAAGCACCGCTTTGACTTGCGCGGTGCTGACTCCCAAGGTTCCGGCAATACTTGACGGGTGCCAACCGGCTTCCGCATAGGTCAAAACGTCATAAACCGTGATTCGCGTCCCGGTGATTCGGGCGCGTCCATCGATCATTGCGGACATAATGCCTCCCCAGGAAACTGATAACTGATAGGAATTTCAATGTGACTTATTATACTGGCGAGGACTGATTAAGCAATCGGGTAGCAGGGCGGCCATGACAGCCCTACCAGAAGATCAACTCCACTACCCCGAAAGAGCGTGAGACTACGAGGCATTGCATCACAATGGTTGATTACTGTTTTATCGACAGAGGGGTGTCTCCCGCAGTATGAGCGCAACACGTATCTCATGGGCGTGTTCGCCGACGGGCATCCGATCGGAAAATTGCTTTCACGTGCCCCAGTCTCGTGCGTAGCGGAAATCGCGGTCCATCGTCCGTGGCGATAGTTTAGCAATGACCGGCATGCGGCGCTTGTAATGATTGCGGCGGATCAACATGGCCACCTGATCGACAAACTCCGCGGCGAAACCGGCCTGGATCAGTTCCGCCCGACGCCAGCGACGATCGACCATCAGGACCATCAAGCGGTCGACCTCGGCATAGGTGAAGCCGAGTTCGCCTTCATCCGTCTGCCCGACCCACAGATCGCCGGTGGGGGTTTTTGCGAGAATATCGCCCGGCACGCCAAGATGAGCGGCCAGAGGATAGAGTTGCGTCTTGTAAAGATCGCCGATGGGGTTGATCGCCGAGGCCATGTCGCCGAACTGCGTGCCATAGCCGAGTAGCAGTTCGCTCTTATTGCTTGTGCCCAGCACCAGGGCATTGAAGGCGGCACTCTGATCGTAGAGCACGGTCATCCGCTCGCGGGCACACTTGTTGGCCAGCCGCATCCGCGAGGCGTCGGGAAATTGGGCAAAATAGGCGTCGATTTGCCCGGTGATCGGCACCTCGATCGTGCGCACGCCCAAATGATCGACCACCGCCTGGGCGTCGCGCGTGGTCGCGTCACTGGAGGTCTTGTACGGTATGGTCACGGCCAAAACATTCTCCGGCCCAAGGGCTTGAGCGGCCAGAAAGGCGACCACGCTCGAGTCGATGCCGCCGGAAAGGCCCATCACGGCCCGCTCGAATCCGGCGCGGCGGATCTCCGTGCGGATGAAGCGGGTCAGAATGGCCGTGACCAGTTCGGCGTTGATGATTAAGTTGTTGGTTCGTGTGTCAGCAGTCATAGCGGTTCCGCTTGATGCGATTGAGTTCCTCGATAGTCAACAGCAGCCGTTCGTCGCGGGCCAACGGCGTGATCAACCGCTGTCGTCGCAAATCGGCTGCGTCAACCGTGGCCAGCGTCAGGGATTCATCGAGCTGCGGAGCCTGGGCGATCGTTCGTCCATCCGGCCCGGTAACGGAGCTGCCGCCCCAGAAGCATAGTCCGTCTTCAAACCCCACGCGGTTGACGACGATCACCACCGCGCCGAGCAGTTGGGCATAAGCCTTCGACAAGTGCTCGTAGGTCTCGGCCGTGCGAACCCGCGGTCCCTCGACACCACGACCGGGCGAGTTCGCGGGGCAGATGAGCACATCGATCTCTTCCGCCTGCATGATGGCGGCGGCCGAAAGGTGCCAGAAATCTTCGCAGATCAGGATGCCCATCCGGCCGAATCGCGCGGTATCGAAGGCAAGGAACCGCTCGCCGGCGGCGAAGTAGCGTTGCTCGTCGAACAGTCCGTAGGTCGGCAGATAAACCTTGCGATGCAGGTGGACGACCCGTCCACCCTCGGCGTACAGAGCCGTATTGTAGAAACGATGTTGTGGCGACTCTTCGACGAACCCCAGCACCACGGCCATCGGTCCGGCGGCATCCAATATCTCGCGGATCTCCGGGGCATCGGGCGCGATGGCCACATCGGGCACCATATCGCGGACGAAGTAGCCCGTCAGCGATAGTTCCGGAAAGACGATCAAATCGGCATCTTGGGCTCGTGCCGCTTTGATTTGCTCGAGGTGCAGGCCCACATTCCGCTGCCGATCGGCCAGAAACGGCGCAATTTGAGCCAGAGCGATGTTGTGGACGGTGGGACGGGAGGTGAGGGGTGTGTTGGGAAAGCTCATTTCTCCATGTTAATCACTTTCACATGATCGTGGTATCAGGGGGTGCTAAGCAGTTCGCTCAGGGCATCTGCTTCGGCGGGGTAGTCAAATACCTCCGATACATCCGCCAGCACCTCCCGATCCGACTCCGTCCAATACGGGACACGGGAGTCTAGGAGTGTGATGAATTGGTACATTGGGCGATCGGGTTCCAACTCATACCACTTGCGAAAAGTTGAATCAACCCGATTCTTGGCGTTCCCGACCGATCGTGCCGATAGACCGAATACCGCTGCCGGAAGTCGTGGTGATTCAACCACGTAGTCGACCTTGATCATTCTTCCTGCGCGCCCTATCAGTGGTTTACGAGAATGCACCTGCAAGTGTAACGCCTCGAATGCTTCTTCAAGCTCCTCGTCAAACGACGAGTTCAGACGCCGTGCGTGCGTTAGCGTCAAGTCAGCCACTCGCACGCAAGCCTGCCCGAGACGGATGGCACTGGGGCCGAAGTTCGCTTCGATCGGCTCCGCGACGTCAACCGTCAATTCGCCCCCTTGCCGGGACACGCCAAGTTGTCGGCAGAGTTCGGCGACGAAACGGCGGCGTTTTGGCGTTGCGTCGATGTCCAGCCCGAAGGCAAGGAGTTGCGCGACGGTCATGGCTGCGTCCGTGAGGCGGAGTACCCTATCCGGCGCAACCGCTTCCTGCACGAACAAATCAACGTATTCGTCCCCGGGGTACTCGAATATTGTCTGTAGTCGAAGCGATCCGTCCCCCATGGGCTCACATGCCGTCACCAGCGCGCTGGAACGAATTAGCGGCTTGAGTTGTTCGCAATCGATGGGCATGGTTCCCTCTTTCAGAGGTCGTCGGGCTTACGGGTCAATAAACTGGCCGGCGTGGATAAGGTTTGCTCGCTGGCAAAGATCCTGCCAGACCAGGCGCGGTGTCAAGTTGACCAAGTCAAGGCGAGCAACTGCTTGAGGTAGATTATTCGAGGGGTCCGTGTCGACATGGAGGTCGTGCTTGTGGGTTCGCCCGGCCTGCTTGTGCATGGTTCCTCGGACATCTACCCGGCAGATTGGCCCACCCGCCTCTTGACAATCAAAACTGTACGTAACTGAATCATATTTCCGGTGATAGTGCCCGCAAAGCCGGATTGTCAGCCCGCCCGCATTTTTAACATCCACCGGACGAAGGACCAACAAGGGTGCTTTTGCGGCGACCACCTCAAACTCGACGTCGCCATCGATCCGCTTACCCGGCAGCGTCCGTAGCTGTAGAAAATCTTGACGGTCCATCTAACTTACCTTGTATACGGTGACTTCCATTTAGTATAGAAAGATGCACACGTTCTCGCAAGTGGGGAGCAAGTGGTGTCGGATAAGTGGGCACCCGCAATATAGATTTCCGCGTCACGGCCGGGGTTTGGCGTCCACCATGCCGGGGGGCATCTCTTGTCGCCTGATTCCTCATCTTGATACCAGCAATTCGTATCACAATACTTCAGTTTTACCCGTGGATTCCGCTAATCGTTCCCCCACGCTGCGTTGCTCGTTGCGCAGGTCGGCTGTTGGCGCAACAGGAATCGGATGCGGCTTGATCCACCGTGCCCACCAAGCCTGTAGGACGCCGATCTTCCAGAGACTCACCATCAGCCCCATGAGCAAACAGGTCATCCCCAAGGCGATTTCATCGAGTCCGGCAACCGTGGTTTGTAGCGACCGATAGCCGCGTCCGCCAAGGGCCATGATCCAACCACCTATCCAACCGGCCAGAATCAAAAGTGAGATGGCTCGATACCAGCGATTGCGAACCCAATAGCTGTAGGCCGTTGCAAGCAGCAACATGATACCGGGATAGATCATCAACACTTCCGGCCGGGCGATCAACCATAGCTTGGCCTCACCTGAGAAAACGAAAACGCACGCGATCAGGATTCCCAGAACGGCCATCCTTTGCAGAAACTGTGCCACATGGTCGCGAAGCACCGCTCCGATCAACAGCATGGCGAACAGGAGTAAGTGGACGGGAATCGCCCCGAAGTAACGTGTACCGATCGCTTGCGGCCAGATGATGCACAGGGCGGCGATCCCACAAACGGCGGTTAGTAGGCTGTGCAACCCGCTTCGATAACGAATCGCCGCATACAACTGCATTACTGTCAGCATCACCAGCGGCCACGCCCGTAGCGAGTACGGGCTTCGGAAATTGCCCGTGCTCGGGCCAACCAGTACAAGCAATGCCGTCGCCATCGTCAGCCAATGGATGGCATGTGGCACCCGGCGTACCAGGGTCACGGCGTAAAATGCCGTTACGGCCACGAGTGTCAGAAACAACGGTGAACAGCCGCATGAATCCAACAACATGGGTCGCAGGTTGATCGATTCTGGTATGGCAGCGAACGTCCAGGTCGAAAGCAACAGAAGCCCCAGCGGTGCCGCCATTATCCCGCGCAGCAGCGAGGGCCGCCGCGAAGCAATTCCGATCTCCAAGAGCAGGATGTTGACGGCAAGCAGGAAGGGCACGAGGAAATAAGGCTCGAACATCGTTGCCGGACCTCGCGACGGATGGAAGGAAACACATAACGCGTAGCTTCGTAGGCCCACGCCCACGCCCAGCACGACGAACAGCGGCCAGGGATACCAGGGCCATTGCCAGGGAGAACCGTTGTCGCGGACATAGTTCGCACCCCGGCGGACCGCGGGCAGCAGACTCAACGTCACCAGTCCGGCCAACGGCAAAAAGCCCGCCAACAGCCAGCGTAAATGTGGATCATTCTCTTGGCTCTGCCATGGACCCAAGAGTAGCGGGTAAAGAAAGAACATCGCAAGCGTTGCGTAGTATGGCAGGCGATACAAGATAGGCAGACGCAGTCGCACTCCGCGGAGGACCAGCTCGCTCACGACCACGGAAAAGGCCAATCCGCTCAGAAAACACAAACGACCGGTGGCGAGATCCGCGGACAACACTTCATCGAAAGACATCGAAATTGCCAGGAAAATAAGAACAATCAACAACAGAATGGTTCGAATGTCTTCCCACAGTTGTCCCGCGCGAATCAGCAGGCAACCGACCGCAGCCAGCAGGAGAGTATAGCCAGCCAGGCCTGTCATCAGCAGTTCCGGCTGAGGTGCCGCGCCGTGCAAACGAAATGATTTACCCAGTCCCCAAAGCACCAAAACTGTACTCACGCAATAGAACGGATTGTGCGAGTACAACAGCCGAGCTAAGTAACTGAGATCGCTGCCCACGCTTCGTGGCGGATGCTTCGTCCCAGGAGTGCCCGCCGGTTGCGGCAATAGCACTGCATCGGGCGGCCGAGGGTCGGGCATATCAGGCAATAAGGGAAGCGGATCGAACCCGGAATCAAGCGGATCGTTCATAGCACACTTTCTCGCACAATCGCGATAGATACGGCACGGCACAAGGACGCTGCCGACAATCGAAATGTTCCCTGCCCTGATTGTATACTTTTTTAACAGAGACTGAAAGAGGGGTGTTATGGCTTATCGGAGCAAGTGTGGCTTATTGACAGGCTGGCTGATTCCGCTCAGGCTAGAAAGCCTGACCTACGCGATTTTCTTTCCTGCCGGGGTAATGGTAATAATGGGGTATCCCCTTGACTGGCGTGACCACAACATGTAGTGTTTCAGGGTATG
>JBAWVO010000338.1:0-6716 GCA_037147235.1 Planctomycetota bacterium | reverse complement strand
GCGCTCTCCCCACCCTACAATTATTCGCGTTCCGCACCTAGAACCGGAAGAGCCTTATTTTTCTTTACGCCAAGCCGTGGCGTTTTGCGAGTTGATAAAACCGATCCAACCCTTCCTGCTGTCGCGGGCCGAGATGGAACTCCAGGTTATCGCGGAGATAGCTCAGACATTCCGACTCGGGAATGCCTACCTCGGGGGATGCCAGGCGTGCAATTTCGGGCAAGCGCGTCAGACCTTCATCGCGGGCGGCGGCCAGGGCGCGATCGATTCGTGTTGCCTGTATGTGTGGCCGAGCGGCCCAGAGGGCAAAAACAAACGGCAGGCCGGTCCAGCGGGCCCACTCTTCGCCCAGATCCCATATAAAGGCCAGATCTTCGCCCGGGGCCAACATACCGCGATCGCCGATGACGACCACCGCGTCCGCCGAACAATCGACCGGCATGCTGTCCAGCGGCAAGGGGAGTAAGGACGGCTTCAAATCAAAACGCTCGCGGAGCAGAATTTGGGCCAGGGCCGCGCTGGTTCGCGAGCCTTCGTCCAAGGCGAGTGTTTTCACGCGCTCGATCGGCACGCGACCATGGAGTTTGACGCTTCGCACCGGGCCGTCACAGGCAATGACCGCGTCGGAGGCAATTCGCAAGCCGGGCTGCCGCAGATACTCGATCGAGGGAATCAAGGCCACATCGAATCGCCCACCCGCCAGCCCATCGGCCAGGCGGCTGGGAAAATCGACGACGATGTCCGCCTCCGGCAGGAACTGCGGCAGAGCGAACATCAACGGCCGGGCGTTCAAATAGTTGACGGCCCCCACGCATATTTGAGACATGAAGTACTATAGCCGGAAGTTAAATGTATTCGTGATCAGCCGCCAGAGGCGGGCACCGAGCGAGAGCGGCTCGGTGTGAATCTTGGCGCGGCCGCGGAGGCCGACGAGTACCACGCCTTCTTCGTCGGTAATCGGCACGAGGGCCTGGTAGGATGCGCTTTGGGGCGTCTCCACGCCGGTCTCCGGATCAACCTTGCTGGGCAATTCGCCACCGGCCTTGGTGGAGAGCCGCCTGGGAGTGATCTTCAAGTTGGAAACCGATATCCGCTCGATCCGGCCGTGCAGCGCGTCGTGGGGCAGTGCGTCAAACTTCAGATCGACCGTCTGGTTTACCTTGACGTAGTCGATGTCGCCTTGGTCGATCACGAGAATTGCTTCCAGATTCCGCGGATCGCCCACCAAACAGAAAAGTACGCCTTCTTTAAGAAACGGCCGGTAACTCTCCTCATCCAGGGGCGTGCCGGACCAGGAAGGCAACTGACCGCCCTCGACCCCCTCTTGGTGTGTTGCCGGCGTGGGCGGCGGCGGCAACACCGTGCCGTCGCGTGTTGCCTTGAGAATCAGCCGATCGCGGATGGACTCTTCTTCCTTCCGCTGTTTGCGGACCGATTCCAGGGCATTCTCCAATTGCGGGATGGTTTCGGGCGATTTGCGATCGTAATGACTGAGACTTCGCAGGCTGGTGAGCCTGACGGTAAACTCCTTTTCCTTGGCCACGAGCTTGGCGATCTCCATGTCCAGATCTTTGTTTTCCAGCACGGCCAACTGCTGGCCCTTGACGACCGCCTGACCGGCTTTAACATTGACCTGGACTAGGCAGCCCCCTTCGGTGGTATTGATATACAGGGGATCGGCCCCGTGCGGCTGGACCTCCATGGTGGCAATCACCGTGTGCGGCAGTGGGATGAAGAAAATGGCCAGCAGGATCGGGATCACGATGGCTAGGCTGGTAAACATGCGGGCTTTTTTCACTTTTTCGAGCCTCCCGGGCACGTAGAAGAACTTGCCGAGCTGGTAAAGCGGCATCACGATCAGCCCCCACAGCGAGGCCATGGCGAGCATCTGCCCGATCTTCTCCAGTCGATAGGGCTTGAAGACGTGATAGAGGAAGAACAAGATCGAGTAGACCACCACCCACTGATAGATGGCAGCCGCCACCGAGTAGATCGCGAAGAAGATCTGGTTTCGCTCGGGGAGGAAAGGATCTTCGGGCTGTTCCAGGCCGAGAAACCAGAGGCCCATCTTGCGGCTCAAGACGGCGGTCGATTTCTGTCGCAGGTTGGGGATTTCGGTGACGTCGGAGAGGATGTAGTAGCCGTCATACCGCAAGAGCGGATTGGCGTTGAAAATCAAGGTACTGACCGAGCAGACGAACATGATGTTCAGGCAGAGGTGGTTCAAGAGGCCCGGTTCGCTGAACCACCAGATCCAGGTCGCGACCGAGGCCAAGATCAATTCGACGTACATGCCTCCGGCACCGATGGCTGCGCGGTGCCACTTGCTGGGCAGCAGCCAAGAGTCCGATACGTTGCAATACAGGCAGGGCGTGAGCACGAGGAACATCACGCCCATTTCGTGGCATTCGCCGCCGAAGTGCTTGCACATCATGCCGTGGCCAAATTCGTGCAGCACCTTGGTCACGCCCAGCGTGACCGAAAGCAACAGAGCGTTCTCAAAACTAAAGAACTCGTGGAATGCCGGCAACCGCGACGTGAATATATGGAATTGCACCATCACCAGGGTCAATGCGGAAAGCCCCAGTCCAATGCAGCCGATAACCACCGTGCGGGTGTAGAACCAGCTCACGAAAGGATAGAGCCAGTTAAGAAACCGTTCGGGGTCGAAGCCCTTGAAGCGGATGCAGAGAACATTGGCCAACGCGCCGAGGAATTCCTTGCGGCGACGTTCGCGGCGGCGCTTGAGCAACTGCTTGCCCTGGCCACCCACGCCGGCGATCACCAGTCCGCTGCGGTGCAACATGCCGAGGAACTGCTGGAGTTCTTCCAGGGTGATTTTTTGCGGGGGAAACTCCTTTTCAAAGCGATCTTTCAGCGCATCAAGGCTGACCTCGCCGTCCAGCCAGTTCAGGAGGGCGTATTCCTCTTCTTGAAAGCGGAAGTAGTTTAGCCCGACCGGGTCTTTGACGACCCAATAGCTGCGTCCCAGGTAATGTTGACGGCGCGCGATGAGGTCCGGCCGCCGTCGAATCGACAGCGCACGTGCGGAACTGGAAAGCAGGCTGTCATGAAGAGTGACCACAAATTCGTTTCTGTTACGATAGGCAGAGCTTCGAGCAAGTAGGGTGGGCTTTACCCGCCTTCTCGTGCAAGGCGGGCTAAGGCCCGCCCTACTCAAATCACTATTTGCTCAGTTGAATGTTCATCTCGGCTTGCATGCCCGGACTGAGCAGCCAGGAGCCGTTCAGTTCCTGGTTCGTAACCTTGGCGCGAACCATGTAACTGTCACCCGTATCGGTGAGCGGCTTCACGAAAATGACTTCGCCGGGAAACGATTTTTTCTCGCCGCGTGTAATCACGACATCGACGACGACCGTCTTTCCCTCGAGTTCGGCCCGCGCGAACTTGGCGGCGGGCACATTCCCTTCGACCCAAAGGCTGTCGAGCTTTACGATGTGGATCACCGGCTGCGCAGGTTGCACCGCTTCACCCTTATGGGCACGGATATCGACCACCACGCCTTTGCCGCTGACCGGCGAGAGGATTTTATGCCGTTCGACAATTAATTTGGCCGCTTCGACTTCGGCCTTGGCGACCCTGGCCTCCGCGGCGGCAATCTTCCGGTCGAGCGTGGCCTTCTCGATAGCCAATTCGGTCTCCCTGCACTTGAGGAACAATTCGCTGAGCCGCACCTGGGTGACTGAACCGGGAACGTCGGCATTCGCTTTTCTGTTGATTTCGTATTCAGCCTTGGCCACGGCGGCGGCGGCCGCCGCGTAGCGGACATTGATATCGTCTTCGGCCTTGGCTTTAGCCGCCTCGTACTTGGCCTCGACCACTTCCTGCTCCTTCTGAGCCTTGCGATCATCAAGCTGCACTAGGAGTTGGCCCTTGGTGATCTGCTGGCCTTCGGTGACCGCGATTTCCATAATCACGCCGGCCTCCTGGGGCGGCAGGTCGGCCTGCTCAGCCAGCGCCACCACGCAATGCGGCACATGGGCAATCGTGGGCAACGCAGTGTCTTGGGCAGCGGCAAGCCGGCCCAGGGCAGCGACGGCGATAAAACCTGAGACAATGTAGCGCATGTAGGTCAGGCTTTCCAGCCTGACTAAACGCATGTAGGTCAGGCTTTCCAGCCTGATCGAGGCTGCGACGGCGACAAAACAAGAGACAATGCAGCGCATGTTCAGCACTCCCTAAAAGAACCGGAAAAAGACCTTCGCCTGGATAAACGCCAGCAGATCGTAGAACCAGACGTAGCCTATCGAGCGTCGGCCGCAATGGATCTTGCCGGTTACCGTGGCACCCACGCGGAGATTGGCCGGATCAATGTCCTGCTTGTTGATGGCCACCCGAATCACCACCACATTGCCTTCATCCTTCTCCTGGATTTCGGCCGTATTTTTGATTACTTTGACCGTTCCCTTCTCCGTTTTTCCCGGCTCCGTGGCGAGGATATAGGAGACCGACAGTTGCTCTTGGCGATCCTCGCTGGCTAGTTTCTCGGCTCGGGCGACGTGGCCCATGCGGTCTTCGGACATGTGCAGATCGAGTTCCCAATCACCCTCTGGATTGGCAACGCGGAGCAGTGCCTGACCTTTCTGGACCGGGCGGCCTTCGAGCCGGTTCTTCAGATCCCACGTGACGATCTGGCCGTCGATCGGACTATGCAGTTCGAGATCGGCCACCTTGGACTTGACGATCTCGGCCTGGGCCTGTAGGTTGCTCAGCTTCTGTTGCGATTCGGCCAACTGGCCCATCAATCGAGCCCGCTCCTCGGTCTTCAGTCCCCCGCTGGTACTCATTTCGTGCGCGATGTCGTTGACGTGTTGGTGTTCGATGGCCACCTGACCGTCGATATCGACCTTTTGCGAGTTCAAGGTGGGATTGCGGAGCTTCAGCAATAACTGCCCCTTCTTGACCCAGGAGCCATGTTCAATCGGTTTGCCGTCGATATCCGTCCCAAATTCATCGATCTGGCCTTCGGCACCGGCGTAGACGTCCTTTCGATTGACTGGTTCTAGCGTTCCCTTGGCGTGCAAGTCGAAGTTGGCCGGTAGGATACACAAACCCACGATCACCGCCAGTAGGGCAACGGCGATCATGATGGTTTTGGGCAGGGTGCGGGTCTGAACGATGAATTTGCTCTTGCCGATCGCCCGCCACAACGGCATGAGGAACAGGCTCTGGTGTTCCATGGCGTTGGCCATGGCTACGGAACTGTGCCGGCAGACGACGTCGATCCGCTGGGCCATGGCGGGGACCACGCGGTTGTCTTCAATCTGCTCGACGATCAAGGCACCCACGGGACCTTCGGCGTCGTCCTTCTCTTGCTTGTCGGCATCCTCATTCGGCTTGGCCCGGCCCAAGGGCAGCACGGCGATCATCTTGGAATGGGCGTCGTCAATATACTCTTGCACCGCCTCTTCGACCTGCGGGGCTAGGTCGCGGGTATCGCCCGCATACCAAACCGGCTCGCCCGTGGCCACCACCGCCGAGGCTAGGCGACCCAGCAACCGCACCGTGTTCGATCGTTTGTCGAACACGTCCTGACCGCTGATGGCCTCGATCGTGCAGCGGTTGCCTTTGCGAATGGCCACGCTCACGCGGTCGCACTCGATCAGCCGTCGAGCTTCGTTGGCAATGGTGTAGGCCGCCTCGATAGGATCCAGGGAGGCATAAACGCTGCGGGTGAAGTCTTCCAGCCTGGCCCAAAGGACTTGGCGGTCGGAAAAGTGTCGTAACTGGTGGCTCTTGAGGAAGTCGCCGGCCAGTTCGCACATTTGCAGCAAAAAGCGAAGATAGCCTTGCTGGACCTGCTGCACCGTTTCGTCGCGTTGGAATATCTCGACCAAGCCGACCATTTCCAGGTCGGTCCGCAAAGGTCCGAAGACAAGAAGGAACTCGGTGGGATTCGCTGCCTCGTCGTCACCAAAGCCCGAGTGTGGCGGCACCAGCAGACCATTGCCGCCCGCCACGTCTGGACTATTGAGAAGCTTGTAGAGCAGCCGGCCATGACTTTTTTGCTTCTCTTCGTCGTCAAGTAGACCGGTTTGCTGAAGATTAAGTTGATATTGCAGCGAGAGTTGGCCGTTTTCGCCCGTCGTCCAAACGACTCCTCCGATGGCAGCCAATGCGGAAACCACCCGATTGAGGAACTCGCCATAGAACTGGTCCGGGGCCACGTTCTGCCGCGACAACTGCGCGATTTCGCCGACCAGGGCCTGGATCTGTAGACGGGTTTGCTCGATAAGATGGTCTTCCGGTTGTTCGTAGCTACTCATTCGGCCACCTGGAAACGATTACTTTGTTTCTGTTGCGGAAAGGGTCAACGGCAATCGCAGGGCAAGACGAGCCCCACCCTACTTTTTCGCAAAAGAAACTACTCTGCACGAAACGACTCCTCATAAGGGTAACTCATCAGGGGCGCAAAGGGGAGTGGAATTCAAGTCAATTGTACGGTATCTTCCCTGTCTTCGGCATTTTCCTACTTATTCGCCCAGACCAATCGCCCCAGCATCCCTGAATGGTGGATAGATAGAAATGCCGACAGCCCGATAATGCGAAACTTTGGCGATTGCGCAGACAAGGAAAGCTGAGTGGATTTCGCATGTTCTCGCCGAAAAATGGGGCCTTGATCGTAACCTTGCCAACTGCCAGCAGTGACGGCAGGCCGTAGGGTGCGTGGAGCGAACCGGCCGGGAAATGGTGGG
>JBAWVO010000337.1:0-6737 GCA_037147235.1 Planctomycetota bacterium | reverse complement strand
TCGTCGGGGCGGAGACCATCGTCAACTTTTAACAATCAATGGGACGCTTCCAGCTCCCTGTTTCCAGGGGCCAATCGTGCAAGCTACTCTGTCGTGGCTGACGGGCAAGCAAGTCTTGGCAGCAAATGCCCTCGTGTGACGCTCAAGAACTTTCGCTCGAAGTACGTTGGCGAGACGGAAGGCAACCTCCAGCAGGTACTGGCCGTGCTGCGATCGCTCGGGCCGGTCGTCGTAATCGTCGATGAGGCCGATGCCGCGTTGGGGAACCGGCAGGCGGACGGCGATTCCGGCACGTCGTCGCGGGTCTTCTCGATGATTGCGGCACAGATGGGCAACACCCGGTATCGCGGTCGCATTGTCTGGATGCTTTTGACCTCGCGGCCTGATTTGCTGCCGATCGACCTCAAGCGGCAGGGGCGAGCCGAGGTTCATATCCCGCTCTTCTATCCTTGCGAAGACGCCGAACTACGCCAGATGTTCGAGGTCATGGCGCGCAAGAATAAACTGAAACTTGCAAGCGACATCTTGCCCACGATATCGGCCGACTCGAAGCTGAGCGGTGCCGACGTCGAGAGCATCGTGCTGGCGGCGAAACGGACGGCACTTACGGCCGGTCGCGACGAGTTGACGAGCGTGGACTTGGATCTGGCAATGAAGGAGTTCATTCCCTCGGCCCAAGGGCTGGAGAAGGAACTGCAAGAGACTGCGGCCGTGCTGGAATGCACGCAAATGAGCCTCTTGCCGCCGCACTGGCGAGAGAAAATTTCCGTGCCTGACGCGCGAAGCCGCCTCCAGGAACGGATGGTAGCCATCCGGCAGATTTTGGAATCGTGATCTAATCAAACTATAAATCCCAGGAGACATCTCATGGCAGCCCAACAAGCAAACCAATCTTCGGCCTGGTTCGACGGAACCAAGCATACGTCACTGATTACCGAGAAGGCTCAACGGACCGAATCGTTTATTGCGGCCATGGCCGACGGACGAATCGATGCCTCCGAGGTTACCGCACAGGAGAGTCGCCTCGTGGCACTGATGGCGGAAATCGAGCCGCTCTTGACCCCGGAATTGCACGCCCAAGTGACTGAGTTGCTGTGCGAACTCACGGTCTATGACTTCATGCAGGCGATGATCTCGCTGAAGCAGACGCGGCCAAAAACGGCGTTCCGCGGATAGCCACAATACTTACAATTGCTCAAGGCCAAGATACAGTCAAACTATAAAGTCGTATTATATATCCAATCACTTTGAAAAGGAGGTTTTCGATGGCAGGACAACCCAAAACCCCGTTCTATCTCGCGATGGCCGCGGTCGTGGCTGGATTGGTGGCCTTTGCCGCCTACCGGTCCGACCTTATCGCGCCCAAGGCCAAGCAGAAACAACAAGACAAGATCAGCGTGCAGGAACTCGGCCAGAATGCTGAATCGGCCGATGGTACTGCGCCGGCGACCACGGTCAAGGAATATAGCTTCAAGGCAGCCGAACGCTTGCCGGAAATCAAGCAGGCATCTCGCTACAAGCCCATGAAGGACAATACCGTCCGCTTCGCCTTGAACGTCTGGGCTGGTTGGGCACCGATCATCCTGGCCAACAACGGCACCAAGGCCGAAAAGGTCTGGAAAACGCCTGATGGCGAGGAGTTCAAGGTCGAGTTGGTGATCATCGACAACCCGATGGCCATGATCCAAGCCTACACCAGTGGCGACATCCACATCGGCTGGGGCACCTTGGATATGATTCCGTTGTTTGTCGATGGCATGGTCGATAAGACGGGCCGGCCCAAGGAAAACTTCGACGTCATCATGCCCCGCATCTTCCAGCAGATCGACTGGTCGAATGGTGGCGACGGCATCGTGGTCCGCGATAGTATCAAGACCGTGGCGGATCTTCGCGATAAAACCCTCGTGCTCGCGCAGAACTCTCCGTCGCAGTATTTCGCCTTGAACATGCTCGTGGCGGGCGGCGTGCAGCCTTCGGAAGTCAACATGATCTACACGAACGACGCCTTTGCCGCCGCCGCTGCCTTCGGGGCCGACAAACAGAAAACGATCTCTGGCGTTGTTTCCTGGTCGCCCGATATCTACACCCTGGAGAAGGTCAAAGGCAACCGCATGTTGGTCAATACGCAGACGGCCAACAAGCTGATCTCAGACATCTGGTTCGCCCGGGCTGACTTTGCCAAGGATCACCCAGGCATCATTGAGGCCCTGGTCCGCGGCATCTTCGACGGCATGGTCGATCTGAAGAAGCCCGAGCGGAAGCAGGAGTGCTCGAAGCTGATGGCGACCGCCTACAACATCCCCGCCGACGACGCACTCAAGATGTTCGACGACGCCCATAACACGAACTGGGCCGAGAACTACCAGTTCTTCCTCAACCAGAACAACCCGACGAACTTTGAACGAGTGTGGCGGCAATCGTATTATCTCTACCGGCAGATCGGCACGATCCAGAACTCGCCGGTGCGGTTCGACCAGATCATGGATTTTTCGGTGATCCAGAAACTGGGGAATGAGGAGAAGTACAAGTCGCAGCAGGACGAGTATCAGGTGCAGATTGCCCCAACGACCGTCGGCAAGATCCGCGCCGAGGGGGACGAGATCCTCAAAAATACGATCGTGATCCACTTTCCCCCCAACCTTTGGGATATGCACTTCAAGAAGGACAACGGCGAACTCTACGACCCGAACGTCGATAATGTGCTGGAAGGCGTGGGCAAGCTTGTCGGCACGTTCGGTGCTGCTCGCGTAATTATCGAGGGCCACACCGACGGCTCGATGAAGAACCGTGTGCCCGCCGAGCTAGTGAAGACACTTTCGATGAACCGCGCGGCCGCAGTCCGCCAGGCACTGGCTGACAAATATCCGGACATCGACGCCAGTCGGTTCTATGTCGACGGCATGGGTTGGGAACGCCCGGCCGATCCGCAAAACCCGCTCGATCACGGTAAGAACCGCCGCGTGGAAATCAAGGTCTACTCGGCCGAGAAGCAGTAGGCGACCGATAGTTGATAGAAGTGGGGTCCCAATGACGGAAACCGCGAAAAGCGATGTGAAACCGACGCCGCCCTCCCCCGCAGCGCCGCCAGCGAGGCACCGCCGCTTTAGTGTCCTGCGGGCGGAAATCCCCGCCTGGCAGGCAATGATGATGGGCGTTCTCTGCGTCGTCGTCTGCCTCGGGCTGTGGTGGTTGCTGACCGCGGGTGATGAGAATCATCCGCCGATCATGGGCCCCGAGACGCTGCCGGGTCCGCAAGCCACGTTCCTGGCATTCCCCCGCTTGTGGTTCGACCGGGAGTTGACCCGCAACACTCTCGTCAGCCTCAAGCGGGTTATCATGGGATTTGCCTTGGCGGTGGGGGTTGGCGTGCCGGTGGGCATCGTCTGCGGTTGTTTTCGGCGGATCAACGCCTTCTTCGGGCCGTTGATGATCATCGGCCGCAACATTCCGGTCGCAGCGGTCATTCCGTTGACCTTCGCCTTGTTCGGCATCGGCGAGTTCCAGAAAGTAATGTTCATCTTCATCGCCTGCGTGGCCTTCATTATCATGGACACGGCCAATTCGATCATGGAGGTTAGCAGCCGCTACGTCGATACGGCCTACACCCTGGGTGCCAGTCGCTGGCAGATCATCCTCAAGGTTCTCGTGCCACTTTCCATGCCCGGTATTTTCAACTCGTTGCGGCTCTTGTTTGGCTTGGCCTTCGGCTACATCATGTTGGCCGAACAGATCAAGTTTGGCACCGAGGCTGGCGGTCTCGGCGACATCATCAACGTCTCGCAGCGGCGATCGCAGTGGGAAGATATTCTGTTGGTGTTGATGATTATTCCGTTGGTGGCCTTGGCCGTCGATCGTAGCCTGTTCTGGATTCAGCGGCAGTTGTTTCCGTACCAGTACGGTGGCGACGGCGTCTTGCACCATGCGCTGAGAGCCGTCCTGCGGGGTTGGGAAGACGTGAAACTGCTCATTGTACGGCCGGCGAAGTGGGAACCCGCGGCAACAGGAACCGGGAAAGAAACCGCGAGCACGCCCAAGTGGAAACCATGAACCAAGCATCCGCAGAAACCAGTCCCGGTGCAGTACCCGCGCCGGTCGGCATGGGGCAGGTGGTCAATCGCTTCCACCGCCCCAAGGAATTCGGTCTGCCTCGCGTCGTCGATTTCCGCCGCGTGACGAAGACCTATAACGTCGGGCAGGCGAACGAGTACACGGCGATTCGCGACGTCACCTTCTTCGTCGAGGATCTGCCGAACAAAGGCGAGTTTATCTGCATCCTAGGGCCAAGCGGATGCGGCAAGAGTACCATCCTCCGGCTCATCGCCGGACTGCCGCCACAGCATCCCCCCACGAGTGGCGAGGTTCTCGTGCAGAACGAACCTGTTGTTGGTCCCGGTGCCGATCGCGGCATGGTCTTTCAGGATTACACCAGCTTCGACCATCGCAGCGTGCTGGAAAACATCACCTTTGGGCTGGAGTGCCGCGGCGTACGGCGGTTGGAGAGGGAAGAACTCGGCCGCCAGTGGATTGAGCGCGTCGGGCTGAACGTAACGACCGACGCGGAGAAGTATCCGCACGAACTTTCCGGCGGAATGCGGCAGCGGGTGGCCATCGCCCGAACGCTCATCCTTCGCCCGCGCATCATTCTCATGGACGAGCCGTTCGGAGCACTCGATCCGCAGACCCGCTGGGACATGCAGGATCTGGTCGCGTCACTCTGGCGGGCCGCCGAGGCAACCGTTTTCTTCGTGACCCATTCGATCGAAGAAGCCGTTTACCTTGGCGATCGCGTCTACGTAATGGGTCGTGCACCCGGCACCATCCTCCAGGAGTTGGAAATCGAGCTGGCCGATCGCCCCGCACGCCTCATGCAGCGCGAGCTACGCTTCCAGGAGACTGTCAATTATATACGTGACCTAATCACCAGCTTGGAGAAGCAGAAGTAGGCTAAGTGCCAAGCACAAACTGAAAATCCGATATTCGGATTTCAGATTTGAATCAATGAAGTACCTAAAAACCGCATTTCTGAACCACTGGAACCTGCTGGCCCTTTTTGCCGGTACGGCCTTCGCTCTTTTGAGCGTGCCGGACGTCATCTTGCCGCTGGTGCTGGCCGGAGAGATCGGCTATGTTACCCTGCTGGGTTCGCATCCAAAGTTTCAGAAATACGTTGACGCCCAGGAAGCCAAGACGGTTCGCGAAGAAAGCTCCGGGGCCAAGCAGCAGACGCTTGACCATATCATGAAGTCGCTGCCACAGGAGCCTCTGCGCCGCTTCCAGACGCTTCGCAACCAGTGTATGGAGTTGCGGCAGATTGCCATGGAGATTAAACGGCCGGGCATCGGGGCTATTGATGCGCCACTGGACGACTTCCAGTTGACCGGTCTCGATCGCCTGCTCTGGATTCATCTGCGGTTGCTCTACACGCAATATGCCCTCTCGCAGTTCCTCAAGAAGACGAGTGCCGACCAGATCAAGCAGGGGATCGCAAAGCTGGAACAGCAGATCACGCAACTGTCGCCCGACAAGGACGACTCGGCCAAGCAGCGGTTTCGCGGGGCATTGGAAGACAACCTGCAGACGAGCCGCTCGCGGCTGGCAAACCTGGATAAGGCCAACGAGAACTACCAACTGATCGACGTGGAGATTGACCGTCTGGAAAACAAAATCCGCTCGCTGAGCGAGATGGCCGTGAACCGGCAAGAGCCGGAATTCATAAGCGGCGAGGTAGATCATGTCGCCTCAAGCATGATCGACACCGAAAAGACGATGAACGAACTGCAATTCGCCACGGGCCTGAACTCCGTGGATAACGAACCACCGGAGTTGCTTAGGGCGAAGACGCCGCTCGCGGGCCAGAAGGGTTAGCAATCGGCTCATTCAACAAGACCCAGACAGGCAAGGCTAAAAATCAGGAATTCCCCATCCTTCTCGTTAGATGGTCTCTAGCATCCGCCTCGATCTTCTTTTTCTCAAGATCCCGGCTGATCTCCTCAATGATTTTACGAGACTCTTTGGCCTCCTGCTCTTGTCCGAGCCTTTCCTGGGCCGCAGCCATCCCCTTCAAGGCAGGAACATCGTAATACTCGGCTAGGCAATGCTTGAACTGATCCAATGCCTCATTCGCGAAGCCCTTCTCCAAGAGTTCCCATCCCGCCAGCAATCGCGTTTGAGAGTCCATAATTGGGGGGAGCGCTGGAGATCCGATCACATGTTCTATTTTCATTGTGAGGATCGAACAAGGCATTTCCCAGGTGACTTTCTTCGTAACGCTCCCAACGAATACCTGAGCCGGTCCTGTCCTGCCCACGGTGCCCATGACCAACAAGTCTGGCTTGGCTTCCGCAACCATGGTTAGGATCTCGGCATGCGGCACCCCTTTCCGCTCAAGTTTGGTCCACTCCAATCCGTGGAAATCGAACTTCTGGACAAACGCGTCGAAGCGGGCAAGTTGTCCGTTGTAGTGCTTATCTTGGGACTCCGCCGCCACCGATAAGAAACCAGGAAGCAAACTGGACAGTGGCTGAAATACGGTGAGGACGGTCAGTTTGGCTGCCAAACCCCTTGCCAAATGAATGGCGTTGTGCAATGCACGGCCGGACGTTTCTCAACCGTGCGCGTCCATTCTGGAAAACTGGACTTGCCTAGTTTTCATGGGGCGCATACTGGCCGCGATTCGCGGGGTGTCCTTGCCGATCAGCTCGACATCGGCCCACAGGCTCTTGCCGTCGCTCGTCAGG
>JBAWVO010000336.1:0-6752 GCA_037147235.1 Planctomycetota bacterium | reverse complement strand
GTTCTCTTCCGACATGGCAATCTGACCGGCCGGGGCCTGCGGCTTGCCAGGAGGTGGCGGAGGCTTGGGGCCGACTGTTCCTCCTTTTGGTGCAACGATGTCTGGCCCAACACGAGAGTACTTGGCCATTGAAGCACGATCGCTCTGGGCGTTGAATCTATCCGCAGCGGCATGACCAGCCTCTCTTGCTGCATTCGTTGGACGAGGCGGGGGTGGCGGCGGGCCGACACGGGTGAACAATGGCCCCGCCATGGCGACAGGCCCCTTCTTTGGCAGTCCGGCCAGCGACTCACCCATCGGCGTCTTAGCGAGGATTGCTGCCCTCTTTTTGTCAAATCCCTTCTTCCGGAGTGCATGGTAAACCTTGTTGATCGTCGTTAGTGTCTGCATGACAGCAAACCTTTCTATGTGGCAGCAGTGTTGGTAATTTGATTCAGCTTCCGGCTGCCTGTCGGATGCTGGGTGTTTTCTGCTAAAACCGTCGGTTTGAGTTGTCTATACCCGTGGGCCGCTCTTGCCTTCTCGCCTAGCAACGCCTGTGCTTTGCTGTGGACTGACAGTCAGGCCGCCACCTTCCACGTCGCCACGATGAGCAGTGAACCTCGCCAGCATCTGGTTAGACACCGCCCTGAAGACCGGCGGGCTCATTTGCAGTCTTGAGGCGATCTGGTGGTCCGGCACGCCGTGCAGCCGCATCAAGGCAATCTTCTGCTCGTGGGGCGGTGCCGTTCTGAAGTAGCCAAGGCTGTCTATAAGCGTTGCTACCTGGGCAGATGGGTTAGCCCGCGATACACCCTCTGGGAGGTGGTTGTAGATCGCTTTAGACAGATCCTCGTAGTCGTCCAAGGCCAGAGAACTGCTCAAGCGAATGCGAAGGGCCTTGCGGCCACGCAACTCAGCCAGGACTTTCTGGCCGGGGGAGAGAGAAACCATAATAGACTCCTTGTCATTACTTGGTGCGGAAAGACCGCCGATTCACTATTTACAACACAACCAAAAGAACAGATTATGAACGCCAAAGAACTCAAAGAGATCCGTGACGAGATTCGAGAACTTTCTGAGGATATTGGGCGTGTGCCGCTCTTCTACGACGACGAGCCGTTTGCACGCTTCTTTGAAGACCCTGAGCGTGGCGATTCGGACAATCCCGACGGCATCACGCTCAACACCGGCGAGGTCGTCGCAGTTGGCGATACCAAGGATGTAATGAAGGAAATTGGCATCCCGTTTCACGCTTTCCACATAAAGGCGCAAGACATGGAAGCACCGCACTTCCGCATGGGCAAGACTGTCGCCAAAGCACTTTGGAGATTCCCCAAGTGGGACATAGTTGCCACAACATTTTTTAAGGAGATTATTCGCGCAGCACGGTATCATGGCATCGAGGATCTCCCATACACGATGTTTAGGGCGTTTCCACATGGCAGTGAAGATGATGATTTGAAATGGGTTTTAGGGGGCGATTGAACTGGATTGCCGAGTTCCTCTCTTTGGGCAACCGCACTCCGACATTATTCGCTTTCCACGCTTTCCACGCTTCGCGACAACGGATGGTAGTTGGATCGAAAATCATTGTGGGGCAGGCCCATCAGTGTATGAAGGACCGGAGATGCCTTCATAATGACGGGCATGGCTTTGTGCTGCCACCACCTCTTCAGGGCATTCTCCATGCTCCTGGGCGTAGGTGTTACTCGGGGATCTCGGAAGAATCCAGGCTGATTGACAATCACCTGCACTTCCGGCCTCTGTAAGAACTTATTCATTGGCTCATGCTCTAGCTTAGACATCAGGAGCATCATCCCAAACTTATCTCTCGGGACTTCAGGGAATCGCCATTTATCCGTCCTCGTCGATCCTTCGCCAAACGCCTCATGAAACGCCTTCTGCACGGCATCCAATTTCAATGTCGAGCGATCAATTGCCTCACGGTTTTGGTCCCGCTCTTTTCGCTTTCTGGCAAGCCATAGTTTATTGGCATCATTTTTTACGTCCTGGATTTCTTCTAATGACTGCGGTGCAGCCTCGCCCCTCTTTACTTTGCTAGACTGAACTCCAGACGCTGACCGTTCCGCATTCTTGTCGCGGTACTTCTGGGCAAGCTCCGGTTCGTCAATCGTTTCAAAGTATTCCGGCACCCAATTCTTGAACTTCTTGCTATAGTTGTGGACTAGCTTATGTGCGCCCTCGGGAGCCTTGCTGCCTTTGCCGACTGCTCGAAGATCCTTGTATCTCTGTTTCGCTAGATCGATTAACTCCGGGTCAGATTCCAGTCGCGTGAGAGGAACCTTGCCCAATAGCGACTGTGTCAGGATCTTCAATAGCGGGGGCTGTGCGTTTTCTTGGGAAAGCATGTCACGAATGTATTCCTCAACGCCAGCATGATGCTCTGGCTCCTCAACGTAGACCGAACGCTCACGTGTTGGCTTAAACTGCTTGCCAATCTTCTTGGAGATGCCCGTGCCATTTTCCTGATCGAATTGCTTAGCCGCTGCCGTCATTCGTGCGGAGATTTGCTCCAGCTTCTTCTTCGACCTGAACGCCTCTGGAAGCTCTTCGTGCTGGACAATTCCCGCCGTTCCTGAACCCTGCCGTCGAGAGTAGTAGAGTAGCTTTGCTGCCGCCTTTTCCTCTGGCGAAAGTCCCTTCGTGAACCTATTCAAAAACGTCAGTTCAGAGTTGTAAGCAACTTTGCTGATCGGAAGGATGTTCTTCGCCTTAACCTCGGATGGCTTCGGCATGAACTGGTACGCTTCCTCGGGAAGGTTGTAGTCCCCTTCCATCCAAGCCGTGAAATATGGCATCAACTGGCTGATATGGCTGATTCGATCATTGACTACTTCATCGCCATACTTAGACCGCAACTGCTTCAGCGTCGGATCGCTTTTCTGCTGCTGGAAAACCTCCATGCCAGCTTTGTCAAGATGCGGCCCCATCCACAGTCCAGCTAACTTGTGCTTGTAATCTTCCTCAGCGACATTTGATTCTCCAAGCATCGATGCTTCGCCACGTTCTGATGGATCGAGTGACCGAGTTGGATTCCCCTTGCTGTCGGTGGCTTTCCTGGTGTCTGTATCGGGAATTTCTGTCGGAATCGGTTCTCTCGTCAAACGATTGAAGTATTTGCTTGTGATCCGCATCACAAATTGCGGTAAGGACACTTCGCTTGGTTTCCAATCAGGCAACTCATTCAACACAGCTTGGTAGACCAGCGGCACAGCATTGTGGATATTCTGGGGCTTCACCTGTTCGGTATCCTTGCGACGTGCGGCAACCTGGTGCCAAGTTGACGCAATGGTTTTGCCAACACCGAAATCGCCAGCCTTTTGAATGCCAGCGTGTTGCTCAGGTTGATCAGCAAACCTGCTGATCAGTTGTGGAACAATGTCGTTACGGAAATGTTCGCTCATCGCATCCGGCGCCGAAGACGCCACGCGACGTCTTTCTCCGTTACCAACGTATGGAACCGCGGGCATCTCCAGGTGCATTCCGCCAGTGTCTATCTTCTTTGTTGGTTTTACCTGGTGACGAGGTATCTCGACAACTCGGTCAGCTTGCTTTTGTTCTGCTTTGCGGGCGATCTCTTGCTCCCTTGTGAGCGGAATTGGATTCTCTCCCTTGGCCTGCGCCAACAACTGGCTGAAAATCTGCTTGCGATGCTCTTCGGGCATGCGCATGTTGACAACAGTGCCGTTATGGAATGTCGCCTGCATCATCCGGTCACCGGCGTGTTCGTTCTCAATCGGCTGAATCTTTGCAACCGACAGGTGCTGCTGCTCACCTTCTGGTGTCCTGTAGGAAATGCCATACTTCCCTTCGTCGGTCGGTCCGTGCCCCAGGTATTCCGCGACCGGCGTTGAAGCTGGTTGCTGCATTTTCGGAGAAAACCCAGCCTCGGCGGGATCGTTAGCAAATCTCGCTCCCCTTCTCGCACGCAGCTCAAAGAGAATCTTTTGGCCGGGTGACATGTTGGCGTAGCCGCCATCTTCGCCGCGCCGCCTGGCCCGCAAGGCCAGCAGGATCTGCATGCCGGGGGATACCGACGTCGGCCGGGAATACTCCGGGGCGTCGATAGCCTCGGAAATGCTCTTCCGCTGGGCATCCGGCGGATTATTGGACAATCCCTTGGGACCGTATCCTGGAATACGTCCTTTAGCAATGTGACCATAGAGGACACGATCCCGAATTCCAAGAGCGCGTTCTACAGCGGAAACACCGTGACCTTCATCCAGCATGCCAGAAATCTTCTTTGCCAATTCCGGCGTCATGGTGGTCTTCACCCCCATACCTAGTTTCGGGAAAGCGGGGATCAATCCCCTCGTCGCCCAGCTTGCGATCGTGCAAGGATTGATGTTGATTTCGCTGCTGATTTCGTGAATATGCTTTCCTTCTTTCTGTCGTCGCTTGACGAGTTCAGCGATCTCAGGAGTCAATAAAGGAGCAGTCCTCCTTCGGCTCTTCGGAGGAACGCGATCTTCTCGCTGCTCGTCGCCTAGTGAATAAGGAGCGGACGACGAGATCGATTCCGTTGTTGGATTGCTAGTCGTTGTATTAAGTCCACGAAGCTTTCCTTGATAATTGGCGTGCTGCAAAGTGTTCAGTTTGATGCCAGTTCGTCGCACGATTTCAAGTGGATGCGTTCCAGCATCAAGCATCTCCTGGACTTTGCCAATCATGGTGGGAGTCAGCAGCGTGTGGGGTGGCTGCCGGGAAAATGCCGACTTTTCCACGCTCTCTTCGGGCGTTTCATTCTCCATCGCGACCGAATTCATGTTCTCCGAGAGTCGGCCGGTGATTGGCCGTGACGCCAACACGTCGGACATCGTGCCGGCCATCCCTACCATTTCTTTCTGGCCGATCGGCTCCATGTCCCAGTACTTCGGGAGGTCGACAGCCGCGTGGTGGACGATGTGGTAATACTCCGACTTCCAGACCGGCTCTCCCTCATGCGAGAGATACTCGTACCCTGGCTCATGGAGGAAAGCGTACTTGCCATTGCCCACGCCCTCTTCGGCAAGCCTCCGCATCAAGTGGCGGTAAGCTTTCATGCGTGATGGCTCGGCGGCACTGAATTCCACGCTTACCGGCTTGTAGCGGTTGATCAGTCCGCGAAGGGCTTGCGCGGAGTGGCTGATTATCTGCCCGGCCTTCCCTTGTCCCGTGATACCGAATCTTCCGTTCGCCCCGCCTGCGCGTCCTTGGGCGCGCGACATCAAGACTTCGTGCGGATAGTCCAGGTTGTTCGCAGACCTGACGTCCTCGATATCTGGATCTTCACCTTCCCTGTTGGTCAACGACTCGAAATTCAGGTAGTCCTTGTCGCCTAGGGGCACCGACTTTGTCTTGTAGCCCAGAACGCCACTCTTGAAATTGGGATCCTCCTGCCAAGGTTCCTGTTCAACAGGCTCGGTGCCGGCCAGTTCCAGCGGCTTACCGTCCTGCTCTTCTTCGCCCTCATTGCCCGCCATCGCAAGCGGTCCCGCCTTTGCCGGGTACTCGCCCTTCGCCCACTCTTCCGCCTTCCTGAGTGCCGTGCTGCTCAGCGCAACGGCCTCCCGCATCCCCCACACGGCATTCGCCATTGCCGCCGCCGGGTTGTCCGCACTACCGGGGACCGTCACCGGTTGCCCGTCCGGCCCCTGTGCCATGAGTCCCTTCCCTTCGCCACCCGGCTGCCCGGCCGACAGGCCAGGGATTGCCTGGAGGTTCGCCCCCTCATGCTCCACGTCGCCTGGATCGTTCTGTACCTGGGGCAGGCCAAGCTGCTCCCGCAAACTGGCCGCGTCGAGCGACTGCAATTCCTTTTGCCCGGCCGGGCTGGCAAGGATCTGCTGGTAGATTTGCTTGAAGAAGGACTTCTTTTCGTCCACAATGGGACACGCCTTCAGGCGGACCTTCCCTACCGCTTCCTTGCCGAAGTTCAAGGAAAGCATCTGATCGACCGCTTGCCGGTTCAATTCGTCGGTCACACGGCGATGTTCGATGTCCTGGATCGTGAAGATCACGTCGCTGTGGGCCTCGGCCTCGGCCAGCGTGCCATGCTGCCCCTCCATCATCGCCCGCTCGGGAATATGCAGGCACCGGCAAAGCTGCTTGTCGAGATATTCCAGCCGACCGATGAATGACGCCTGCTGGCTGGCACCGGCGTCGAGGATCCAAATCTTCCAGCCGGGGGATTCGAGGTTCAACTGCTGCATGAACGCCGCCATGTCGCGGGGGACCGCCACGCCGCCGGCCGCTTCCAGGTTGTCGAGGACCGTGCGGGCCAGGACGGCGTTTTCCACTTCATGTCCGTTCCGGTCGATCGACGAGCCGAGCGGATATTCAACGACAATGTGCGCACCGGCGATCTTGCGGTCGTAGCGGCGGGCACCTTCGTTGCAATCCACCCACCAGTTGTATGCCTGTCGCGCATTCTCTAAAAGCGGGATGCCATACAAGTAACTTCCTTCTATACGGAACCCAACGTGGACGGAGTTCGCCAGACCGAGATCCTTACCGAGCTGGCGCACACCGATGAAACCACCCTGGTGGCCGATGCAGATTTCCGTAATGTCGTGCAACAACGGCTTGAGACGGACGAGCTTCAAGTACCCATCCTTCGGCTCGATAACCTTCTCAAAACACTGATAGCCGAAATCGACGTCGCCGTAATAGAGAGCCGAAGCCAAGAATTCATCCCGCAGAGGGAAGAAAGTCTTCTCGATGAGCGTCTTCCATTCGTCCGGCGCGTCGTCGTCAGACTCTACTGTCCA
>JBAWVO010000335.1:0-6786 GCA_037147235.1 Planctomycetota bacterium | reverse complement strand
CCACGGGCTGGAAGCCCGTGCCACGCGCTTGCCAGAAAATCTTGCCACACACCTTCCTCTTGTAGGACGGGTTTTCTTCTGCCACAATATAGGGGCTGCTGGATGGTCCAGGGAATGTCTCTCACCCCAGCCCCCTTTCAGAGGGAGGGGGACCGAAAATAGCCCTTATCCGAACGAGATCGCGACAAAGTTATGCTCGCCAAACTCAAAACCTTCACGCTCGTCGGCATCGAGGCCCTGCCTGTTGAGGTCGAGGTCGATGTATCTCCCAGTGGGCTGCCAAAACAGATCCTCGTCGGGCTTCCGGAAGCTGCGGTCAAGGAAAGTACGCATCGCGTCGAGCGGGCGATGGTCAACTCGGGCTTTCAACGCCCGCAAAGCCGCATCGTAATCAACCTTGCCCCGGCCGATCTGCCAAAAGATGCCGCATCATTCGATTTGCCAATCGCTATAGGCACGCTCATCGGCAGCGGACAAGTCGCTTCCGAATTGCTCGCCCAGTATGCGATTGTTGGTGAGTTGGCCCTCGACGGCACCACGCGGCCGACCAAAGGGGCCTTGTCGATGGCGATTGCGACGGCCGAGGACAAGAAGCTCCGTGGGCTAATCGTGCCGGCCGAAAGTGCGGCGGAAGCGGCCGTCGTCGAAGGCATCACCGTTATTGCCGTACAGAGTCTCGCCCAGGCCGTCGCCTTCCTCACCGGCGAAATCGAGATCGAACCGACCCCGTCGCGGCTGGACGATCTGTTCCGCGAACTGGCCAATTATGAGGTTGATTTTTCCGACGTTCGCGGCCAGGAGATGGCCAAACGGGCGATCATCGTGTCGGCCGCTGGCGGTCACAATTTGCTGATGATCGGGCCGCCCGGCTCCGGCAAGACGATGCTGGCCAAGCGGATGCCGACAATCCTGCCCGATCTGACGCCAAGCGAATCGATCGAGACGACACGGATCTACAGTGCGGTCGGCCGCCTGAAGCCGGGGCAGCCGCTCTTGGCCGTGCGGCCTTTCCGTTCACCCCACCATACGATCAGCGACGCTGGGCTGGTCGGCGGCGGCTCGACGCCCACGCCCGGCGAGATCTCGATGAGCCACAATGGCGTTTTGTTCCTCGATGAGCTTCCGGAATTCAATCGCCGTACGCTGGAAGTGCTCCGCCAACCGTTGGAAGATGGCATGGTGACGATCAGTCGCGCCCTGAATAGTACGACGTTTCCGGCTAATTTCATGCTCATTGTCGCCTTGAACCCGTGTCCCTGCGGTTATCGTGGCGACTCGCGACGGAGCTGCAACTGCTCGGTCCCGCAAATTGAAAGATACATGAGCAAAATCTCGGGGCCTCTACTTGATCGAATCGACCTTCACATCGAGGTTCCTGCCGTACCGTTTCGTGAGCTATCGGGCGGGACGCCGGGCACATCGAGTGCCGAGATGCGGGCCGTGGTGGCCGCCGCCCGACAGCGGCAGGCTGCGCGGTTTCAAGGCTCGGCCACTCGTTACAACGCCGACATGTCCCACCGGCAGACCCGTCAGTTCTGCGTCTTGGACAACGAGTGCAGCAACCTGCTCAAGGGGGCGATGGCCGAGATGGGCCTTTCCGCCCGTGCCCACGACAAGATCCTTCGCGTTGCCCGGACGATTGCCGACCTGGACAACTGCGACGGTGTGAAGCCGCATCACCTGAACGAGGCGATCAACTATCGGATGCTGGATAGAAATTTGTGGACGTAAGACCAAGAAAACGAGTCGGCCGTGCTGCTGGGATTGTTGCCCCCTCAACACGGCCGACGTCCACTCACCCCAAAGTTCATTTGGGCTGCCGCCGCTTGCCGCGGTCAGCAGGTTATTCGATTCTCACCGCTTAGAAGCGGATCACGACGTCGTTGCCCCATAGGCACTGGCTGTTCTTCTGGCCGTCGTCAAAGGGCTTGAAGCCTGTTGCGGACGAGTTGGCGGCCCAGTCCCAGCGCACTTCGCTGCGAACGGTGACGTTCTTGTTGGGCTTCCAGTTCAGACCGATCGTCACATCGTTCCACTTGGTGCCCGGTTCACGGACACCCGTATCGACTGGGGCCACGGCGGCACCATCGAGGTCTTCAAAGTACTCGTAGCGAACGCCGAACCCCCAGCAATCGTTGATGTCGTAAAGCAGGTAGTTGGTCAAACCGAACCACGAGGACGGACCCGTGCCCTCGACCGGAACAAAGCCAATACCACCGACTGTTTGGTTATTCGTGCTGGAAGTGTTGGTGTCATGGCCCAGGGTGTTTTCCAAAACATAGCGCCACTTGCAACCCAGCTTGACGTTAATGTCCGTAACGAACGTGGCGCGGTCGCTGGTAATGCCGGGAGCCTGGGTGTTGCCGATGAAGCCCTCAGAGGTCACGTTGATTTTGCCGCCTTCGCTGGTCCAGTTGAAACCGAGCATGGCGTTGACTTTGCCGTTGAGCGATTCAAACTCGTTCCAACCCGTATCCAAGCCTGCATTGACCGACAACTTGTCGTTGACCTTATAGGTTGCATAGCCACCGGTCAGCGTCGTCGGCATGCCGTACAAGAATCCGTAGGTGTGCGAGTAGAAAAAGTTGCCGTCGGCGTTGGGAACTTCAAAGCCGCAGGGAGCATAGAAGTGGCCGCCACGGAGTAGCAGCTTGTTAATGGCCAAATCGCCGTACGCCTGGGGTGCGGCCAGACCGTAGAAGCGGTTGCCATTATTAAAGTTGCTATCCCAATTCGTGCCCTTAGCCGCTTGCACGAAACGGCGATCGGTGCCGTACATCACATCAGTGCGGTAGCCGAAGTCCACGCCGCAATCGCCTTCAACCTTGGCAATACGTTCGGCGATCAGGTAGAACTGATTCAAGTCGACCTCGTTGGAACGATCATTGTAGCCGACGGGGCCGTTGAGGCGGTTCACGGGGTAGGCCGGGTTACCGGTCCAGCCAACATCAAAGAAGCCGCGGATATCAAGGTGATTACAATCCATCCGGGGACCGTGGAAAAGCTTGTACTGGCCTTCCTCCGCCGGCTTGCCGCACTGCGATTCGCACTGCGTGTCACACGATTGTCTAAAAGCTTCCGCAGCCGGCTTCACTTCGACCTTGGCCGCAACCGACGGCTGGTTACTGGGCGAGGCCAGGGCGACCGCTGCTCCCGCCGGAGCTGAATCGGCTACGGCATAACCAACGGAATCGTCCGACTGGAATGCCATCTGTTGAATCGAGCTAGGCTGCAATACCGGAGACGACATGGTCACTTGTGCCATGGCCGTTCCGGCGAACAATGCGCCGACAAGCGACGATGCGATTGCCCACCGTAGTGTTTTCATAGTTCGCGACCTTTTCATAAAAAGGGAAGTGGATGTTTTGACAGAGCGAGTTTGTGTAAGCCTTGCGGCGGACGGAGTACCTTGTTGGCACAGTCTTCGTTCGCCCCGCGTAAAACTCACCTCTGTCACCACTGATAGTAATCGGGATCGCGGAAAACTCGGATTGAACCGAAAAAGCCATAAATCAGTGCCGAACCTAGCAAACCGCGTCAAAAATGATAAGCCTTGCTGTTTAGACCGAATGTTAGGCATTGTTTTCTTGCCAATCCCTAACCTACGCTTAACAATCCAGCCCGCCAAGAGGTCAGATCTGGTCGGTGTTTCAATTAAATCGCCTTGTTGTGGCCGGTCTCTGACCGAGCCACGCCGCCGACCGAAGGTCTCCAATTACCGGGAGACCTTCGGTCGGTCATTTCGGCGGGGTCAGGAGACCCTCGCCGAACTATACTGCTCGCGGTTGAGACTGACACTAACCCGAAGCGCGAGCGAGGTTGCTAAGTCGTTGCCTCGCTTGCGCTTCGGGCTGGTATGGATTGGGACAATCTCAACCGCGGACAGTATAGATTAAATCGACAAACCGCTTGCAGGGGTGTTTTTGCGAGAGTATGATGGATAATCTGGGCTAACCTGATATGAAACAGCCCCTTCAATTTCTCTGGAGTCTCGCCGTGAAATCCCACTTGGTCACTTTTTGTCTCGTTGCAATTGGACTTGGTCTTAGAGGAGAAGCCTGGGCCGAGCAGCCGGCGACGAAGAAGATTCGCGTGCTGCTGACTTATGGGGGGCACGGCTTCGAGGAAAAACCGTTCTTTGCGATGTTCGACGCGCTGGGCGACGTGCAAACCACCAAGGCTAGGTTTCCCCAGTCGGCCGGTTTGCTCAAACCGGGCTTGGAGAAGGACTACGACGTGATCGTTCGTTACGACATGGTCGCCGACCTCGCGCCGAACCAAGAAAAGGCGTTCGTCGAGTTGCTACATCGCGGAATTGGGCTGGTGGCTCTGCATCATAACCTGGGTGCTCACCGTCAATGGGGCGAGTACGCCAAGATCATCGGCGGCAAGTATTGCTTCGGTGTCTTTCAGGAAGGCAAAAAGAAGTTCGGGCCGTCCGGTTATGAGGAGGGGCTGGACATGAAGATTGCGGTGGCCGACCGAGAGCATCCGATCACCCGCGGCCTGACCGACTTCGCCATCCACGATGAGGCGTACAACCACGGTTACTTCGCCCCGGACATTCGCGTCCTTTTGACCACGAATCATCCGAAGAACGATCCGAACATCGCCTGGGTACACGAGTATGGCAAGAGCCGGGTGTTCTACTTCCAACTGGGCCACGATTCACAGGCGTGGAAGAACCCCGCCTACCCTGAAATTCTTGCCCGAGGCATTCAATGGGCCGCCAGGAAGTAGGGATAGGGATTAGTAGATCGTAGCGTACTTGCTGAATTTTCCGGCCAATTGACAGCATGACCTTGTTTTTTCATCTTCGCACCCTCTTGACAATGAACGCGCGTATATTGTACGATTGTCTATGAGAGGGCCCGTTGTGGCCCCTCACTTGGCAAAAAACAAGGGATTTGAGGTTATCATGCAACCGTTCGATAGTCTTACCGAAAAACAACTCGCCATCTATGAATTCCTTCGCGATAAAATCCGCACCCGCGGCTACGGCCCGACCGTGCGGGAGATTGGGGGGAATTTCGGCATCAGCTCACCCAACGGGGTGATGTGCCACTTGAAGGCCCTGGTGAAGAAGGGGCTCATCACCCGCGAACCGCACATGTCGCGTGCAATCCAGTTGGCGGCCGAACCGATTGGGGATCGTAGTTTGCCACTCTACGGGCAGATTGCCGCCGGCGTACTCCACGAGGCGGTCGAACAGGAAGAGCGAGTCGATTTTGAAACGCTCTTCGATCCGGCCGACAAGGATCTCTTTGTGCTGGAGGTTCATGGTGAATCGATGATCGAGGACCAGATTGCCGATGGCGACTACGTGGTTGTTCGCCGCCAGCAGACCGCACGAAAGGGTCAGATTGTCGTTGCCATTACCGGCGAAGGCGAGGCAACACTCAAGCGATGGTTCCCTGAAAAAAACCGCATTCGCTTGGAGCCTGCCAATTCGACTATGAAGCCAATCTACGTTCGCGATGCAAAGGTTTTGGGCGTCGTTGTGGGCGTGGTGCGGAAGGTCGAGTAGTTAGGCCGTTCAGCGTTTGTGTGGATCTCCAAGGCGGAGCGACGGAAGCTGTAGGCTCTTGCTATCGCCGTTTCGGGGGATAGAATGGTATCAACATCCTAGAAGATGGAGATTTCTCCTTTTCATCAGCAGGGGGATGCTCGACTGGATGACGGCGTGACCAAGGGGCCCCTCGGGGTACGAAGATGGCAAGGAAAGTGATCCTCGACGTGGATCCGGGCGTGGATGACGCTTTGGCTTTGAGTTTTGCCCTGTTTCACCCAGGGCTGGATGTGGTGGCGGTGACGGCGGTCGGCGGCAATTGTTCGCCGGCTCAGTCCACGCGAAACATGCAGGCGATTGTCGAAGGGCTCGATCCTCCGCGGCTACCACGAATGGGGGCCGCATCGGAATCTGAGGCAGACAGCGGCCGGCCGGCCGAAGGGCGCGGTCTCTATGGGCCTGACGGGCTCGGCGGTGCCGATCTACCTGTGGCCGAGCGACAGCATATGTTGCCGGCCGAGAAAGTGATCTGCGACCAGGTTCGTGCTGCCCCCGATGCGATCACGATCGTCGCTTTGGGACCGCTGACAAACATCGCCCGAGCATTCCTGCGCGACCCCGAACTCCCCTCGCTGGTGGGTCGAGTGGTGATGGCTGGCGGAGCCGTGGCCGTATCGGGCAACTACACTGCGGCGGCCGAGTTTAATATCTATTGTGATCCACTCGCCGCCCAGGCCGTCTTTCGCTCCGCCTCCACGAAGACGCTGATTCCGTTGGACGTAACGAATCGCATCACGTTGAGCTATGACTTGTTCAATCAGCTTCCTGACGAGTCCACTCGTGTAGGTGCCTTGTTGCGGAAGATCCTGCCTTCGGCCTTTCGCGGCTATCGACAGCGATTTGGCATTGAGGGGATTCACGTCCATGACACAATCACGCTAATGGCCGTTTTGTATCCCGAATTGTTCATGGCCCAGGAGATGGCGGGCGACGTCGAGACGATGGGCGAACTGACGACCGGGATGACTGTTTTTGACCGCCGCCGGATTCCTTCCCGGCAGTACAATATGGAAGTGGCCATGGATTTGGAGAAGGAGAAGGTGATTGAGAAAATCATCCGCGGGCTGCACAGCGCGGCGGGAAGGGAAGAGAGCGAGGGGTAGGGAGAAGTTATACCCCTGAAGAATTGACGTGTGACACGAATGAATCCAACAGCAAGGTAGAAAACATGAGTGTGCCAAGATAAGCTGATGTAGATCAGTTGGACAATCCAACCT
>JBAWVO010000334.1:0-6942 GCA_037147235.1 Planctomycetota bacterium | reverse complement strand
AGTGACACCCCATTTTCAATCGGTATGCGAGACCTGAAGGAGAACGTGCAATGAGGAGTGGCGATAAATGCGATTGCGGGGGCTGGTTCATCGTGTACTCGGTTCAACCCGTTGACGCCTCGGGCTTTCGCCTCCGGTATCTCAGGTGCTTGGGGTGCGGCTTGAAATCGAAGGAACGCTTCAAGGCGACGCCGCCTCGTCGGCGCGCCTATTTGCTAGACTCTAGCAAAACATGCGATTGCCAACCATCCAAAGCTCTGGATAATTAACCATAGGAGAACAAAATTATGTTTTACGACATCAACGAACTCGCCGCCCTTCTGAAGACCGACGCCGAAAAGCTGATCGACCTGATCGACGCCGGGTCGGTGCCATTGCCGTTGTACGTCGGTGGTTTATGCCGCTGGCGGAAGATCGACATTCAGGACTGGCACGACCAGGGCTGTCCCCGTGAAGCGGTAGTGACGCCTTACCATACATCGCTTGCAATTTTGCGAGCCACTGGCGACGAACTTGTCGCAACCATTTACCGCATGATTGCGGAACTCACCAACGAAGGAGAATGACCATGGCACCACGCCCAGAAGTTGCAATCCAGAATTTTAAGGTTGAGAAGGAGCGGCTGCTCACAACGATGGAACGGCAAATTGCCGAAGCGTACGGCCAAGACATGGCCCCTTCCGTGCAGGCCGAATTCGACAAGGCAAAAATGCGTGTCGCGGATCTCAATCACGACATTGCCAAATATCAGGCCCACATTGACGAGATGCACGGCGGACCACCGACCAACGCCACCGCCACCGATACTGGCGGGCTGGACGAATTCAATCCGTCGGCAACCCGAAGCCGCAGCAACGGCAACGGCATCCCGGCCCGTGGCTGCATCGGTGCCTCGTATGCCAAGCTTTTCGGCACGAGCCGCAGCAATGACGGTTTTTCAACCCTGGATGACTTCCTGACGCCGATCACGAAGAATCTCTTCCATCCCGGACTGAAGGCCGCCCTGAACGAAGGCAGCGGCCCGAGCGGTGGCTACGCGGTGCCAACCGAGTATTCCGCAAAGTACCTCGACTCGATTCTGGAGTCTTCCATCGTCCTTGGCCGGTGTCTCGTCTATCCGATGAAGGCCGAGACCCTCAAGGTTGCCGGGTTTGATTCATCGACGGCCGCCGGTGGCACCTTGTTCGGCGGGATTGAAAGCCAGTGGATCGGTGAGAGCGATACCGCCACGGTGAAAAATCCGAAGTTCCGACGGATCGAACTCCGGGCCAAGAAGTTGGCTCTGTTTGCGTCGGCATCGAACGAACTCGCCGCGGACGGCATCGGGTTTGAATCGCAGCTAAGCTCCGCGCTGAACGGTGCCAATTCTTGGTTCATCGATTATGCCCTCCTCCAAGGCACTGGTGCCGGTCAACCGCGTGGCGTGCTGAATGATCCGGCTTTGGTCACGGTTGCCAAGGAAACGCTCCAAGACGCCGATACCATCGTCTTTGAGAACCTCACGAAGATGCTTGCTCGTCTTCACCCCGGTTGCTTCAATCGTGCTGTCTGGATTGCGAATCCCACGGCAATTCCGCAGTTGCTTTCCTTGCAACTAAACGTCGGCTTGGGCGGTTCTGCCATCCCGGTCATGCGAGAGAGTGACGGCGGATTTTCCATCTTGTCGCGGCCGGTGGTGTTCACCGAGAAGCTTCCGGCCGTTGGGGACAAGGGCGACATCATGCTTGCGGACTTCTCGCAATACATCGTCGGCATGCGCTCCGAAATCACGATTGAACGCTCCGCCCACCTGCGTTTCATGGAAGATGAATCGGTGTGGCGAGCGATCACCAGGCTGGACGGCCAAGGCAGTTGGAACGCCCCCTACACTCCGCACACGGGCGACACGCAAAGCTGGTGCGTGGCTCTGGCGGCACGGTAACATTCACACGAAAGGAATTTTTCACTATGAGACTGATTGACGAAACTCAAATTGTAAGCGGGTTTGTTCCCGTTGACACGCAGACCGCTGGCAACCCTGGCGACGCCGTTTCCCTGAAAAACTACGATCACCTGACGGTGCTGTTTTTCAAGGGCGCAGGGGTTGCCGGTGACGATCCGGTGTTGACCTTCGAGCAAGGCACCGACGTAGCTTTCGGCACGGCCAAAAACCTTGCGACGATCACCGAGTATTGGCACAAGCAAGGCACATTGACGGCCGTGGGCACGTTCACCAACGTGGCGCAGTCGGCAAGCCAGACGGTCACGCTCAACGCAACGTCGGCCGAGAGCCAAGGGCTTTACGTCTTTGAGATTGACGCGAGCGACCTGGATGTCGCGAGCGGTTACGACTGTGTTCGTGTCACGGTTGCCGATACTGGCAATGCTGGGGCACAGTTGGGCGCGATGCTTTACATTCTCTCAGGCCCACGGCACGCCGGTGCTGTCATGCCGAGCGCGATTGTTGACTAAGGCGACTCGGGTAGGCGGTAGCCATCCGAGCGTCTACTGGTGACTCGCAACGCCACTGCGGCGCGAGTTACCTCCTCCAGGGCTTGTAGCCCGACCGACCCCCGCAGGGGCATTGCGGGGGTTTTTTCATTTCTTGCGTCAACCGCCTAAGAGCGATTCTGGCGGGGGCTAAAACCGGACGGGTAAAACCACGTCTTAGGTGCCGATCACGCAACAGGAGCGATCCTGGCGAACCGGTTTTAGGGTTAGGGGGGATTCTGGCGGTAACTCCGCAAACCTGCGGAATTTTTTCCGCAGGTTCTGGGAAGATAGGGGATAGCCCACGGGCGCGGGGAGCAGATTACTACGTCAATTGACGTAGTATCAATAGCAGGGGGTGGCCCTCGGGCGCGGGGAGCGGATGTTGTCTAAATTAGACACCTGGTTTGATTCCGAGGATTGCCCACGGGCGCGAGGAGTGGATAAAACTAGCTCAAAGTGAGCCAGTTTCTACGGCGGATTGCCCACGGGCGCGAGGAGTGGATGGTAGTTGAAAATGTCCGCCATGGCGGACAAATGGATTGCCCACGGGCGCGAGGAGTGGATATAATTCAATTGCTTTAGTGAGAAAGAATATGCGGATTGCCCACGGGCGCGAGGAGTGGATGGTAGCGGCCGCCGATCCGTGCCATACTCTGAATCAGGCAGGCCAATCTCTGGCAGGCCGACTAGACCTTTAGAGAGGACTTATCATGGGACGATCACCCGAAGCTTGGGCGCGACGTTACGAATCAGAATTGCTCCGTGTTCAGGCCATGCAGCGGATCACCGCCGATCCGGCCGTCTTCTCTTGCTGCTTCCATATGTTGTAGAGGGGAAGAGGGTCGAGGTCGGTATGAACTGCGGATGGTTTGTTGCATTCCGGCATATCTTCCGGTTTGCAACAAACACGGCTAACCGTTGCCTTGTCGCATCCGCACTCTTCCGCGATCTCCTCCGCAGTCCAGCAAGCCAGCCACAAATCAAATATCCGCTAGCCCTGCTGCCCCTCGTCGCCACCATGCAGGCCCACGAAGATCATGCTCGACGGCCGACATGCTCGACGGTTCGGCGTGGTGCGGTTGTGTCCAAATGTACACTACCGCAAAATAGGTAGTGTCCAAACAGGAAAATAATCGGCGCGTACAACCGGCGTAGAACCGGAAAACAGCGTCTTTTCTAAAGTCTTGCTGTTTAATGACTTATAGCTACCGTTCTTCTATGTGCGTTACGCGAACGGATCTGGAACAGCGGTAAATTCTTTCAGCGTCTCGACTTCGTGCGCAACCCACCATTTCCCGGCCGGTTCGCTCCACGCACCCTACGGCCTGCCGTCACTGCTAGCAGTTGGCAAGGTTATGATCAAGGCCCGGGGGGCTGATCGCAGTCGAAAAGACAATATACACCAGATAGGCCGGATCGAGCAATCTGATTATCCCCCCCGTCCGGTGAGGTTTTCTTATAGGCGATTAACCGGGATCGCGTCGAATTCACCGTCCGAAACCGCAAATCCGCCTCATCCCCCCTGAATCCCTAGCGCGTGTGCAGGAAATCCTGCCAGGATGCTAGCCAAAGGAGGGAGATATGGTAGACTGGTCGTATCATCGGTCCGTGTATAATGACCTGAATAGGACCGCGCAGCAACCACCTATTCCAAGCAACATTCGCTGTGAACAGCCATCGAGCTATCGTTGTTTCGATTTTTCTCGGGCTTGTACTGCTGTTTAACGGCTGCGACAGGAGGGATGGCCTGGAACGACTCCCCATGCATGGCACGGTGGCGCTTGCCAGCGGCGAGAAGCCCAGCGGCTCGATCACATTTTTGCCGACGAAAGGCAGGGCCGGCCCCGCCGCCACGACGACGTTAGCCGAAGGCAGCTATCAATTCGATCGCAGCAACGGCCCCATGGCGGGGCCCAAAACCGTGATCGTGAAGCGGTTTGTTCCTAGGGCAAACGTACTCCGGACGCTTATCAATAAGAAGGCTATTCCGCAAACGAATACAGAATGGACCCAATCCGTCGAAGTATCGGATGACGGTCAATGTTTGCACGACTTCACCTTAAAAGACTAAAAGAGCAGATCTCAGTCCAAGTGCCGTTCGCCCATGTTTCGACGAATCCTCCACAAACCGGGTTTCACCCTCGTCGAGCTTATGGTCGTCATCGCCATTCTCGGCGCGCTCGTCGGTTTGATGCTGCCCGCGGTGAATGCTGCCCGCGAGGCTGGCCGGCGGGTACAGTGCCAGAACAACCTCAAGCAATATGGGTTGGCGCTGCAAGCGTTCCATGCTGACAACGGAACCTTCCCGGTCGGAAACTTCAAAAACAAATGGTGGGGTTTCCAGGCTAGGCTCCTGCCCTACTTGGAGGCCAAGAATATTTACAATCTGTGCAATTTCAGCTATCAAGGCTCCTGCCTTGATTGGGTTCGAATTCAGCCCCCGGGAAAGAACCCCTGCGCGATGATCCTCAGTCACGACAAATGTCCCAGTGACCCGTTGACGGACAGAATTTATCACGATCCTGTCTTTGGCGATTATGGTTGCACGAATTATCTCGGCGTGATGGGAACCTCGGAAACCGCCAACGACGGCATCCTCCTTTATGGCGACGACAGCAGTGCCATCAGCCTGGCGAAGATCACGGACGGGGCCTCGCACACGATCATCATGGGTGAACGCGGCATTAGCAACGAGTTGTATGGCTGGCCTTACTGCGGTGGCGGCGATGTTTTTGGCATTGGCACCGGCAACGGCGACAACCTCCTGACCACGAAATTCGGCCTCTCTCCCGGGTTGCACGACGGTAACCACGACTATCACTTCTGGAGCTACCATCCGAACATGTCGCAATTCATTTGGGCAGACGGTTCCGGAAGGCCCTTGACCTACGACATTGATTTCAAGGTGTTCCAGGCCCTCTCGACTCGGGCCGGCGGGGAATTGGCCGATGCGCCGTAGATCAATGAGCCTTAGGAACTGTTTGCAGGAGAACTACAACGCCCATGCGAATACTGATTGTTGACGACGAGAAAATCAAACGCATCACACTGGCCGACGATCTGTCGGCGCGGGGGCATGAAGTGGTGACCGCAGCCGACGGCGAGGAGGCTTGGACACAACTCCAGACGGCGCAGTTCGACGTGGTGGTCAGCGATCTGAAGATGCCGCGGTTGGACGGCATCGACCTGCTGAAGCGGATCAAGCAAGGACGCATGGCCGACATGGCCGTGATCATGATGACCGCCTACGGCAGCATCCCCGTGGCGGTGGAGGCAATGCGGCTGGGGGCCTTTGACTTCGTGACCAAACCATTCCGCAACGAGGATCTCTTTCCGCTCCTGGCCAGGTTGGACCACACAAGCCGGCCGCAGGGCGAGGCGGCACCGATGGCCGAAGTGGGACCGCCAAATCTGGAGCAGACGGTCGTCGGCAGGTCGCCAGGCATGGTCCGCGTGCGGCAGATGATCGAGGTCTGCGCAAGGACCGAGGCCAACGTCCTTTTGCTGGGCGAAACGGGCTGCGGCAAGGACTTGATCTCGCGGGCAATTCACGGCATTTCGCACCGCCGTAGCTTTCCGTACGTCAAGGTCGGCTGCACGCTCTTCCCGGAGAACCTCATCGAGAGCGAGCTGTACGGTCACGAGAAAGGTTCGTTCACCGGGGCCGAGCAGCGACGCAAGGGCCGCTTTGAACTGGCCGAGAACGGCTCGCTCTATCTCGATGACGTGGACGACATCCCGCTGGAGCAGCAGTCCAAGCTCCTAAGGGCGATCGAAGAAAAGGTTTACGAGCGGGTCGGCGGCACGACCCCCATCAAGGCCAACGTGCGGATCATCGCCTCGACGAAACAGATCCTGTTGGAAAAGATCGGCGAAGGAACATTTCGTCAGGACCTCTACTATCGGCTCGACGTGCTGCGAATCGTGGTGCCTCCGTTGCGCGAGCGGATGGAAGACCTGCCGATGCTGGCCGAGTACCTGCTCAAGGAAATCGCGGGCGAATCCGTTTGTGAGATTGAGCCGGATGCCCTGGCATTGCTCTTGCAGCATAATTGGCCGGGAAATGTCCGCGAGCTGGACCACGCCTTGGAGCGGGCCTTCCTGGTCGGCAGTGGTCGTATTACGGCGGAGTTGCTGAGAAACAAAATGACCGGCCTTGCCGCGACCGCCTCAGGTGCCGCGAACAGCAAAGCAGCCCTGGCCGGCGATTTTCAGGCCGCCATGGACCAGACCGAGCGAGACCTGCTGGAACGAGCCTTGCGAACCGCTGCCGGCAACAAAACGGCCGCTGCGGCCGCGCTGGGAATGAAGGCATCCACCTTCCGCGACAAACTGGCCAAGCATGGGCTAGGGTGAGTTAGATGCTCCACCTACCCTACGGCTACGGCTTCCGGTTAGGATCGGCGCATAAATAATGCCCACTCGCCGAGCGGGGACGGACGGCACACGGAGTGTGCCTGCTACTTTTCT
>JBAWVO010000333.1:0-6947 GCA_037147235.1 Planctomycetota bacterium | reverse complement strand
CATGTACCCCGGAAAAACGCGGGAAATTCGCTACGCAAAACGGGATTGCACCCGTATTGACCTGCGACGGAGTTGACGGTAAGTAGGTTCCCATTGTTGTTCACATTGCCGTTGACGGCCAGGATGTTGTTGCCGGCATTGGGGGAACCGCTAACGTACGGGCTGTTATTCGTCCATGTCTGGGCCGCACTCAGGATCAGGTTGGCGTTGATGGTTTCGGTCGAGTTCTGCGGACCGGTGATTAGGCTGATGCCACCGCTGCCGATCGTTAATGTGTAACTGTCGGCGTTGAGGTTCAGTGTATTGTTGGTGTCGTTAATCGTCAGACTATGGATGGCCATGTTCGCCCCCAGAGTCGTGTTGTTCGGAGACGTTGTAACCGTCGAGTTTGAGAAGACCACGTCCGTGCCGGAGTCGGGCACGAAAGGCTGGTTCACCCCGCCGAGCGTTGCGACCCAGTTGCTCTGCGTGCTGCCGTTAGTTGCCGACCATACGTTGTTCCCCCCGGTGAAGCCGCCTTTCCAGAAGGCGGTCATGATGGCTGCTTGTGTTGGGCCGGACCAGAGGAGAGCGGATACGGCAAGTGCGTGAACCACAAGCCAGCGGCTTGCCCGAGACCCGGCGTTGCGGCAATAAGCCGTCCCATTGAATCTGCTTACCTTGTAAAACTCACGAACAAGCTCAAGTTTCCTCGACATGAAAGCACCCTTTTCAAAAAATTGGTTTCGTTACCACTCCTTAACAGTTCTATAATTCTAAAATGCCGAATGTCGGGCGCACAATAGCCGCTCTATGGGCGCTCTATGGGCGCACTGGCGCAAGAAACCGACTGCCGAGATGCCAGAACTGGTCTACGTTAGGCTACGAAGAGGCTGGGGGAGTTGATCTTGGGCAGGACGTTTAGGACCGGCGCAGAAATAACTGTCGCAAGAAAAGTAGCAGGCACACTCCGTGTGCCGTCTGCCCCTGCTCGGCGAGTGGGCAAAACACGACAGTTATTTCTGCGCCGGTCCTTACGCGGCTTTTCGCGTCAGTCGCCCGGCAACTTCCAGCGGAATAACCCTCTCCCAGCGCACCCGCCTGCCGGTGCCGTCGCCGTGGAAGCGGAGAAGACGCGTCGTCTGGTTGGTGTTCAACCGCCGGATCGTTTCCCGCAGCCGCGTGTCGGAACAGATATCATCGACCGGCGGCATGGGATCGGTGATGATGTGCGGCCACCTTGCTCGCTCGAACGCATCCAGCACCGCCTCTTGGTTTGAGGCGGGTTGCCGGTACTGTTTCACGAGCCGTCCGCCGATAACAAGGACGCGCAGGTCGGAGTCCCAATGAGGAAGGTCAGCATCCCAAGCGGCTGCCGACGGGGGAAAGTGCAGGATGGAAGCAGGTAGCGTGGGGACGGCCTCTTGCTGCATGTCGCGAAGGAACTCTGTTCCAGCCTTTGTGAGCACGAAGCACGTCTTGGGGGTGAAGGAGATGTTTGGGCTGGGACGAAAGCGACGATCCGCTTCCTGGAACGTCGTCAGTTCGCGGGCGTGTTCGGCGTACCCTTTCAAGACCAACCATCGCAGGCTGCTTTCCTCCACGCCGAGCGCGACAAGGTTTGGTAGCGGTTCGGCGAACTCCCAAATGTCGATCTGAACGTCCAATGCAAATTCGTACGCCCTATGCAGATGCGCCAGTGCCTTTTGGACTTCAGCAGGCAGAAGTTGGTCGTGGTCGAGTTTGCACATGGCGGTAAGCCAGATTCCTTGCATGGGATTATTTTGCGAGGGAACAAGTTCCATCCTAATACAACCGCGTCCGATGTCAATGCCCCCCCTGCGAGGAAGGATTTATTCCCTCAGTGCCATTCTGCCGCAAGTTACCGGGTACGCTGTTTGTACCGCAGGTCGAGTCGTGCGCAGCCGCTCGGTGCTAAATTAGCCTAAAAACGGGCAACAATCCCATAGATGGGTCGCCGAACAGCACCCCGTCCTTTTCGTGATAAACTTTCGTCAGCAATAGCAAAGTCGGCCTTGATCATAAGTTTACCAACTGCTGTCACTGCTAGCTCGACGTAGGGTGGGTGAAGCATCGAATGGTGCGTTACGCGAACGGATCTGGAACAGCGGTAAGTGCTTTCAGCGTCTCGACTTCGTGCGCAACCCACCATTTCCCGGCCGGTTCGCTCCACGCACCCTACGGCCTGCCGTCATTGCTAGCAGTTGGCAAGGTTATGATCAAGGCCGCAAAGTCGCATCCCCGATCCCGTTGATCGGCTCGTTGTAGAGATCCCATATCAGGGCTAGGCGCAGCGACCTCCGCCAGGTGGAGCGACCATGCCCGCCGCCGCTACCAGTCAACGCTTGATAATCCCGCGACGCCTTATCGTTTCGGAATCAAATCGAACCACCGGATCGATATTCCCCTTTGCATGGATGGGGAAGTGATCCTCAGGGTCTGAGTCCCCTTCTTCAGCTTCACCTCCACCGGCTCCATCTTTTTCCACAGTCCGGTCGTGCCGGGAATCTTGACCGTACCGAGTTTTTCTTCACCACAACTCACTTCCAGCACCTGATCGCGATTTACCGCCGCAAGCATCACTTCCAGTGCGTAGGTTCCTGCTTCCGGCACATCGATCACGTAATCCGCCCAACTGGTCGTCATATTCCTCTGGAAATAGAGCTGCTTGCCGCCAGTCCAAGCGTCGAAAACAAAGACTTGCCCGGTCTGTTCCGTGGGATAGGCAGGTTCAGCGAAACACTTGCTAAACGCGTCGGCTTTCACGTGAATGACGCCCGGCGCCACCTTGAATGGCTCTTCCTTCACGCGAGCAGGCTTCGAGGCCGTGTTCGATGCGTCCGTTGCCGCAGCGGGCCCTTCCGCGTTATAGTCGATGGGAGCGTCCTTCTTCGAGGGGTCGGTCTTGTCGTGCTTCCCGAAGAAGACAACGTCGCATTCGGATGCCGGGACCCCCATCGGATGCGTTGTGTTCACGGGCTTCACGACCTTCACGGCCAGGGCCTTGACGGCAGCAGCCCGTTCCTTCGTGGAAAGCACGGATGCCAGCCAGTTCAGGTGCTGAACGAGGGACCACTCGGCCGTGCGGTACTTCAGGGCCTCCTGTGCGGTAAACTGGGCGCCATTGCAGCCGCCACAATCCGAGAACTCCCACCCGCGGCCCTGGTAGACTTTCCAGAGACTGCCGGCCTGCGGCTCGGTTTCCGGGTAATCGCACCTCGCGGCGAAAGTGCAATGCTGCGGCTGTCCCACGCCTATGGCAGGAACGCCCAGAGCGTTGCATACGAACTGGCCAAACATACCCCTTGGACCGCACTTGCCGCCGCCCTCCATCACGGTAATGTAACCGTTTGTGAAGCCAAACGGAGACCATCTGCGCCAGACCTCGCTCACGATCTTGTGAATCTGCTCTTTCTCCAGGAGGTCGGGGCGCCAGTCGTGGATCATCTGCCGCGCCCAGTTCATGTCGGTATCCGCGCCGATGCAGTTCAGACACCTGCCATAATCACAAACCATTAAATGGTCGAAGCTCGGCACCAGGTCCTTGTTCTTATGCGCAGTCTTGAAATTGTTGTAACGTTTTTGCCACTCGATGGCCTCGGTGCCCCGGTATTGGCCCACGCCGCCCGGCGGCCAGAGGGATGCTGCCATGGCCATCCGGAAGTACATTCCCTGCCTCGATTCCGGATCTTCGGTATAGAGCTTGTACCAGCGATCCAGCGCATCGATTCCAGGCGTCGCGTACTCCATGTAGAGATCCATGCGTTCGGTGCTCTTCATCACCCATGCCAGAAATGGCCTCTTGGCTTCGACTTTTGCGAAAGCGTCAAGCTTGGCAACACCGTGCGTCTCCATGAACCGCCGCTGGTTCAGGGCGTTCCTGAAAACCGGTTCCTTGACCAGAGTGGTCATGGCGGCTTCCGTGATCTTGCCGGAATCGGAAGGTGTCTTCTGATCTAACCAGGCGGACACGTTGGCAAAGAATCCACTGAAGTCGCCTGTGTTGATCGCCGTGTCCAGGTCTTTTTCATTGGGCTCCCATGCGGAGACCGGCCCGGCAACCGCCAAGAGTGCCAGACACGCGGCCGTCAGGCCGACAATTCTTCTAATGAAACATTTCACCATGGTTTTCCTTCGCTTTAGCAACTTTGCACGAATTGGTAGGGTGGGTCGAATCTTGCATGCGGGATCTTGTAGGGGGGCAAGCAAACCGCACTCAAGGTAGGTTAGTCCCCTATGCTGCTGGCCCGGCCACCCTGCGGGGTCAGCAAGAGGGATACCCATGAGTATGACTCGGCGATCCCGGAATGTCAAGCCAATGGGTCCGGTCCATCAAAGCAAAGTTGCATCAAGTCCGACTTGCTTAAAGATGAAGCGGCACAAGGGGGAGTTCTGGCAGCGAGATTTTGTTCTTCTTGACTCCGGACCGTTCTTACGTCCACAAATCGACACCCTACTGGTTTATCTTGTTCTTAGAAACTATCTCAAAAAGTCTTTTTCACCGCAGAGGACGCGAAGGTACGCGGAGGATGAATCCTAATTGAGGGCCTCTGCGATTCTCTGCGTCCTCCGCGGTCGATCTCCCCCCCATTTTCCAAGAGGATTCACCGCAAAGGAACACAAAGGAGCGCAGAGAAGAGAATCTTTCTTTTGCGGCCTTTGCGTTCTCTCGCGGTGAATCCCAATCAATTCTTTCGACAGAAATATGAGGAGCAGAAATATAAGAAAGAAAGAGATGAACCACGGATAACACGGCTAGAGGGAAATAAAGATTCCTGCCTTTTATCTTCCTGTCTTTTTCCCCTTTTCGTGTCTTTTCGTGCCTTTCGTGGTTCCCCCTCCCCTCCGCGTCCCTCTGCGTCCTCCGCGGTGCGTTCTGAGATAGATTCTTAATCCGCCCACCTTTCTTCGCTTTCAGGTTCCACAGTCCTTCTCGTTATCCGCCGTCGTTAAGCGTAGCCGAGCAGGCCGCGTTGTCGCTGATCGCCTGAAGTCATGGGGCGCGGCAGGGGATGTCAAGAAAAATGGCTCCCCGCCGGGTTTGCGGATAATTGTGGTGCGGGCGTCCCGCCTGCCCAAGATGTTGTGGTTGAACCAGGCAGGCGAGACGCCCGCACCACAAACTTGGCGGAGAGCCAGAAAAATGAGCCGCTCGGTGGCAAACTTGCCACGTTAAGTCTGGTCTCGACTGCCAATCATGGAGGGTAGTGGGTTATTTCCTTGCCTGCGGAGGGGTGACCGACGCAGGTTACAAAGGGGGATCGACGGCACCCTGCTCCGGCGATAGGGAGTCAGGCGGGGCAAGAAACGCCACAAGGCCGGATTGCTCCGACCCTGCACTATGAATCGACTCGGGTTTTAACGTCGTCGGCACCACATGGCCGTGGAGCTGAGCCTAAAGCCCCACTAGGCGTGCCGTTGTGCCACGATGCGGGCCTGGGTGGTGATTTGATTGGGCTCCGTGGGCAAGGCCGTAGAGTGTAACCCTATACCTCAGAAGAATGAACCAAGCTCGTTTGCGTGCGGATCATCGACGGCGCAGTCTGGCAGACCAGCCGGGGATTGTCCAGGGGCTTGCCCCACCAGTTTTCCTGGTTAGAATTCAGCACGGTTGGGAGTCAAATTGTTAGACCGTCACTTTAGAGGTGATTGCGAAGAAGGGAAAGGGATGTCTTTATCATGGCGAACATCGTGTGGGCAATGCCAAAGCCGAGTCGCATCGAACAGATTAACCCGTCTACTTGCTGGCTCGCATCGTGCCAGGTGCTCTACAAGTGGAAAGGGCTCCCCGCTGGAGATATAGAGAAGAATCTGCGCAAGTCGGACGATGCCCGCGTGGATTTCGATCTCTGGTATAAGTTCGGTATCGACCATGGGGATGCTGTTCCTATGGCGAAGGCACTCGGGTTTCGGTGGGGTGCCGGCGGCGAACTCACTCTCGATCAGCTCACCAACGCGGTGCGAAACTTCGGTCCGATGATCGCAATCGGTGCCTGGAACACTAACTCGCACGTCATCGTGGTTTCCGGGGTCGAGCAGGTGACCGATCACAAGTACGACAGTGTCGCCAAGATCTTCATCCTGAATCCGTGGTTCATCTCTCCCGACCCGGAAGAGAAGAATCTGTACTGGTTCAATGGCGGCCTCGGCCACTGGAAGGGCGTCAACGGCCAATATATTCATTGGTAGCCGCGTCGAGCAGTGGCCAGCCTTCGTGGCAGACTACGAGGTAAGATGCCGTCGGAACAAGCGGCGACGTTAGTCTTCCTTGTCCTTCCTCTCCGGCTTCGTCAACTTTCACTACAGGCTGGGCGGCATTGAGTACCGCAACCGAGCCGCTGGCCGACTCCGCCGTTGGTGCGGCTGCCTTGGCGGCGTCGGCCGCTTTGCCAGAAGTGGTCGGTTCCGTAGTCTTTATCGCCGGCGGACTCGATTTCCCCGCGTCGCTGGCCGTACCGCCGCAGCCGGCGATAAAGAACATTGATACAAATAGGTAATTTCAGAATTGTTTAGAATTGGACTAGGTCCGGAGTTGTGAATATGCCAATCCTTGTTCTTCTCATCTTCCTTCTCCTCCCTGGCTGCTGGGCATCCTCCGGCCCGGAGGTGGTTGTCTATACGGCTCTGGACGAAGAATTTTCTAAACCGATCTTCGAGGATTTTACCAAAACCACCGGTATCGCCGTCCGGTCGAAGTTCGACGCGGAATCCACCAAAACGGTTGGCCTAGCCAACGCGATCGTTGCCGAGGCCGACCGGCCGCGATGCGATATTTTCTGGAATAATGAAATCCTCCTCACGCTGCGACTGGCCCGGAAGGGGCTGCTGGATGTCTATCGCCCGAAAATTGCCGAACGCTATCCGGCAATGTATCGCTCAAAAGATGGCCTCTGGCACGGTCTGGCCGCCCGGGCAAGGATTTTGCTGGTCAATACGCGGCGGACGCC
>JBAWVO010000332.1:0-6973 GCA_037147235.1 Planctomycetota bacterium | reverse complement strand
TTTCGTGGTTCCCATTCCCCCTTTCTCCCCTTTCTCCCTTTCTCCCTTTCTCCCCCTCCCTGCCCACGGGTGAATTTCATCTCTTTTGCCGCATGTTGGCACCCGCGTTTCAGTAAAGTATGATGGGGTGGATGGGTTCCGTTTCCCTTCGTCGATTCGTTCAAGAGGCATCCGCGTGCGTGTGATCGCGTGCAGCGTGGCCGTTCGTCGTACACCTCGGGTCTCAAAGGTCGCTCCATGAGCCTACTGTATCTCGACAACCGTTTTTTGAATCACGAGACCGGCAATCATCCGGAGCGGCCGGAGCGGATTCGAGAGATCCCTGCTCGTCTTGCGCTTGCCGGCCTGGATGCTCGGTGCCAACGCCCGACATGGCTGCCGATCTCGGGGCAACGCCTCACGCGGGTTCACACATCCCGCTACATCAACGAGGTATGGGCGATGGCCAAGTCAGGAGGAGGAGATCTCGATTCCGACACGGTGATTGGCCCGTGTTCGTATGACGTGGCACTGGATGCGGTGGGGGCGGTTTGCGACGCCATGGAGCGCGTGGTTCGGGACGAGGACCATCGAGCCTTGTGCGTGGTCCGCCCGCCCGGACACCATGCCATGGCCGGTTATGGCATGGGCTTCTGTCTCTTCAACAACGTCGCCGTGGCCGCCCAAATGGCCCTCGACGAGTTCCGGCTCGATCGCGTCCTTATCGTCGATTGGGACGTGCATCACGGCAACGGAACGCAATCCATTTTCTGGGAAGAGCCTCGCGTGGGATTCCTCTCGATCCACCGCTCGCCGTTCTTTCCCGGCTCGGGCGAAGAAGACGAGACCGGCGGAGGGCGTGCCCTGGGAACCAAGCTCAATCTGCCGATCACTTTCGGCACTTCCCGAAAGGATTACCTTGCCCGGTTCGCCAACGCCCTGGAATCCTTCGCCTCGAAAATCAAGCCGCAACTGATTCTCCTGAGTGCCGGTTTCGATGCGCACCGTCTCGATCCGATCGGGAACCTCGGCCTGGAGACCGAGGACTACATCGTACTGACGAACCTCGTCCTTGATGCCGCCGATGCGTATGCCGGCGGTAGGTTGGTCAGCGTGCTGGAAGGCGGCTACGACCCGAAGGTCACCGCCGAATGCGTCGCGGTCCATCTCCAAGAGATGGTCAACCGCGACGGACCGGGCAGCGTGGACGCTTCGCCTCGATAAACCGTTCACCGGGGCCTGTCCCGATGTGTTTCTCGACCAATCCTTACGGCAGCCGGACTACTCTTCCTCGTTCCGCAGTCGCACCAGCACGCCGAAATCCTCCAGCGTGGTCATATCGCTTACCGTCTCGCGCCCGGCCGCAATGTCGCGGAGCAGCCGGCGTATGATCTTGCCGCTGCGAGTCTTCGGCAAGGAGTTGGTAAAGCGGATGTCGTCGGGAACCGCCAGGGCACCGATCTCCTTGCGGACATGGTCCTTGAGATCCTTCCGCAACTGCTCGGAAGGCAGGAAGCCGGCGGCCAGCGTGACGAAGACGGCCACGGCCTCGCCCTTGATCTCGTGGGGACGCCCGACAGCCGCCGCCTCGGCCACGGCCGGGTGGCTCACCAGGGCACTTTCCACCTCGATTGTACTCAAACGATGTCCGGAAACATTGAGTACGTCGTCGATGCGCCCCATGATCCAGTAATAACCGTCGCTGTCGCAACGAGCATTGTCGCCGCAAAGATACTTGCCCGGCACGTTACTCCAATACTGCGTTTTGAATCGCTGGTCGTCTCTCCACAGGCCGCGGATCATCGAAGGCCACGGCTTGGTGATTACCAGCCATCCGCCGGCGCCGGCGGGCACCGGCTTGCCGTCCTCGCCGACGACCTCGGGAACTACGCCGGGCAACGGCTTGGTGCAACTGCCTGGCTTCAACGGGATCGCACCGGGCAACGGGCTCATCATGATCGCGCCCGTCTCCGTCTGCCACCACGTATCGACGATCGGGCAGCGTCCGCCGCCGATCTTCTCGTAGTACCACATCCAGGCTTCCGGATTGATGCCTTCGCCCACGCTACCCAACAAGCGCAGGCTCGACAAGTCGTGGCGAGTGACATACGGATCGCCCCACTTGATGAACGTGCGGATGGCGGTTGGCGCCGTGTAGAGGATCGACACGCGGTAGCGCTCGATCATATCCCACCAGCGGTCCTTGTCTGGGGTGTCCGGCGAGCCTTCATAGATCAGCGACGTGACGCCGGCCGACAGCGGTCCGTACACCACGTAGCTATGCCCCGTGATCCAGCCGATGTCGGCGGTCGACCAGTACAAGTCCTCGTCACGGACATCGAAGACCCATTCCATGGTCTTCTTGACGTGGAGGTTGTAACCGGCCGTGGTGTGCTTGACCCCTTTGGGCTTGCCGGTCGACCCGCTCGTGTAGAGGACGAACAGCGGTGCCTCGCTGTCCATGGGCTCGGCGGGGCAGACGGGCGAGGCAGTCGCCATCAAGTCGTGCCACCAGAAATCGCGGCCTTCCTCCATCGTCACGTCGACGCCCACGCGCCGCACCACGACGCACCTCTCGACCGTCGGCGACTTCTCCAGGGCGAGATCCGTGTTCTCCTTCAGTGGAACATGCTTGCCGCGCCGCCAGCCGGCGTCGGCCGTAATCATCAGCTTGACGAAGGCGTCGTTGTTGCGGTCAGCAATGGCTTCCGCGGAGAACCCACCGAATACCACGGAATGGACTGCGCCGATCCGCGCACAGGCCAGCATCGCGATGGGGAGTTCGGGGATCATCGGCATGTACAATGCAACGACGTCCCCCTTGCCGATGCCCAACGACTTCAGCACGTTGGCAAACTTACAGACCTCGGCGTGCAGCATCTGGTAGGTAAGCACGCGGGTGTCACCCGGCTCGCCCTCCCAGATGAACGCCACCTTGTTCTGTCGCGGTGTGCCGAGATGCACGTCCAGGCAGTTGTAGGAAACATTGGTCTGCCCGCCAACAAACCACTTGGCGAACGGCATGTCCCATTGGAGAACTTTTTCGTAAGGTTTGAACCAATGAAGCTCATTGGCCATGCGTCCCCAGAACCCCTCGATGTCGTCGGCCGCCTCTTTCCAAAGCTTCTCGTATTGCTCCACCGAGCTGATTCTCGCTTTCGCGGAGAATTCCTTGGAGGGTGGGAAAAGACGATCCTCCTTCATAACATTGACGATCTGCCCGGCTTTCGACTCTGCCATTGATTCGCTCCCTAGGTTCGGTGGAAATTTCACGGGGACTACCACGCTGCTGATTCTAGGCCAATGCCCTCAAAGTGTCAACATTCGGACCAATTATTCGCATCCCGCACCCAGAGCCTAATGTTCCTAATTGCCCAACCCATAAAGTTGTTATTCTCCGCGTTCGATGCAAGAAAAGGGCGTGGCGTAGCGATAGGGGAAGTAGGGGATTTTGTCTGAAATATCGGTTCGGCCGAGTGTGTAGTTTACGACTCTTGATTCGCAAGGACGATTCGTGCCGGGTATTCTCGTTTCAGGAGGGAACTCGTGGGGACCAAATTGTTCTGTGTGATGGGTCTGCTCATGTTGGCGGGCGATCCGATGTACCCGAACCAGGTTGCGGGCCAGGTCGACAACAACGGATCGGTGTCGCCGTTTGACCGACCGACCGAACCGATGCCGGTTGCTCCTCCCACGGTTGCCCAATCCCCCGTTGCTCCAACAATGCCCTTCGCCGATTTCGCTGCCGCCGTTGCAGCCGGGGACACCGCGACCGTCGCGTACTCGACGCCGGCTCCGCCCGACGATAAGCAGTACTCCCTGGATGAAGTGAGAACCGAGATACGGAAGCTGGCCTGGACCAAGGGCGATTTCAAGATCACTCCCTACGGATTCCTTTGGGCCAACACGGTCTACTCCACGGAACGGACCAATCCGGGTTCGTACACCTTGTGGTCCATGTCCGCTAACCCACAGCGAGAGAATGAATTTGTGGTCGATGGCCGCAATACTCGCCTGGGGGTTGACATCCTGGGCCCGAAAATCCCGCTTCTGGACTCCGCGCAAAGCGGTGGCAAGGTGGAGATCGACTTCCAAGGCGGGTTTCCGGGGGTGACTATACAGGAGAACAAAGGCACCTTGCTCCTTCGTCACGCCTATCTGGAAGTCAAAGACGAAGACGCCCGCCTGCTCGCCGGGCAGACGTGGGACGTGATTTCGCCGTTGAATCCCGGCATGCTCATGTATTCGGTGGGGTGGGATGGCGGCAACATCGGTTACCGCCGAGCGCAGTTCCGTGCCGAACGCTATCTTGCTTGGTCGGATTGCACGCTGTTCACCTTCCAGGCCTCGATCAACCAAAACGCCTTTGAATCGTCCGGTAACGCGCGCAGCGAATTCGCCGGCTGGCCGATTATCGAAGGGCGCGCAGCCATCACTTTGGGCGAACGCAAAGGCCCCGATGCCCTGCCCGTCACCTTGGGAGTGTCGTCCCACATCGGTGATGAGCAGTTCGACGTTACGAGCGGCCCTCAGGATCTACATCGCAAAACGTGGTCTTTGAACGCCGATCTGCGGATTCCGATTACTAAGCAACTCGGGTTCCAGGCGGAGTTCTTCACCGGTCAAAACCTCGACACGTTCCTCGGCGGGGTCGGCCAAGGAATCGACCCTGTCACGTTTCAGGGAATTCACTCCACGGGTGGCTGGTGCGAGATGTGGTACGATTGGACGCCTTGCTCCCATAGCCATTTTGGTTATTCGCTGGACGACCCCAAAGATGAGGATCTGCACCTCTCTAGTGAGCGAAGCTACAACCAGTTCTATTACGGCAACTTCAGCTACGACTTGACAAAGCAGTTCCTCGTCGGCCTGGAAGTCAGCTCGTGGAAGACGCTCTACGTGGATCAAGCCCCGGGCGAGTCCGTCCGCTTTGAGTTCGTGGCGAAGTACGGGTTCTAGCCAAATCGTTCGGTGGTCTTCGGCTCCCAAAACAGAGCAAACGACACAAACTGAATAAAGTCTCTGGTAAACCGTGCCGATAATCCGGAGGATACGGGAAGAACGTCCATTAAGAATCCTCATCCGGGGGGGCTCAGGGAGATTGCTATGTACGAGTCGTATTGGGGTTTGCAGGAATCACCGTTTCACGATGGTTCCGATCCGCAGTCCTTCTATCAAAGTTCCACACACGAAGAAGCCTTGGCGCGGCTACACTTTCTGGTTGAGCAGCACCGCCGACTGGGCCTGCTCTTGGGGCCGGAAGGAAGCGGCAAGTCGCTGCTGCTGGAAATTTTCGCATCTCAACTGTGCCGTCGCGGACCTGTCGTCGCAAGGGTCAGCCTAACGGGCATCAGTGGCGATGAAATGCTCTGGTCGCTGGCCGCCCAATTCGGACGCAATCTCGACCGCTGCGACTCGACCCCCTCGCTTTGGCGGGCACTGAGCGACCGCCTGGCCGCCTTTCGCTATCAACAGGTCGATGCCGTGATCCTCATCGACGATGCCGATCAAGCGGAAAACAGCGTAGTTCCGCACCTAATCCGCCTGGCCAAGTTGGAACCTTCGCCCCAGCCACGTTTGACGCTCATTCTAGCCGGTGACCGCTTGACGATCGGCCAGTTGGGCAATACTTTGCTCGGCCTGTCGGAGCTGCGCATCGATCTGGAGGCATGGCAGTTGGACGATATCGCCGGATACCTCGACCGTTCGCTTCGCCAGGCAGGCGGTTCCGCAAGCATGTTCGATGAATCGGCCATCGAGCGACTCTATGAACTGTCGCAAGGCATTCCGAGGCAGGTCCGGTTGCTCGCCGATCTTTCCCTGGTTGCCGGGGCGGGGCGCCACTTGCTTACGATTGATGCCGACGTGGTCGAGTCCGTCTATCACGAACTGGCCATGGTCGAGGTATAAAATCGACGGAAACCTGGGGGGGTGTGGCAAGATTCTTTGACAGACGAATGCCACCGTGGCACGGGCATCTTGCCCGTGTCGAATTCCACGGGCTGGAAGCCCGTGCCACGCGCTTGCCAGAAAATCTTGCCACACACAACCGGGGCTTTCCAATTCGGCCGGTCTGGTTTATCCTGGAAGATCAGATTCTTATAATCGCTCTTCCCCAGGTGATCCCGTGAGTCAAGTCATTGCATGTCCGAATTGTGACAAGAAGCTGGCCGTGAAGGATGAACTGAAAGGCCGTGCCCTGATCTGCCCGCAGTGTAAAGGCCGGTTCACGGTTCCCGCTGACGAGCCGCAGTCGGCCGCCGAGGTGTTCGACATAATTTCCGACAAAGCCCCCACGCCGGGTGGTTCCGACATAGACTTTTTCGAGAGCCTAGCACCCTCGCCGGTTCCCGCCGCAGCGAAGACGGCCACCAAGACCGCATCCGCGTCACGGCCGGCGGCTACCGCACGCCCCACGGCTACCCAAGCGTCGGCCGCCCCCGTTGACTTGGGTGCAACCCGTGCGGCGGCAAGCCGTGCGAAGAATAAGGATGAACAGATGATGATCTACATCGGCGGCGGAATTGCGGCCGCAGTCGTGGTCGTTGTCCTCATCGTCCTGATCGTCAAGGGAATGCCGTCGTCGCCGCCCAATCGCGTTGTCAAAAAACCGAAAAATGAGAATATCCGATTCGGCATGAGGAAAGAGTTCTTTCAAAAACTGCTCCACGCCGTTGATGAAAATGGCGTCTGTAAAGAATGTCGTGACGAGTGGGTCCGATTAGGTCGCGAAAACGAACCGAAACTCAATGATAGCCAAATTTCGGACGTCTTGAAGGAAGGAATGGACCAGGGCTGGGAGCAACCCGCGCTACCAGCAACTACGGTCCAGAAGCAGAAGACCAATCGTCGCGAATGGATTCGAGCCATGACCGAAACGCAACGTGAACCGATCATGTCGCAGTAAGGATCTATCTCAGAACTCAAAGAGAACCACGTAAGACACAAAACAGACGAAAAAAGGCAGTTGTATTTCGTTCTCTTTCGTGTCATT
>JBAWVO010000331.1:0-6995 GCA_037147235.1 Planctomycetota bacterium | reverse complement strand
TCACCAGTCCCCGGCCGCAGCCAGCCAACCCGATTGCCGCCAAAGATTTTTCACGGCTGCCGGAAGGACACAAAGCTCCGTTAAATGAATGTCGTGGATCACGTTGCCAATCACGGAACTGAATGAGCATCCCAGGCTGCCGACAACACCGGTCTGACCACAGTGGTGAATGTGATTGTTGCGGACAATATGACTGCCGACCGTTGCCTTGTTCCAACCGTTCGTCAAAGCTCTATTCAGAGTTCCAACGTAGCCTTCGGCAGATCCAGCGCGGTTATCAAATTCATCACCGTACTTTCCCAACGCAACACCGCTACATTTGGAATAGCTGATCTCGTTATCCTCAATTATCCATCCTTTACACCATAAAGCCGAGACAATGCCAATCTGCCTAGCTGTGGGAGGTGCCCAAGGTGTGGCCGCGTTGCGCAGGTCAAAACCCCGAACAGTGATATAGTTGATGCCTGTCTTTTCAGGTGTGAATATAGTCTGGCGAACATTGATTTCCACATCGGTTTCGTTGGGATTCACACCCTTGAATTGCGCCCAGATAGTCGTGCTATCCTTATCCACCTGCCCGAACCAGAGCGGCTCGCTGCCTGCAGGCTTGAGCACAGCATCAAGATTCACCGCCTCTACCAGCCAGTCACCGTTCAGATATATAGCACCGGTGTGGTGCTGGCGCCCGTTCGCTTCAAACCAGTCACCCTTGATCAGGTCGCTGTATGGATTGAAACTACCAAAGAACGTATTCGGGATTGTCACCTTCCAGGTATCATCCCTGACCTTTCCCCATTTCTTTATGATTTCCGAACCCTTGATCTGGACTTTCTCCCCCTTCGCCGCCTGATAGACAATACGCTTTTTGTCCGACTCGCCACCACGCGGAGGATTAATCCTTTCGCGATAAACCCCAGCATGGACTGTTATCACATCCCCCGGCTGCGCCAGATCAGCCGCACGCTGGATCGTCCTGAGCGGTTTGGAGTTTTTGCCAGGATTCGAATCATCCCCGGTAACGCCAACGTGATACTCTTCCCCCAGGGCAACCCACTGAAGAGAAAACACTGCAACTAAAATAGCGAGATTCTTAACCATGCCAGCACTCCCTGTCTTTTCTTTGCGCAAGCGTCTTATCCTACTTGCTATTATCCTTGATCGCGTTAAACATTGCCATTTGAAAAACAACCTTGCCACCCTCGAATTCTGCAGGAAGCACAATTGCGCCGTCTTTTCGAGGTTCCACCCTCCGATCATTCACAAGGGCAAACGCAGTCGTGCCGGCACGGGGAATCTCCAGTTGCAATCGACCTCGCTTGAACCGGAGATCGGCTGTGACAGGAGAACTGTTCGGGTAGAGTGCAGGTTTAATAATGGCCTGACTACCCTCGAACCGGACACCAAGCAGGTGGCGTACAATGAACAGGCTGACTTCACCTGAAGTCCATGGAAGTATGCCCGAGGTCGGAGCCTGAGATCGAAGCAGGGGAATCTCTTCAAACCACGCACCGGTGCGGCCTCCCTGAACCGTGTTGAGCCATTCAAGCGTGCGGCGACTGCGATCAAAATCGCCTGCTTCGTGCTGAGCCCGCAAGATGAAACAGGTCGCAAACGACCACGGACCGGGTTGATCGCACTGGCCGCTTGAATGGTAACGCTCGTAACCGCCGCCAGACCAGCGTCCATCGCGCAGTTTTTCAAGTTCATTCAGTGTATTGCGAGCCAGCGCCGATTGCGGAGACACCAGTCCATAGGCAATTGGCAACGCCATGGTCGCATCCGGGTTGGCCAGGTTTACGCGTTCCGTTTTCGTCGGAGCATCTGAACCACCACCTATATGAATCGTCCGCACAGGTTCACCATTGACGGCCCGGCGCTTGATCAGACATCCGTTCTCGACCAGTGCCCGGCCGGGTAACTCAAGCATCGCATTCTGGATACGATCGGCTTCGCTTAACCATCGCTCTGCATGATCGGTAGCACCTAGAGGTATTGCCAGGGCTGCCGCGTCCCGCAGGCCAAGGATGACATAAGTCTGGTAAGCGAGTTCGTAGGCATCGTCCAGCGTTCGCTCCCAGAATTCGCGGCGATTGTGAACCATGCCGGTCTGGTCGCGAAACTCCGGTCGTAAGGTGCGTTCAACCATGGCAATGAGTTTTGCGCGGTGTTCCCGAATCAAAGAGTCATCACCAGTCCAGTCGCGGTAGGCTTTAAGTGCATGGAGCAACTCACCCATCTGGTCAAACTGTTCTCGATCCGGTTTATCGAACCCGCTGGCGATCATCGTGCAACCTTCCGCGTTGACCATGTGTTCGAGGACATAAGCAAACCCGCACCGGGCGAGTTCAAAATGGCCGGCATGAACAAGGCCCAACAGAGTGTTCGAAGTATCCCTCACCCATTGGGCCCCATACTCAAAGATGCCTGCATCCATCACGCCGCTGTCTGCAACCATTCCAACCAAGCCGTATCGCGCCTTGTCACAAATTTCCCGCACGGTGGCATCGTCGGTTCTAACGGTTGACGTGGCGGCCCAGGCCTGCCGTGTTTTATCCAGCAAAGCGGAAACATTGAAAACGGCAAGGGCTCCTGCGCCAGTGGGAACGGTTGCAAGCGGTGACCAGTTCTCAGGCTGGCCGGGAGGAATCTGCGCCAGCAGCACTGTATCAACTGTCATTGTCCTGCCAGGTGCAAGGTTCAGGGGGCCGATCTCGATTGCGTTGCTGGCAACAACCGCGCGTGCCGGAGAATCCGAAGCCATGCCGAGTGCCATACGGCATTTGTCATTCTCCCGCACGAACCAGCCGTTCGTCACCGCACAATTTCCGGGCGGCAGCGCCAGGCGCAAACTGATATCTTCAGGCCCGCCGAGATTCAGCGATGCCAGTTGCATACGGTGAAGAAAAAGCCCCTGCCCCGCCAGGGCAAGCAGGTGTTCCGTGACGCGCACTCCACCAGCCCACCAGACGGCCTCAACAGCCGGAATTCCGTCTACCGTCGTCCAGCGAGTCTTTGTCTGGTGACCTACGGCAGTAAAGGAAAAGCCGCCAAGGACTACCTCCGTGCCGCTGGCCAGGAGTCCTGGTCCCTCCACGAAATTGAATGCCTTCTGCTTCCGGGACGACTGGCGGTTGTCGCCGGCATCAAACAACAGGTACATGACAGCCGGGCCCAGGTCTGCCTTGTCAGCCTGCACAATCAGCTTGGCCCGATCACTCCGCAGGACAAAGTATTCACGTCCATAGAGGAATGAACGCTTATGGAGAGAAACTAAACCCGCATCCATGATGGAGTTTGACCTGCCAACATCCTCGCCCCGCGCCAAACACGCGAGCCACAAGATGGCAGCAGTTTCAACCAGGACAAGTGATAAATTGAATTTCATGGAACATTCCTAACATCTTGTTTATTTGTTTATTGTTACTGGCCTGTTGTTACTTGGCGGCAGTGGCTTTGAGGTGCTCTCCCAACCGCAGCAATATCTCGGCCGAATATGAACTGCAATTGGGCCAAAGGTCGGCGTAGTTGATATCCTTCAACTCGCCGGGAGCATCCTTGGATGGCTTGTGCTTCATCCACGTCGGATAGAAGCCACTGGGGTGTTGGATGACCGTGAGTGTGTCGGCCAGGGCGCGGGCCTTCTGCAGCCACAACTCCGCGTTGGTTTTGGCATGAAAGGCCATGCAGACACGGATATAGTGCGCGCAGTGCCAATCGATAACTGGATAACATACATACTGCTCGCGCACTCCCGGGGTGATCTGGTCTTCGCAAGGTTGCCATTCCACGAAGTGGTCCTCGATATAGCGCGCCAGCTTTCCGACCAGCGCTTCGTAGGCATTTTGCGGAGTCGCGTGCCGCAACAGATACTCAATGAAAAGCGCCGTGTCATAGTGTTCCAGGTTTTCATAAGGCTTAAAAGTTCCAAGATCGTCCCACTGCTGTTGCCATTGGAAGGTCACGCACGGGTTCTCCAACATCCACCGCACGGCCTTGTCTAGCGACTCGTGTAAGTCCTCCTGGCCGTGGTTGCGGACCAACTTGTCGAACAACAGGATCGCCTCGGCCTGGTCTGATGTGTAATCCTCCAGTATTGTCCCTGTCCGCGGTTCGACACGGAATGGCCACCGCCCATCGGGCAACTGGTTCTTTTTCAGCGTAGCGGCGATGCGCAGCGCGGCATCGAGCCAGACCTTGTCCTGCGTGGCGGCGTACAGATCCAGATACGCCATGCCTGCCATCGCGCCGCGACCCACTTGAAACATGTGGGTTTGGTGGCCAGACGGGAGATGGTAATTGGGAAGATGTGACATGGGCATGTGGGCATACACCCAGTCGGCGGGGGTGCTGGTCTTGAGCAGGTCCTGACCGTATTGCTTGGCCTGCTGCAAGGCCATTCCGGCCAACTCGCCCTGTGGATAAACCCGCAGATAGCTTGTCAGCAAACGAATGTAGGCTGCATTCATGAGGACTGGAAAGGATCCGCCTTCTCCTGTTAGATTCTTCTGCAACAGGCATGCCACGGTTTTGGCAGCCGATTCGCCGTAGGCGCATTTGGCTGGGCGGTAGGGGCCATTGAACGGGGCTTCCCACTGGCATGCGGAGACGACGCTGGCCAACGGTTTGCCGCCTGAATCGACAGCTTCCGCGGATACCTGAAATGAATCATGTGCCGGCAGGCCGTCTTTTCCCACGCCGGTGGCCGGCCGCATGTCTTGCCACATTTTTGCCAGGTCGAATTCGGGCAAGGCCGATTCCAGGTGCTTGGTTTGCGCTGCGCCGTGGGCATCTATCCAGCTTACCCGACAACGATAATTGGCGGCCCCCGCCAGGCGTGAATACGTTAAGACCGGCGGATGCATGAATTGCTGGCGGGCCATAGCATTCCAGCCGGTCCGTTTGAATTCGGCTGGTATAATAGCGGTAGGGTTAGGTCTGGCCAGCAACTCGACAGACTTTGCCGCGAAGCGCCGGCCCAACTCGACAAAGCCATCCTTGGTGCAGTGCAAATCGTTCTTCTCGCCGTTAAGGTCGTCCGTATCCACCCACGCGCCGCGCGGATCCTGCGTCGCGACCTTTTCCTGAATCGCCCGCACCGCATCCCAGTGTTCATTCCCCTTTTGGTGATCGCTCAGACGGCCAATGACGACGGCCGCGTCGGGTTGTTTCAGGTCGTCGCGCACCGCTTGGATGAGACCTTTGAGTGCTTGCTCATAGAAGGCGGAGAGGCCGCTCTTGGCGTCGCGTTCGCCCTGCATCCACACCAACACCACGGTGTCGGGCGTCCGTCCGGCAAGTGCCGTTTGCACTTTTGTCATGAGCGTGACGTAGAGATCGCCGGGCGCTTGGTCCGCTCCCGCTGCCGAGACATCATGCGGGCCGGTCCAGCCTTGCCACCAGCGGCGGATTGGCGTGCCGCCCTCGGCATAGTGGACCACCACCACGTCGTCATTGGGAAATACCTGCTTCACGGCGGGGGTGAAGGCAGCATCGGGAGCGACCCCCTGCATGTTAGACTGCCCCGAAAGCACAAACAGCCGCACCTTGCCGGCGTCCGCAGCACTCAGGCTGTGACCGAAAAATGTGAGAGTTGAACACAGGATTGCAAATTGACGGAGGTTCATGATTGTTGGGTTTGTGCTTTTGCACATGGCGGATTGTTGACGGTTAGAGCAGGAGTTTCGTTGGGAACTTCTTGCAGCGGTTTCTGCGGGGACGCCTTTGAGGTCATGTGCCTTGCGGCTCGATTTCGATCGTTTCGCCGCCGCCCGTCTTCAAGACAAAGCGGTCGCCAGAGAGTGACTCCGCAGACTTGCCGCTGCGTATGACTCGGACGCTCTTGCCAGGCCACGGGTTGACCAGCGTACAGGGGCGGCCTTTTTCGCTGTGGATCTTCACATACTGCACCTGGCCGCTTTTCAATTCCGCCGAGACGAGAAAGGCGCCGCGGGCACGTAGTGTTCCGAAGCGGGCGTTCTGCTCCTTCGGCCAACAGGGAAAGAAACGGAGGACACCTTCGTGACTCTGCAGCAACATCTCTTGAATGGCATTCGGCACGATACTCTGGTGCTCCATACCATGCGGGTTGCTGGGGATCATCCCATTTGGGGCGCCGATGCTGTCAATCATCGACCGCATCTCTTTCAAGATGACAGTCGGATCGTAGCCGACTCGGGCCGCGGCGGCGTAGAAGCTGTTCATGCCATTGAAGTCCACCCAGCGGTTCATGACCTTGATCTGGTTTCGGGCGCGTTGGAGTTGTTCGGGCGGGCTGTCCAGGCCGATGGCGCCGGCAGGAAAGATGTGCTGAATACCCACCGTATTGTCCGCCCACCACGGTGTTCCCTGCTCGGTATAGCGGAAGATCGGCAGGTCAAGGATGTCATCGGTGTGCGGCAGATGTTTCGGCCAGAACTGCTCCGGCAGGTCACGCAATCGGCAGACAGGGAATGCGCTGAGGTTGTCGCGTATGTGCTGCCACTTCTCATGGCGCGCGGCATCCACGCCCAGTTCGCGGCTCATGTCGAGGGCCAAGTCCATAACAATGTGGACGAAGGCCAGCGAGACGATCGGGTTCACGTTGTCGCCCGAGTCCTCATGCACCGCGTCCTTGTAGATGACATAGCGGTTCGTCTCCCATTTCAACCAGTTTTCCCAGAACGTCGCCGTGTCGCGTACAAACGGATACGCCAGCCGCGCGTAATCGAGGTCGTAGGTTGCATACCATCGGCAAGCCAGCGGCACGCAGGAATAGGAACTGTTGCTCTTCTGCATCAGCGCCACATCAAACGCAACGGAGCCCTTCGGCCCGATGCCCACGTACTGGAACAGGCCCTCAATGCCGAGCTTCGCGCGGCACAGCGCCCGCGCCTGGTCGGCGCTGGCCAGCAGCGGGCCATGACAGGGATCCGCCTGTTCGATATGGTTGGCGGCATACAGCCCGTAGAACGGCGCGACGTGGTTGTAGTTCAAGTGATAGTCGCCGTGCCAACTGG
>JBAWVO010000330.1:0-6996 GCA_037147235.1 Planctomycetota bacterium | reverse complement strand
GCAAGAAAAGTAGCAGGCACACTCCGTGTGCCGTCCGCCCCCGCTCGGCGAGGGGACAAAACACGACAGTTATTGATGTGCCGATCCTAACATACCTTTGCAGAGGGAGTTTTCCATGTCTACCTACATCCAAGTTCTCACCACGACGGCACGGCGCGAGGAAGCTGAACGGATTGCTCGCGAACTGGTTGAATTGCGGCTAGCGGCCTGCGTGCAAATCGTGGGACCGATCACCAGCACTTATCACTGGCAGGGCAAGATCGAGACGGGCGAAGAATGGCAATGCCTGGTCAAGACCCGCAGTGACTTATTCACCCGCGTTGAAGAGGCCATTCGCCGTATTCATTCGTATGAAGTGCCCGAGATTCTTGCCGTACCTGTAGTTGCAGGCAGCGCAAGCTATCTGGCTTGGCTCAATGCCGAGACGACCCGTCAGTAGAACGGATTTCAATCCGTTGGAACGGAATGAATTCCGTTCCAAGAAGAAGCCGCCAAGGGTTATTCCTCGATGGCTTCCTTGACGAGTTGGACAAAGTGAGGCGACTTCTGCGACTCGGTCAATTCGGTCGCTTTTTTGTCGGCCTCAGCCCGCTGGCTGTAATCAAACAGCGAGTGCCGCCGCAACGTCTGGTTAAAGACACCCCAAAAGGCTTTCAGGCGGACCTCCTTGGTGGCCTTAGCACGGCTCTTGCGCTTGACGGGAGCTTTCTTCTCTTTGGTCTTCGCGGGGGTGCCCTCTTCTTGGCCTTCAGCACGTTCTGCCGAATCGGACTCCTCACGTAACGCTTTGCGGTTGAGAATCTTGCGAGCCATATTCTTCCTCTAAACAAACCAAAAACCGAATCCCCGATGCTGAATGCACACGGTGGACCATATTCTAGCGAATAAAACGCCATCGGACCAGAGGAGCCTCCGAGATAGCCGTTTTTTCACCCGGTTGCCAGTTTCCGAGCAATTTCACACGCCCGGTGGAATTCCCCACAATCGAGCCGTTCGGCCGGCGTGTGGGGGTTCTCTTGCCCACAGCCGAGGGTTACCGTCGGAATACCCCGGGCACTGATCCAATTGGCGTCCAAACCTCCATTGGAGATCGCTCGGACCGGATTATTGCCCAGTGAACGAATCACCTCTTCGGCCACAAGGACCGAGGGGCAGTCGTCAGGCAGGCGGAACGCCTCATAGTCCAGGCGACCGTCGATTTTCACGGAACCGCAGTTACCATCAATGTTCTTGACACTCTGGGCAGCCTTCCTGAACGCCTCCTCGATCGCCCTGATGATTTTCTCTCGGAAAGCCGGGTTGTGGCTCCTGGCCTCGGCGCGGAGATGAACTTCCGGGGTGATGACATTCGTGGCCTCGCCACCCTGGATTACCCCGATGTTCGCAGTGCCACACCCCGATGTCGTTTCGATTTTGCCGAGCCAGCGCGAGCGGTGCAACTCGGCAATTGCCAGTGAAGCGATGGTGATTGCGTTGATGCCCCGTTCGGGCGCAACACCTGCGTGGCTGGCGATGCCGGAGATGCAAATGGCCATACGATAGCCGCCCGTGGCCCCGATCGTGACTTTGCCCGTAGATCCGCCATCGAAATTGAAGGCCAGCTTTGGCCGGCCGAGCATGCCGAGCGTGGCATAGCGAGCACCATAGAGACCGAGCTCCTCTTGCACGGTCCAAAGGAACGTCAGCGGCCCATGCTCTGGTTTTTCCGTCAATACGTACAACGCGGCCGCCAAGATCGCGGAGGTGCCGGTGCGGTCATCGGCACCGAGAGCCGTTCCCTTGTCGGCCGGAACGATGTATTTCCCTTTCTTCACGGGCTTTGCACCGCGACAAATGGGCACCGTATCAACGTGGGCCATCAGCAGTCTTCGCGGCCCCGGTCGGGTGCCGGGTAATCTGAGGACTAGATTGCCAACCGCCCCGCCGTGGGGGATTTTGCGATGGGCCTGGTCGAAGCCCAGCACCTCGTCGGTTGCTCCTGCCTTGCGGAGCTGATCGACGAGGAACGCCATAATGGCCCCCTCCTCGCGGCTGAGACCGGGAATGGAAAGTGCCTGGAGCAGCAGCTCATCGGCGCGTTGCAAGTAATTTTTGGACATAAGAAAGGGGGAGGGGGCTGGGTTCAGAATCAGAGTCTTTGACAGAAAAATGAGGGACAGAAAAATGAGGAAAAGAAGACCCAATCTGAATTTTGATCTTCTTTTCCTCCATTTTCCTTTCCTGGTATTTTTCTGTCCCTTATTTTTCTGTCAACATTTTGATGGAAGGGTTCGGAAATTGAGGATTTCAGATTTCAGATTTGGCAATCAACACCTGCTTGGTTTCGCAAGGAAAAGTGCGTATGCTAAATAGATTCCTGTACGATTACGGACCATTTGGCGGTGGAAATTTCCACGCCAGTTGCCCATTATCGACCATTGCCGCTGGTTTTTCAATATTCCCCGGGTTATCAATCTTTCCATGCGTTTTTTTATCGCCGGCATCATGCAAGGTTCCCATACGGTGAACCACATGCACGATCAGGACTACCGTCAGCGCATCTCGCAACTACTGGAGGAACATTTTCCGGGTGCTGAAATCTACGATCCTCTGGCCAAACACAAGACTTCGCTGGACTACGATCAATTGACCGGGCGGGAAGTCTTCTTTCGCCACAACCTCATGTGCCGCGAGGTCGATGTACTCCTAGCCTTCATTCCCGAGGCATCCATGGGCACGGCCATCGAAATGTGGGAAGCTCACCAGCACGGGGCGGTAATCCTCACGATTAGCCCCATGAAACACAACTGGGCCGTCAAGTTCCTCAGCCACGCCCTGTACGCCGATGAAACCGAGTTCATCGCGGCACTTTGCAACGGCGAAGTTGCAGGCAAGATCGAGGCCGTGCGGGGGAGCGGCTGGAAAAAGATTGAGGAGCACAAAAATGATTGAAGACCCGATTGTCGCAGAAATTCACCAGATTCGGGAGGAGTATGCGCGGAGATTTAACTACGATCTGGACGCCATGTTCAGAGACATTCAGGAGAAGCAATCGCGGTCTGGAAGAACGTACGTTTCCTTCCCCAGTCTGCGGCCCGGGGCCACCCGGCCCAGTCTGATTCCGTGATTCCGGGCTTAATTCGATTTCTTCTGAATGGCACCATTCTGAAGCACGTTCTTGATGTAATTCGGCTTATTCTTGTCCAACGAGGGTGTTCCCGCTTTCTTCGTTGCCTGTTGCTGCGGCGGGTTCTTCGTCGTCTGTGTGGGTGGCGGCGCTTTCTTCGTTGTCTGCGTGGGCGGCGGTCTCCGCGTTATCGACGGCGGTGCGTTCTTTGTCGTCTGTGGCGGCGAAGTCTTCGTTGGCCACAGCGGCGGCGAACTCCTTGTTGTCGATACGGGCGGCCATGGCTTCGTTGTTGTTGATATGGGTGGCAAAGTCTTTGTTATTCCCGAAGAGCCGTCCGTGTGCGATACGTTATGATATTGATTGCAGTATGGGCACCGGCCGACCTCTTGCACCGTCGGTGGGGGCGGGGGCGGTTCGTCTGCTCGTACCGGATCATCGACGAACTCTGGGCCACGTTTCTCGTCAACCGGATCGGTTGCAGTGGTATTGAGGGTGTCTACGGCAATCGTATCGGAGCCTGGGATTGGGTTGACAGGTGGTGCAAAATGGTCATGCCTTCTTGTTTTGTCAATAGGCGGCTTGGGCGGCTTCGTGCCGGAAGAGGCCACTTCGGTAAAGCTCAGCCTGCCTGTGGCACCCGGCTCGCCGCCCACGACGAACTTGTAGTCGCCCGCCGGAAGCTCAATATCGGGGTTATTGTCCAACTCGTCCATGTAGCGATGCTCGGTAAGGGAGAAGATGTTCCTGCCGTTTAGCTTCGTCAGTGTTTGCCCCGACTTGGGATTGAAGAACTCATACTTAAATTTCGCGCCAGCGAAACCCTTAGGGATTGTGAAACTGCCCGGCTGCTTCTCAGCCTGAATGCCGACTCCGCCGTCGGTCGGGTAGCCCATGCTGGCATCCACCGTGCGGATGGCACCCTTGGGCGGCGTTATGACAGGGGAAGGCACCGTGGTAAAGCTCAGCCTGCCTGTGGCACCCGGCTCGCCGCCCACGACGAACTTGTAGTCACCCGCCGGAAGCTGGAAGTCCGGATCCTTGTCCAACTCGTCCATGTAGCGTTGCTCGGTCGTGGAGTAGATGTTCCTGCCGTTTAGCTTCGTCAGTGTTTGCCCCGACTTGGGATTAAAAAACTCGTACTGAAGTTTCGTGCCCGTGGAATTTTTGGGGATTGTGAAACTGCCCGGCTGCTTCTCGGCCTGGATGCCGACTCCGCCGTCGGTCGGATAGCCCATGCCGGCATCGACCGTGTGGACGGCACCCTTGGGCGGCGGCGTTATGACAGGGGAAGGCACCGTGGTGTAGCGCAGTTTGCCCATGGCGCCCGGCTCGCCGCCCACGACGAACTTGTAGTCGCCCGGCGGAAGCTGGAAGTCTGGATCCTTGTCCAACTCGTCCATGTAGCGATGCTCGGTCGTGGAGTAGATGTTCCTGCCGTTTAGCTTCGTCAGTGTTTGCCCCGACTTGGGATTAAAAAACTCGTACTGAAGTTTCGTGCCCGTGGAATTTTTTGGGATTGTGAAACTGCCCGGCTGCTTCTCAGCCTGAATGCCGACTCCGCCGTCGGTCGGATAGCCCATGCCGGCATCGACCGCGTGCGGTGTGCCCTTTTCGGCATTTGTGTCCGTCGATGCCTGGTTCTTGTCCACGGCCAACGATGCAATCGGGAAGCCGAGGCTCAGCGATAGAAGTACTACAAAGCGTAGTGCTCGGAATGAAGTCATGTTCGTGTGCCTTTCTAATAAATCGCTCTCAACCTAGCCATCTCCCGGCGGGAGATGCGACATCGAACTCTCGCAAATCACCCTTGCCCGTTCCCGGCCGAAGAATGTGCGATTCAGCGCATGTAACCCGGCCCGTCCTTGGCAATCGGCTTCTCCTCAACCTTGGGCCGTAGCTTGCCGGGCTTATAGGTGTCGGTGTACCGGAAGAGACGTTGTGTTTCGAGTCCGCAGTACGTGTATAAGGTTACGGTTACTCGATCGTTTTCGACGGTGACCCGTGGACGCCAATCTTTTGGCGCCTCTTCAAGCCAAGTCCACTCGACTGCCTTGGTCGTGGGCCGATCCAATGCCGCCTCGTCCGGCTTCGGCGGATCGGCCATCCATGGGTCTTCATCGAGAACGAAGTGCAGGCTCCAATTGGAGCCGTGCCAGAATGCGCCGAAATCCGACAATTCGCGACGCAGCAGGGATGCCGCCAGATAGGACCATGGCGTGCCGTCGCCTTCGATCGCTTCCATCACATCGTCGAGTGCCTCGGACGGCTTTGGCGCCTTCAGCAGATGATTTTCGAGAATTGGGCAGTCTTTCGGCTCGGGAAACTCCCCGTCGACCGGCATTGCCCAGACGACTCCATTGCCGTTGCCCTCTTCTTTGTATTGATAGGCTCGCAACACATAGCCTTTACGAAGACGCAGCGGTTTGAACAACTCCAGGACCTTATTGGGATTCACGGTACTCTTGCTCCAGCCATTGGGTCCGTCCTGTAGTACTTGGGGCACCTTCGCTGTTTCTTCACGAAGTTTGCGAATCTTGGCCGCCGAGACCGCCACGTTTTGTGTTGTCGGGACGCTGACCGCCGGTGCAGCGGCACCCGACTCGCCGCCCACGACGAATTTGTCGGCGGCCAGCAGGCTGCTGAATACGAAAGCCACCATCAAGATCGTCACCAATCTGGATTGACGGAACGCGTTCATGTCTTGCTTACCTTTCGGTTCTGTGTGGGGAGGATAGCTGACCACACTGTGGTCAACTCCGTCTATTTGATCAATCTTAGCTTACGGCCGCAAGTGGCAATCTGCTCTGGATGATTTACACGTTTGTGACGATTGCAAGGGCGAGCTGTTTTCGGTGCTGCCGTAGCCCTGGGGGGCAAATTCCAGATACTATGGAAACATACTCATTTGGTCGCCGGCCTCGTGCGGTGATTAGATGACCCATTCGCCGCACATTATGCGGTGAATAGCTTGCCATGCGGCGATTATTGGTTATAATCAACGCAAAGGATGCGGTGAATATGCCCTATATCCACGAAGCAGAAGGCTGGCCAGAACTTATTTGGAATGGCGATTCCCTGGCCACCCCCCTAGTAGCAGTAAGGCACAAGCAGGGAAGGCTCCTCGGCAAAATGGAGGCATTGGGTTTCGACCTGCGCGCCGAAGCAGGCCTCATCGTGCTGACAAGCGACGTGGTGAAGTCGTCCGCGATCGAGGGCGAAACGCTTGACCCCGAAGAGGTTCGTTCGTCGATCGCCCGTCGGCTTGGGCTGGATGGAGCGGGCCTTCCGAAGGCTGGCCGCGATGTTGAAGGCATCGTCGAAATGATGCTTGACGCGACCGGGAAGTTTAGCACGCCACTCACTAAGGAACGTCTGTTTGCTTGGCACGCATCGTTGTTCCCAACCGGACGCAGCGGTATGACGGAGATCGCCGTCGGCAAATGGCGTCCCGAGGAAGCTGGGGAAATGCAGGTTGTATCCGGCCCCATCGGACATGAGAGAATTCATTTCAGGGCACCGGAAGCTGAGCGGCTTGAATCGGAAATGAAGAACTTTATCGAGTGGTTCAATAGGCCTGCCGTCATGGATTCGGTCATCAAGGCTGGAGTCGCACATTTTTGGTTTGTCACGATCCATCCTTTCGAGGACGGCAACGGCCGCATCGCCCGCGCCATCACCGATATGGCGCTTGCTCGCGCCGACGGGACGAAAGATCGTTTTTACAGTATGTCATCGCAAATCGCGGCAGAACGCAAGGAGTACTATCAAGAGTTAGAGATCGCCCAGCGTGGCGATGTGAACCTAACACGCTGGCTCGGCTGGTTCCTGGAGTGCTTAGCGACCGCGCAAAAATAACCTGAACAATTTTTATCTTCGTGGTAACAGTG
>JBAWVO010000329.1:0-7024 GCA_037147235.1 Planctomycetota bacterium | reverse complement strand
GTATCCAATTTTGCCTCAATTTGGTCAACACATAGAAAAAGTTAGTGTCAGCAAATACAAATCTAAAGGTGTAGCTTTAGTTCCCGATATACTTAGCGTAGACTGTCCGTGCTACTGCGGGATCGTCGGTGCCTTGGACGATCGCCCGGCCGTCGGGAAACAAGGTAAGTTCAAAGTTATCCACCTTGAGGCTTAGCAGAAATGCATTTCGCGTCACTCGCCCCATGCCTTCCAGCCGCCGGGCCAACTCATCGAGCGGTATGCTAGGGCCGGGCTGAGTTAATTGCACGGAGTTGCGGCCACAGAGTACTGCGGCCCGGCTCCCCTGCTGCCCGGTAAGCCAGACGAACTGCCGTTGTTTGCATGTGGGACAATCGACACGATCGCGAAGATCGCGGACATCAATTTGCAGGAAGCGGTTCTGCCAAAGGTCGATGACCGTGAGATGCCGCGAGATTGCCGCGAGATTGCCGCTGAGGATCTTGATCGCCTCCTGAGCTTGGATTGAAGCAATCACGCCCACAATCGGCGCGAGTACACCGGCCGTGTCGCAGGTCGGCGTACTGCCTGGCGGAGGACATTCCGGCAGCAGGCAACGCAGGCAGCCGGTCTCACCGGGCACGATGGTCATGGTTTGCCCCTCGGCCCCCACGCAACCGCCATAAACCCAGGGCAAATTCAAGTGGACTGCCGCATCGTTGATGAGATAGCGAGTTTCAAAATTGTCGGTGCCATCGAGGATCACCTCCACGCCCTCGCAGAGCGATGCAACATTCTCCGGGCCGATGTGGGCGACAATCGGCTCGATTTCGACCGACGAATTAATCATCCGAAGCTTCTCGGCCGCGGCTGCGGCTTTTGGTAAGCCGGCGGCGACGTCGGCTTCATCAAAAAGCGTCTGGCGGTGCAGGTTGCTCAATTCGACGAAATCGCGGTCGACCAACCGCACCTTGCCAACGCCTGCCCGCACCAGCGTATTGGCCAGCAGGCTTCCCAGCGCACCGCAGCCACAGATTAACGCCCTGCTTGCGGCAAGGCTGCGCTGCCCCTCTTCGCCCAGATGGATATAGCGCATCTGGCGAGAGTAGCGGGTCAAAGAGTCAGACAAGTACCTCATGACTTAAGTGTACTGTTCTGGGCCAGTTTCTTCAATCCGGCTATGCGGCCATTTGGAAGCGTGAAGTCAACGTGGATATCTTCCTCAGCCGTGTTTGCGGACAGGTTTTCCACACAGAGAACGCCTGTAGATGTTATCCGACATCCCCGTGTCTGGCATCCCCGCTTGACACGCGACCTGAATGTGGACTACTATAGTGATAGACATCCACATTGGAGGTGAAGATCATGAAGGCTGTACAGATGACGCTTGACGAGGATCTGGTGGTGGCGGTCGATCGTCTTGCCCGGCGGTTGAAGACAACGCGGTCGGCTTTTGCTCGCGATGCGCTCCGTGAGGCTTTGGCCCGGTATCGCGTGAAGGATTTGGAGCAGAAGCACCGCCTTGGATACCAGAAGCATCCCGTCGAAAGCGGCGAGTTCGACGTTTGGCAAAGCGAGCAGCGATGGGGTGACGAATGAGACGTGGCGAGGTTCGCTGGTACAAGTTTGCGGCACCCGACAAGAAACGGCCTGTGTTGCTCCTAACCCGAGATGCGATATTGGAGTATCTTGGCGACGTTACGGTGGCTCCTATCACCAGCACAGTTCGCGATATCCCATCCGAGGTTTGGCTTTCTAAAGAGGATGGAATGCTTCAAGACTGCGCGGTCAACTGCGATCATCTTCAGACGGTGCCGAAGAGCCGACTGGGTGCATTGGTGACGACCTTGTCTGCTGCCAAGTTGCGCAAGGTGTCGGATGCCATTGCCTTCGCGTTGAATCTTGGAAGAGGTGGATAAGAACTGGCTCTTGAGCCATGCCTTTGCAGGCAGTCTGTGCCATCGTCGCCGGATCGCTCCTGCCAAATCCAAAAAATATATCTCGCGACGCTGCGCGGCAGAGGTAAAAGAGAAAAGAGTAAAACCGCAAAGGGTAACACTGCCAGAGGCCATAGTATTACTGAGTCCTGAGAACGCGGAAACCCGTGAGGTAGAACCGGTCGCCCGGCGTGATCCCGAAGCGAGCGGCGGAACGGGCGAAGTTCGGCCAGAAGTCCCAGGAACCGCCACGAAGGACACGGCTATCGCCGGAGCCTGGGCCGTTTGGGTCGCTTGCGGGGGATGCGGCATAATACTCCTCGCCGTACCAATCCGCGCACCACTGCCAGGCATTGCCATGCATGTCGTATAAACCGAAGGCATTCGGTTGGAATGAACCTACCGGCGACGTAAACACGTAGCCGTCGCTGGCTTTGATCGTCCACGTCCAGTCCGGGAACTTCGCCTTCGCCGTCGCGTCAGCCACGTTGCCGACCTTAGCCAGCGTCTCGGGATCATCGCCGCTGAAATACCGCGTGGTCGTTCCCGCACGGCAGGCGTATTCCCACTCGGCCTCCGTGGGCAGTCGGTAGGTTTTGCTCTCCTTCTTGCTCAGCCACTTGCAGAATGCCTCCGCGTCGTTCCAACTCACGTTCACCACCGGGTGCTCGTCGGTCTGCTCGAAACCCGCGTTCCGCCACGAATACTTTTCGTTGAGGTCGAACGCCTTCGTGTCAGGATTCCACCCAAACGCCCCCTTGAATCCGAATCCCTTCTCCGCGTCCGTCTTGTACCCCGTGTCGGTGACAAACTGCCGGAACTGGCCCCGCGTGACGTGGTAGGTTCCCAGGTAAAACGGCTTCGTGATCCGAACCCGGTGCTGCGGGTGCTCGTCCTTGAAAAAGTCAGCTTTCAGAAAATCCTTGCCGTAGGTCTTGTTGAAAAAGGCAGCCGTGGCCTCCGCCGACTCACCGCTCCCCATCTTGAACTCACCCGCCGGAATGAGCGTCAGCTTCAACTTCACCCCGCCGCCCAAGTCCATCGCCAGCCCTTTCGGCGGCCCTTTCGTCTCGCTCAAAGCAGGCCCCGCCATCGCGAGAAGCAACACGCAACCAATCACGAAGTTTCTCATAACGTGTCTTTCCATAAGAGATTTTACTGGCTAGGCGATGCTCGCGCAGAACCATAACGGCCAGGGTACCTCGCCAATTGACAGGCATTTTGATCCGTGGCAATGCTCCCAATCTTATCGCGAAAGCCGGCCGCCGGGTAGACTTAGCGGGGCTCTTCCGGTTCTAGGTGCGGAAGTAGGGTGGGAGAGTGAAGCGAGCCCCCATACAATTATTCGCGTTCCGCACCTGGACCGGAAGAGCCCTCAGCGGAGAAGCCGCCTAAGAACCTGCGGGAATTATCCGCAAACCCGGCGGAGAGCCCGTTATCTTTGTTTGCGGTCGGAAAGGTATTGCGTTAGGTATCGATTTCTATCAGAATATACGCGTATCCGTTGACCCGGCCGACTGTCGGCTGAGTTTAGAGTCTATTCGCGAGGAGGTTTTTATGTCCACGACCGCTTGGTGTCGAGTATTGTGTTGTGCCACGCTACTATTACTTCTGGAGGTGAACTTGAGCCGCGCTCAATCCAAAGATGTTGCATTTCCCGCTCTTCCGGCTGGCTCCGGCGAGATTGCCAAAGATGCTCCGAAGCAGTTCACGCAAACCGCATCAGGTCTGCGTTATCGAATACTTCGAGCGGGCAAGGGGCAGATGCCTAAGGCAACGAACAAGGTGAAGGTACACTACCATGGGTGGCTCGACGGCGGCAAGGTCTTCGATAGCTCCTACGATCGCAAAAGTCCGATCTCATTCCCGCTGAATCGAGTGATCAAAGGTTGGACCGAAGGAATGCAATTAGTGAACGAGGGAGGCATGATCGAATTGGAAATCCCTTCCGCTCTGGGCTACGGTGATGACGGTATTCCAGGGACGATTCCCGGCGGTGCATCGCTCCACTTCCTGGTGGAGCTGTTGAAGATCGAGTAGTTCATCGGAAGCTCAATTCTACCTATATGGGAAGCCCTCACCCAATACCTCTCTCCCGCAGGGGGATGGGCAGTTAGTGGAAAGCCCCAAGGAACCGAGCCATGAATTTTTACAATTCCCTACAATACTTCCGGCGACGCCTTTGCCTCCTGTTGGCTGTTTTTGGACTAACCCTTACGGCAAATGTCGCGTGGGGTGCGGAAGTTGTCGCCAAGCCGGCAGAAAATCCGGCGTCCGCCAAGTACCTGCGGGTTGTTCGCGACGCCCAGGATCGGACGATTGGCTTGGAGACGGCCATTGTAAGTTTTGGCCCTGCCACTCCCGACGCGGCGAATGTCCAAGTCGATCTGGTCGCCGCCGTCCATATTGCCGACAAGGGCTACTATCAGGAGTTGAATAAGCGTTTTGCCGGATACGATGCCGTACTCTACGAGCTGGTCGCCCCTGAAGGGACGCGAATTCCGAAGGGCGGCCGCAAAGAGAAGGGGGCCGGCAATGTGCTTTCCGCCATGCAACTTGGAATGAAGGATCTGCTGAAACTTGAGTTCCAACTCGAACAGGTCGATTACACGCGAAAGAACCTAATCCACGCCGACCTCTCTCCGGAGCAGTTTGTGAAGTCGATGCGAGATCGCCAGGAAGGCTTCGGCGACATCTTCACCCGCTTGCTCGCTTATGCCTTGGCCAAGCAGGTCCAAGGCGGTGACGGCGGCGAGATGCAGTTGCTGATGGCCATGTTCGACAAGAACCGTTCGCTGGCCTTGAAAAGGGCCATGGCCGATCAATTCCAGGAGGTGGAAGGGATGATGGCCGTCTTGGAAGGGCCGAAAGGTTCCACGCTCATCGGCGAGCGCAATAAGCGGGCACTTGAAGTCTTAAAGACCCAGATTGCCGCCGGCAAGAAAAAAGTCGCCATCTTCTACGGCGGCGGACACATGGCCGACATGGAAAAACGTCTCCACGCCGACTTCTCACTCAAGCCGAACCGGACCCAATGGCTCCAGGCTTGGGATATGAAGTGATAGGCTTTAGGCAACGCGCTGTGATGGGTGCCGAACGCTACGGAAATCTTGCTCCTGCCCATGACCGGCGCCGGGAATTCTCGCGTAGGTAGCAGGTTCACGATGCAGTCTGCGTTTGTAAAGATTTGAAAGCACGCGCAACGGGCGACCGATCACTAAACGGCCGCCCATAAGGACGATACCGCAGAGTACAGCGGAGACGGCAGCACCCGTCATCAATAGATCTGGCTCGACGTACGAAAACAAGATGAAATTCAACATGTGAGAAGACTTTCCAGTACAGCAAAACTCAGCAGATTTTTCTTCGTTGGCCACAACCTAAAGTCAACTCACTCAGCATAACCGATATCTGCAAAAAAAGCAACCATTTGTGATTGGATTTCCATAAAACTTTCCAAGCCACCCCCTTGTGTGTGCAATGTAAAACAACAATGAGAAGGGGCTTCTTGTTGTCGCACCCCCTAATGGTGGAAATCTTGTGTACGGGAAGATGGGAAAGTGCCGGCTATTCGGCGACATGCCCAGGAGAATCGCAGCTTCTTTCGCCCACCGAGTGCCCTCTACCGTTGCTTCTTCGGCCGGTTGGACATCTCCGACATCACCCAAGAGAACCCGAGGGTATCGAGGATAAGAATTTTATCCTCTGCAAGGGTGCCAAGCTTCTTCCGTTGCCGCAGGTTGGACACCCACTGACCGAGTGAAAGGTTTGGCCGGTACTCGTTTGAAACATTGCAATGCCCGTGCTTCTTCTTGAACGCTTTCAGATCGTTGATGCGTTGCTTCCAAGGAACCTGGATGCCTCGCATTTTTATCATCCAAGAAAAGCCGAGGGCGTCGAGCATGAGGATTTTATCCTTTGCAAGTTTGCCTTGTTTCTTCCATTGCCGGATGCCGATCACCCACGAACCTAGGGCGGGGTTCGGCGGATACCGAAGTGGCACATTACAGTGACCATGTTCCTTCTTGAACGCTTCCAGATCAAGGATATGTTGTTCCCAGGTATCCCGTGGCGCCCAACAGAAGCCCAGGGCGTTCAGGCGGCAGATTGTCTCTTGATTGAGTTTTCCTCGTTTCTTCCGGTATCGGATACCTGACACCCATTTACCCAGGGCAAGGTTTGGCGGGTATCTGCTTGGAACATTGCAGTGGCCGTACTCTTTCGTGAACGATTCTAGTTCTTGAAACCACCGTTCCCATGAAGGCAGGTGACTGGGCAAACCAAGTCGTTTTGATTGCTGCTTCGTTCCGGCAATCTGTTTTTTCGTTCCTTTTTTAGCCATGGCACCACCCCTTAACGTCCTCAAAGCAGGGAAATCGGACGAAATATCGTCCGTGCTGGCGGCCGCGATTGCTCCTACCACAACTGTTCACGGGGTTCTTGCCCCTGTCATGCCTGTCGGAAGTAGGCCGCCGCCAGCAATTGTGATCCGCGAACTCCAGTTTGTCAATCCCACCGATAGTGGGTTGGCTGCAAGGGCCCTTCGTAGAACGGAATTTATTCCGTTGCCCATCTTTTCGGGTAAGGAATGAATTCCGTTTTACGCAGGGCTGCTTCAACCAGACTTTGCAATTCTCCTGCCCCCCGATCCAGACGACCTGAACCAGGGGCGTTCTCGATTTATAGGCTCTCCGCCAAGTTTGCGACCTGTACGATTGGTTTTGTTGGTCTGTTCGTCCAACCTAGAATCGCAACTCGTTTGGTAGCTTATGGTTCCGTGTTTTGGCAGTCGGTCCCGCAGAAGTCACCGAAAAGCGTGTCGAGTACAGTAGACCGGTGTTTTCCTCGGTAGTTATGGGCATGCCCAAAATCAATCGTACAGGTCGCAAGTTTGTGGTGCGGGCGTCTCGCCTGCCTGGTTCAACCACAACATCTTGGCATGCGAGACGCCCGCACCACAATTATCCGCAAACCCGGCGGAGAGCCGATTTATATAACTCGGCCGCCTTGTGCCGAGAGAGCATTCATCCGATAATCCTACAAAGGATGAGCAACTATACTGTCCGCGGTTGAGATTGTCCCAATCCATACCAGCCCGAAGCGCAAGC
>JBAWVO010000328.1:0-7025 GCA_037147235.1 Planctomycetota bacterium | reverse complement strand
GGACGCATGGACGGGTTGGACGCGTTTTCCGCGACCTTATCAGATGGCCTGGGTGATAGGATCTTCACCCGTGAACTTCTTCCAGTTCTCAGCAAGCTCGCGACGAACCTGGCTGATGCGGCCAGCCGATACCTTGAACTTTTTCGCGGTGTCCGCCGTTCGATTGCCCACCGACAGAAACTTAGCAATCCGCCTCTGACGGTACGGAAGCAGTTTGAGCCAAGCGCTGAAGTCGATGCGGCTTGCGGCAAGATCCGCGGGCGTGGTATTCCGATTCTCAGCAAGCAGCTCACTACAGCTTTCCTCGGGATCCTCCCAGCACTCCTTGACACGGTGGTATCTGTCGAGCCTTGCCACTCTCACGTGCTTCTTCGCCTGGCAGTACGGCGAGAGCACATCCGTGACGTCGAGATGACCACCGACAATCCTGTGATCGCGAGTCTGTTTCTCCGCGAACTTTGCCAGAACTGTCGGGAAGGCCTTGTCGAGCTTTCCGCGACGTGCCAGTCCGACCAGTGCTGCCCAGGTGTTGCAGAGTACGTTCTGCACGCACTCCTGCCTTGCTTCGGGGTCGAGATACCGAAAGGCGTTGCGGGCATGCTTTTTGATGGAAGGCATCATCTTTTTGTAGACGGCCTTGCACTTCGCGGTGGAGAAACGGGGGCGGGGATCTGGGGAGTCGGAATCAGAATCTGAAGCAATACAGCAAACCATTGAAAAACTCCTGATAGATACGGCCGCCCGCAGGCGGCCATGTGATGAAAAACATGGCCGCTCCGCACAATGCGGACGGCACCAGAACGCGACGGCAAGAAACGAAATGAGCCTCAAAACCGACCAAGATGGTCGATTTGGGGCTTAAAAAGCTGATGAAGGTCACCCCTCAAAAGCTATCCGTGCGCTCAATGATTATGACAGGAAAAACGCTTTTCTTTAGGTATCGGAGGGCGTGCTTTGGCCTCTGGCCGCCCCGGCCGAATCACTTAACACATCTGTTGGGCTTGGTGTCCGTCGAGCGATCGGGACGCGAAACTGAATTATTCCAACAAAGGCCAGGAAGACATGGCTGAAAATGAACCTGGGCGGGATTTTATCGGAATTATTCCGGAATTATCGCTTGCATTGCCAAAGTATATGTTACAATGGGCTTAATTACAGGTGACCGTTGAATAGACGCCTTCATCCGTACTGCGGCAGCACACCGATGTCAGCACGTCGCTGGTTCGTGACTAGTCGGCGTCTTCGGACTACATTTATGAAAAATTGGTTCTGATCAAGGGGGGGTTGCTCCACACGGCGCGGTGGAGAATATCTGGTTTGCCCAGAGTCTGGTTACCCTTCGTTTGGAATCCGATGACGCGGAAGTTGTGCGCATTATCGATTCGTTGTTGAGCATTAATGGCAAGGTCGCCGGCCTGCCGTCGGGTCATTGCGATTCATGCTCGTTGCGTAGATGCGGATACGAAAGACCAAGGCTGGTGTACTTGAGGAACCAAAGAATGTTTTGCAACTTCTCCACGAGACGCAGTTGCCGAGCACTCCGGTTGTCGGCCGCGGGCTTGGCGTACTTCGTTGTTGCGTTTGTTATGCTCGTGGCACTGCCACTCGACGCAGCCAATTACACCTGGGCTGTTTCCTCTGGCGATTGGTTTACGGCCACAAACTGGGGCGGAACCCTGCCGACCAGTAATGACACTGCCTATATCATCAACGACGGGACGGCCAACGTCACTTCGATCGGACCGACTTGCCGTACTCTTTTTCTGGGCAGCAGTGCGGGGAGCGGGACGGTACAAATGACGGGCGGCAGTATTTCCGTAGCGAGCTCAGAGGTCGTGGGCAGTTCAGGAACCTTCACGCAGTCCGGCGGCGTGAACCGTATTGCTGACCGCAATGGCTCTATCTATGTTAGCGGCGACGCCGCCAACGGCGGTAGGTACAACCTGAGCGGTGGCCAGTTGTCGGCATACAACGCGTCCATCGGCTTAAACGGCATGGGCACCTTTGAGCAATCCGGCGGGACAAACGGTGCCAGCGACTTCAGACTCGGCGGGAACTCTGGTGGCAACGGCACGTATATCCTCAGCGGGAGCGGCCAGTTGTCCGCAAACATCGAGAAGGTGGGCTACTCCGGCTCGGGGACTTTCACGCAAACCGGTGGAACCAATATTTGCACCAATATGGTTCTTGCCAGCGGTGATAGCAGCAGCGGCACGTATACTCTCAGTGGCAGCGGCCAGCTATCGGTGGTGTCGAGCGAAAACCTGGGTATTTCTGGTAAGGCAACCTTCGTACAGTCTGGTGGCACCCACAGTACCGCCCAACTCCTTCTCGGCTATTATTCAAGCAGCACAAGCACATACGATCTCAGCGGTAATGGCCAGTTGTCAGCAGCCAGTATATGCCTAGGCTACTCGGGTCCGGGAACCTTTACGCAATCCGGCGGTACGAACACAACCGGATCGCTTTATCTAGGCAACAACACTGACGGCAGCGGGGCGTACAGCCTTAGCGGTAGCGGGTGGTTGTCAGCAGGCAGTGTGTACCTAGGGTACTCCGGCACGGGAACCTTCACGCAATCCGGTGGTACGAACAGTATCACCGGATCGCTCTTCGTAGGCAACAACGCAGGCAGCAGCGGGACATATAGTTTGAGCAACAGTGGGCAGTTGCTGGCCTCGTGCGAGTATATCGGTCTTATCCCATCGGCCTCCGCATCGTTTCAGCAGAGCGGTGGCAAGAATACAGTCTCGCTGATGCAGATCGACTACGGTGGCAAGTATCTGCTTACCGGCGGCAGTTTGCAGGTCAACAGCGGTTTGATTAACCAAGGAATCTTCGATGGCGGCGGCATGCCGTCAGTGTTTAGTTGCAACGGCATTATGGATCTGTCCAGTGGCACCTGGCAGAATATGGAAGCCATGTCGTTGGATATGGGTATCAACTCCCTCTTGATCGTGCCCGCGGGATTCAATCTGTCTACTGGCTTTGCCAGCTACAGTACCTTGGGTTTCACCCACATTACCGGTACTGTTTTGGCAGTGCCGGTCGGTCGGGACATTGTTGGCCAGGGATCGATCAATGATCCGGTCATCTGTCAGGGAACAATTGCGTGCGAGTCAAATGGCTTCATCAATTTGAACAACGGCTTAATACTCTCCGGAACAGGAAATGCTGCTTTGGGCACCGGCAGCCTGACGGTAAACGACACGGCATCGGGGATTACCATCGGGCCGCTTTCCATGTCGAATCACTACATCGGCAAGGGCGGAATTGGGATATTCACACAAACCGGCGGCAGCAACACAATTTCCAGTGGTCTCTTTCTTGGATACGGCAACACGGACAGCGGCACGTACATTTTGAGCGGCAACGGACAGTTGTCGGCCGTGAGCGAGTATATCGGTTACGGTGGGGGGGCTACCGCGATGTTTCGGCAAACCGGTGGCAATAACACCGCCGGTTATGTCTCGATTGGTAACGGCGGATACTATCTACTCGGTGGCGGAACACTCAGTATCACCGCTGGCTTATCTAACCTAGGCGTGTTTGATGGTGGCGGTGGCACAGCCGTGGTAAATGCAGTGAGTTCCGTCGTCGATCTTTCCCAGGGTACTTTGCAAAATGTCGAATCGATGTCGATGAACATTGACGCCAATTCACTGTTGATTGTTTCCGCGGGATTTGATCTCAACACTGGGTTCGGTAGCTTCAATTGCTTGGGTTTGACACACACGCTCGGTACCACGCTCACAATACCAGCAGGACAAGGCTTCATCGGTTCGGTCTCGATCAGCGATGCAGTCATTTGCCAAGGAGCGATTATGGCCCCTTCCGGCGGTACCATCAATTTGATCGGAGGGTTGTCGCTCTCGGGCACTGGCACGATCCAGTTGGGCAACGGGAACCTGACAACGAACGATCTCCAATCCGGGAGCAGCAGCGGATCGCTTGCTGTCGTTAACCACTATGTCGGAAATGGCGGCATCGGCACCTTCACGCAGTCCGGTGGAACCAACAGTATCAGCCTCAATCTCTATCTTGGCAAAAACTCATCCGACAGCGGCACGTACACTCTTAACGGTAGCGGCTATGTCTCGGCGACCGACGAAAACGTGGGCTACTCCGGCTCGGGATCTTTCGTGCAATCCGGCGGAACCAACAGTATCCTCAATTATCACAATGGCCATCTATTTCTCGGTTACAACTCTTGCAGCAGCGGCACGTACGACCTCAGTGGCAGTGGATTGGTGTCGGCATCCTGCGAATACGTGGGCAATTCAGGTATGGGCACTTTCACGCAGTCCGGTGGGACCAACGGCAGTGGTATGAACAACCAAGAGCTCTCTCTCTATCTCGGAAACAATGTCGGTGGCAGCGGCAAGTATAGCCTCAGCGGTGGCCAGTTGTTGGCATACAATGAGTACATTGGCTTTTTCGGCAACGGAATCTTTACGCAAAACGGCGGTAGCAACATAATCGATAGTCTCTATCTCGGCAACAACCCTGGCAGCAGCGGCACGTATAGCCTAAGCGGCAATGGGTGGATGTCGCCATATTACGAGTACGTGGGTTTCTCCGGCGCGGGAACCTTCATGCAAAACGGCGGGACTCTCAGCATCGTCAGCCAACTCTATCTCGGCTACAACGCTGGCAGCAGCGGTACTTACAATCTTAGCGGGAGTGGCTTAGTGTCGGTTGGAGCCTACGAATACGTTGGCTCCTCCGGCACGGGAACCTTTACGCAATCCGGCGGTACGAACACAACCGGATCGCTTTATCTAGGCAACAACACTGACGGCAGCGGGGCGTACAGCCTTAGCGGTAGTGGCTTGATTTCGGTAACAAATGAGTACGTGGGTAATTTCGGGATAGGCACCTTCACGCAGTCCGGTGGGACCAATAGTACCAGCCTTAATCTCGTTCTTGGCAAGAACGATAACAGTAGCGGCACATACAATCTAAATAATGGTTTACTCGTACTTGCGTCACTGAGCAAAGGTTCTGGCTCGGCCACCTTCAACTTCAACGGTGGAACTCTTTTGGCCAGCAGTGGGTTTTCCACCAGCCTGCCTATGATATTGGGAGCCAGCAGCGACAGAGCGACTTTCGATACGGCTGGATTCAACGTGACACTTTCCGGTTCGCTGTCCGGTCCCGGCAGCATAACCAAGGTCGGTAAAGGTTCGTTAACCTTGGCAGCTACCAATTCGTTTAGTGGTAATACACTGATCAGCGGAGGTACGCTCATTCTGGGTAGTTCGCTGGCGTTGCAGCAGAGCACGCTTGACACCAGCGGCAGTGGGACGTTGAGTTTTGGATCGCTGACCGCCGCCACTTTGGGTGGTCTGACTGGCTCGCGGACGCTCAGCCTGTCCAATTCCACGTCTGCTCCGGTAGCTGTCCAGGTGGGCGGTAATGGCGTTAGCACCAATTTCACTGGCACTCTCATCGGTTTTGGCAGTCTGATTAAGATTGGTAGCGGCTCGCTGCTGCTTAGTGGCAGCAACACCTACGCGGGCATCATTGTCGTTAATGCTGGCACACTCCAGGCCACTGGCACGGCGGCACTGCCCGGCTACGCGGTGAGGGGAGGAATCAACATTGGCAACAACGCGATGCTTGCTGTCAACACGGGTGGTAGTGGTTGGTCGGCCACGAATATCAGTACGCTTCTGAGCAACAATAGCCGCTATTTCGCCAGCGGTTCGATCTTCGGCATCGATACCTCTGGAGGCAGTTTGTCGTACAACTCAAAAATCACCGGCAGCATGGGACTAGCGAAGTTAGGTGGAAACACGCTGCTCCTTACCGGCTCGAATACGTACTCAGGTCCAACGATCGTGTCGGCCGGCACGTTGAACATCAACGCCGATACGTCGCTTGGTACGGCACCGGCGTCTCCGACGACGAATATCACGTTTTCTGGCAACAGCACTCTTCAGGCGGGTGCAGCGACGGTATCCATATCTGGCAATCGAAACCTCGTTCTCAATAGCGGTATCATCGCCACTATGGATACACAGAGTAACGCCTTAAGCATTTCTGGTGCTATCGAAGGTGCCGGCGGATTGACCAAGATTGGCGTTGGCACCCTGACTCTAAACAACATCAATACATACAACGGCAACACTTTGGTCAGCAGTGGCACGCTCGCCCTAGGCAATACTTGTGCCTTGCAACAGAGTACACTGGACACCAGCGGTAGTGGAACTTTGAGCTTCGGCTCGATGACCGCGGGCATGCTCGGCGGCTTGACCGGCTTCGGTACGCTCACTTTGTCCAATTCCGCTTCTTCCGCCGTGACTCTCATCGTAGGCAATAACAACTATAGCACTGCGTACTCCGGTGTGCTCAATGGCTCCGGTGGTCTGACAAAGATTGGCACTGGCGGACTCACACTCAGCGGTTCCAATACCTACAACGGAGCGACACAGATCAATCAGGGCAAGCTCGTCGTAAATGGCTGTCTGACGAATTCGGCCGTCAGCGTCAGCAGCGGCGGCACCTTGGGCGGCACTGGCACACTCGGCAGTGTCACGGTTGCTTCCGGTGGCCACCTGGCCCCTGGCAATTCGCCAGGAATACTCAGCCTGTCTGGCGATCTAACGCTTGCCTTCGGTGCGTTAATTGATTATGAACTTGATACTCCAACGAACAGCGACAAGATACTCATACCTACTGGGGACTTAATTCTCAGCGGTCAGCAATTCTCGGACTTCCACTTCACACCGTTGGATGGCTTTGGACAAGGCAGATACATTCTGATTGACGCTGGATCTGGATCAATCAGCAACAGCTTGGGAGATAATCGCAGCGGCATGATCGGCAGTTATTCGGCAACGCTCGCCGTGGAAGGCAGCGATCTGGTGCTGAACGTGGTCCCTGAACCCTCCACTTTCGCCCTGCTCGGCACCGCCACCCTCGGCCTACTTGGCTTCCTTTGGCGACGCCGCAAACCAGCCTAAACCCCCACAACCCACCGTCCTAATCGAAGCAGGTCACCAATTATGGTGGCCTGTTCT
>JBAWVO010000327.1:0-7066 GCA_037147235.1 Planctomycetota bacterium | reverse complement strand
TCGGCGTAGCCCAAGTCGTCGGCGACGATGAAGAGAATGTTGGGCCTCTTGGGCGATTTTGGCACGTTGGCAGCGTACAGCGATGGCAGCGGAGCCAGGAGGAGTGCGGTAAGGTTGATAAGGGTGAGTCTCATAGTCATGGTAGTGTCTGCCTCCATGCCAAGACAACGGCCCGAAGGCGTTTGGCCTCAGCGGGGTTTTCTGTGGCGAGGTTCTTCGTTTCGTGAGGATCGGTAGTAAGATCGTAGAGTTCGGTGCCGGTATCATCCGCATTGATGAGCAACTTCCACTTGCCGTCGCGGATGGCGAGGTTCGGACTACGTGCGCCGGGCTCGCGCGGGAATAGGTAGTCGGCATGGCGACCATATTCCCAGAGTAGCGGTTGGCTGCGTAGCATCGGCGTACCAAGCAAAGCGGGGCTTACGTCGAGGCCGTTCACCGTGGTGTTTTTTGGGAGGGCGATTCCGGCCAGCGTACAAAGCGATGGGAAAAGATCCACGGAGCCAAGCAGTGTTGTGGAGTCGGTTCTGCCGGGAGGAATATGTCCCGGCCATCGCACAAGGAACGGCTCGCGAATCCCCCCTTCATAGAGGCTCCACTTCATGCCACGCAGACCGCCAGACCGCTGACGCTCAAAGGAGGGCTCCGGGCCGTTGTCGCTGGCAAAGACGATAATGGTGTTTTGCTCCAGGCCCTCAGCTTGAAGAAAATCGAGCACGCGACCAATCTCGCGATCATAGACCTTCAGGACGGCGTTGAAGTTGTGGTGTCTTCTCGGTGTTCTTGCCACGCCGGGCAGTTCCTCGGGGTTTGGAATGTGCGGTGTGTGGACGTCCTGCGGCCAAAGCTCGACAAAGAAAGGCCGCTCTTTGTGACGACGGATGAAGTCGATGGTCTTGTCCACCCAGAAGCCAGTAAATTGATAGCGGGCCAACACCTTGTCCTCCACCGGCACGGGCTCCGCCGAGCCAAATGTGTCAATTCGCGGTCCGCAGCCCTCGACGTTCACGTGATGCTCGTCGAAGCCATACTCTCTGGGCCAGGGGGCGTTCTGAACATCGCGTCCGCCGCCCATGTGCCACTTGCCGAAATGGGCCGTGGCGTAGCCTGCCTCATGCAAGGTTCTGGCAAGGGTGGGTGCTTTTGGGTCCAGCCAGTTTGCGCACTCATGTGCCATGTTGCCTGAGCGGTTGTGCAGGTAGTCATTGATCCGCCAACGTGCTGGAAAGCAGCCCGTGGTGTAGCTCACTCGCGAAGGTGAACAGATGGGTGAGGCAACATAGAACTGCGTAAAACGGATGCCTTGCTTTGCCAAACGGTCGATGTTGGGTGTGGCTATCTCCTTGTTCCCGAAGCAACTGAGATCCCCCCAACCCATGTCGTCAGTGAGGATAAAGAGGATGTTGGGCCTCTTGGGCGGAGCAGCAGACACTGAGCATGACACTGCCAGAAACACAAACCAGGAGACGATAGGTGTTTTCATGGATCGGAAATCAGCAGTCGTTTGAGTTGTCGCTCACTCATGGGATTTCAATAGGCCAATCAATGTCTTCTCGATCATCTCCGGCCTTGCCAACCCATCCCGCCATTCTACCGGAATTCCCGACTTGCCCCAGTAGGCCCGGCAAGCTGGCCGCAGACGGCCCCAGTCGTGTCGGCGTCGTCGCCCAGGTTCACGGCCCGCAGCACGGCCTCCCGGAAGTCCTTGGCGTCATGGAAAGCCCATAGGGCGGCTTCCAGGCTTTCCACTACATAACCTGAGCCGACGATCTCGGGTGGCTGCTTCTGGCGGAAGCTGCCAGCGGCGACTTCTTCCACCTCGGGGTGAAGTGCGTGGACCTGTCTGAGCCGCATCAGAGGCTCCCAGTCGCTGGTCAGGACTTCCTGGCGGTCAAGCCCTTGGATTAGCCCGCACAACACCAGGCCGAAATAGGCACATGCTGACAAGCATTGCGGGCTGGCGTGGGTCGGCAGACTGGATTCAATGAGGTATCGGATCAATTCGTCCAAGTCGTTGGGAAAGAGGCTGGCGTAACGGATCGGCACCGGGGCGAGCCGCATAATTGATCCGTTGCCGCTGGCCCGTTCTGAGGGATCGCCCGAAGTTCTGGCATTGCTGAATTTCAGGAACCGACTAAGGGCACTTTGGGTCGTAATGCCAATGTCGAAGCAGCGGCCGTTGACCGAGTATTCGCCCTTTTGCCACCAGGCAACGTAGCGGCGGGCTTGGTCGTTGAGATCCCAACCGACACTGGCGATACTGTCGGCCAGGGCGAGTGCCATGCTCGTGTCGTCGGTCCAAGCTCCTGGTGCCAAACGGTGGGGGCCACCGTCACGGTAGCCGGTGACCTCGGCGAAGGTGCCTGGTCTTTTGAACTCGACGGCGGCACCGAGGGCATCCGCGATGGCGAGGCCGAAAAGGGTTCCACGTTGGTGATCGAGCGATAGCATGCCCACCATTGTGCAGGAAGCCTCGACGCAGTGCAAGGATGGGCGGGTTGGCAGGAAAATTGCCTGATCATCAGCCGCTATGGATGCTCCCCAGACGAACACGGTGGGGGTAGATCGGTTGTCATTACAATCACCAATCCCGGCCGGAGCGTAGCAGCGGGGCTGCAAGGCCAGTAGGCTAGCTTTTGGTGGTGGCCGGTGTCATTTTTCGGCCGAATCTGGGCCGCGAGACCTGCCAGATGCCAAAGGGAATGGTAAAATGGGGCTAGGCTAAAGCGAGAAACGACTTGGAAGAAAGGATTGGATACAGGACACGGTTTCCAAACGCCCATATGTCGTTCACCTAGGCCCGTGTTATTTCGGCTGGCGTGATTTCCATTTAGCTTCCGGCCATTTTCCCGACTTTGGCCCAGTCCCACCAAACCACTAAGTATCTATTTCGGGAGTCTCCTCAGCAACAACACTCCCCGGCGCTAAGATGGCTAGGAGTTCTACGTAGGGAATCTTGAAGGGGTGGTTTAGTTCGCCGAGTCGTTCTTCTAATATCCTTTGTGCAGCAGTCCAGGTGAGAAGCAACTTGTCCCGATCAGCCGACACCGCGCAAGGCTTGCGGCGCCGCCCCTGGCTGTGTTGAATCGCGTGATTGAATCGCTGGAGTAGCTCCCAATCTCGCATCATCGCGAAGCCTGAAGCTCCAATGTCTTCGACGCCTGCGATAATCGACCGCGTGAAACCGCCCTTGGCCGTCACGCGATCACGTACGCGACACACGTAGATCGGATTAGCCAGCACACTTGGGGGAAGTGCAGCCACGGTGACCGTTTGGCCGCGGGCTTGTACCATCGCTAGATCCATGAGCTTGTGCCCAACGCCGAGAACCTTCTGCGCCGCATCTTTGCCCCGCTTGTTGCGGTCGAATACCAACTGAGCATAATCCTTTCGGATGCTTGGGTCGGAGCGAAACCATCCCTCCGGCGTCAAGAAACTAAGTCCATCGTCAGCCTCACTTACCTGGCGACGGTTAAGATGGAGCATTGCCGAGAAAAATGGCTTGAGGTCCGGGAGATCTACCCGCGGAATTTGCTGAGACACTTCCTGAAAATCGAACTTCGCGCAATGACCTATCAGGCGGCGGACTGTATCAATCGCGTCATCCCCACCAAAACGAGCAGTTTTGGCATCAAACCACGCTGAGAGCCGTTCCTTCGGTACATCTACCCCTTCGGAAAATAGCTCGCGAAAGAGACTGGGCGAAGTCATTCCAAGCACGAGTTGCAGCAGGTCCTCTGGTTCGTCCATCACCTGCCCCATCGCGGTCGTGATATTTGCGATCTTCACGTTGAGCTTTTCCCAGATGTGTGACTCGACGGTCTCCGGGTTGCGGATCGTAAACACCTCAACCTTTTCCTTTTGGCCGTAACGATTCAACCGTCCCACGCGCTGGTGCAGCCGCATCGGGTTCCACGGCAGGTCCACATGAATCAGACTATGACAACTCTCTTGAAGGTCGATACCTTCACCACCTGCTTCCGTCGAAACCAGGAACCTCGCCTCGCCGCGATTGAATCGATCTGCGGCAGTCTCACGCGGAATCGTGAGAGAGCGGGGCCGGCCGTGGGAGTCGATCACGTTATCGGCTCGCTCGTCACCATTAATAAATGTGACACAAGAGTCGCCGTAACGGGATATTAACGCCGACATGAGGAGCGACTGGGTGGCCTTGTATTCTGTAAAGAACAGGACCGAGCGATCTCCGAAAGGGCCTTCGACCAACTCCAAGATCTTGTCGATCTTCGTCTCCCGCGTAATTACCTCGGCCGCTGCGATCAACTCACGAAGGCGGGGTTCCTCGTCTTGCATTAGCCGCAAGCGAAGGTTTGCCTCTGCCAATTTCTCATCCAGGCCTGCAAGGCGATCGAAATCACCAAGAGTTTCAAGCTCATGGTACTCCTTTTGAAGATCCTCGACTTCCTCCTGACCTCGTTCAATTCGAGCCAGCCGGTTCCGTATTGCGCGGAGAATCGCGGCGACGGAACTTGAGGCAAGTTTCTGCATGGCGAAGAGGACAAGCATTACCGCCCGCCCATCGTTGCTGCCAAGCGTCGAGGCGTAAGCCTTGCCGGTGCCGATGAACTCGGTGAGCATTTCGTAAAAAAGCGATTCTTTCTCAGAATAACGATATGTCTCAGGCGTATTCTGCGGAGTGTGAAAGAGCCGATTTCCCAGGAGATCGGTCGCGCTCTGCTTGTTATTGCGAATCATAACTTGACGCAGGCGAGGCAACTGTTCTTCAAGAGGAAGGCGTGGGTCGAACCAGCCTGGGCGCAGTAGTTTCAATAGCGAGAGGAAGCCGAAATGCTTCCCGCGGTGGGGTGTTCCTGTGAAGAACACCATTGAGCGGACTTTCTCCCGCTCAACAAGTGTCTGGACTAAGCGGTATCCGAGCGTGGGGCCACGTTCCTCGTCGGCGTTCAAGTGGTGGGCCTCGTCTACGATTATGAGGTCCCACGGTGCCGCTTCGAGCATCCGTTCATGTCGCCCTGCATGATCCGCACGCAATGTCTGCAATGACGCCACAACTTGCGGGTACATGTCCCAAAAGTCCTCTTTCGGCAAATCCTGCTCGACGGTATATCGGGTCAACCGGATGTCAAACATATCCCGCAGCCGAGCTTTCCATTGATCGACGAGAGACGCAGGGCAAAGGATAAGAAGGCGCCGCACGTCCCCGCGAGAAAGCAAGGGCATCAGAATCAGGCCTGCCTCGATCGTCTTTCCTAAACCCACGTCGTCCGCCACAAGCCATCGCGTCGGCCACGATTGCAAAACCTGTCGGCACACCCATAGCTGGTGCGGAAGAAGCGCGATACGCGACCGGGCAAAAATGCCCCAAGAGTCATTGATCGACTGGATTGCTTCGCCCTGGACGCGAGTGAGCACTTCCAGCGGTGCGTCCCAGACTGATGCGGTCAATGTCTCCAACGGGCTTGATATTTTCTCTAGCCTGCCGGTCTCGCACTCCTCAAAGCCGTGGCGGAATTGTACAACGACGGTGGGCCCGTGGTCAGCTACAACCGTGCCTTGCCCGTGTTCTCCATGTTTTACCTGCTCGCCGGCATTAAACATCGCTGGATTCCTTGAGTCGTTTCAATAGTCTGAGTCATCTTCGCTGCCTGGGGTCGTATCAGCGAAGAACCTGTGCCGCAGCTCCGGGCTCTCGGCAATGATCTGGAACGGAATGTCAAAGTCGTAATTGAAAGTGGCTTCTTCCTCGCCGAGATAGTTTCTCACGAAAGTGTCAATCGTCCTGGACACCTCCCAGCGCAGGTTCGTGTCGATCATGTCGTCGCAGCCCAAAGCGTCGAAGAGTTGCCGAACCCGCAGTGTGGGTACGTAGCAATGTGGGTACGCGAATCCGTTGCGAACCATACCCAGGCGGACCAACTCTCGCACCACAAAGCACGCGCCGATGCCAAGGATTCTAGCAATAGACGGGGCATCGACTCCACCTCTATCAAACACTGGCGACACGCGGGGCATCGTGACAGCCGTGAGCCGGAACGGCTTCGTGAATCGGTCAATCGACAAAAAGGCATCCCTATAGTCATTCAGGTGTCGTGAGACTGCGCGTATACCGACGAACTGCTTCATCCACTGAAGGAATCGGTTGTCATCGTCTCGCGCCTCGTTATATTGATCCAGAATCGCCAGCCACGATGACGGATCTGCATCTTCTGCCGCGAATACGTCGAGCCATTTTTTCCGCTCGCACTCTGCCAGGAAGTTTCTGTGCGCTTCATATTTTGCCCGGCCCATAGTGTACGTCATGCCGAGAAAGAATAGTACGACCCACGCTTTGTCTCGCGTCTGGCCGTCGTTGGCTCCGTCCGCAACACAAACGTCGGGAATGCCGCCCGGATATACTCGACACAAATAATCCGGCATGCGACGAACCCGTTCCTGGGACCACCAAGCATGAATCCGATGAAGCGTATCGCCCGGCGAAACAGCTCGCTTAGACCGATCAGGGCCAGTCTGAGCGAGGGTTTCGCGCGACGGGCCAAGTAACTGCGCCAGGCGGTGTTGTTGGCTGACACTGATCTCCCGAAAGACCGTGGAACTTCGCAACTGTGCCAACCAGGTGTCCTGGTAACCACGCAGGCAAATCGCATTTTGTACTTCTACACCGAGACGGCCATCAGCTAAGTATACCAACGCATCATGCCGTTGCTTGCCTTCGGCAACAATCACCCACTCTGCCATGCGTTTGGCGTTTGCCGCGAGAGTCCCTCGGCAAAGCTCGAAGAAATCTAGCGATGAGCCCTCGTAGGTCGGGTCGAGAACGGCCTCCGTGGGCGCGAACGCCGCCCGCATGCGTTCGTCGCATCTGTCCTCATTATCATCTTTACCGACATGTCCGATCAGCAAGGACCGCGGCGAGTGGTAGTTGCCGTCGCAGTCGAGAAACTCGACCCCGGCAAGCCACAGCCGTAGCGTTGCAACCTCGCTTTGCTCGCGTGCGCTGCCTAATACTCGTTCTCGAACAACCTGCCCTAATGAGCTAAATAGCCTTGCGCGATTTCAGGAGGTTGTGTAAAACAAGGACTTACAAACA
>JBAWVO010000326.1:0-7107 GCA_037147235.1 Planctomycetota bacterium | reverse complement strand
CAAGTTTGTGGTGCGGGTGTCTCGCCTGCCTGGTTCAACCACAACATCTTGGGCAGGCGGGACGCCCGCACCACAATTATCCGCAAACCCGGCGGAGAGCCGGTTTTCATTAAGGGATGAATGAACAACTCGTTTCTTCGGCTATTTGAACATCTTCTTTGGGTGGTGTCAAATTAACAGTTGTATTTCATTGAACATTTCCTCCTTCCTAACCACAATATTCGCGGCCGAAGGTGTGACATTGCTCTTGGCAACACGTCCTATTATTGTTTCAGAGTTTTACGTGTAGGTATCTGTCCAAAGGGTTCGTTAAATCCCGATAGTTCAACCGATCCACCCGCGTGGCGGGTAAAGGATCCCTGTTGCCCACTGAAAACCAGGCGGGAAACATTATAAAGTCTTTCTTAGTCGCGGCTTAGGACCGGCGCACCAAGAACTGTCGTGTTTTGCACATTTGCCGAGCGGGGGGCAGACGGCACACGGAGTGTGCCTGCTACTTTTCTTGCGACACTTATTGATGCGCCGATCCTTAATCATGTCCGATAGGGCAATTTCCGGCTCAAGGAGGGGCTTCGATTACTCGCTCAAGAACTTCCCTGGCATATTTTTCCATTTGCGGTTATCATTAATACTAGATCAGGTTAGTCGCTATGCTCATCAAAGAAACGATACAAGACAATTTGGAAGAGGTTCCCGTGCCGGAGTTGCTTCAGCAGGCTCGCCTGGGAAGCGCGGAGGCCCTGGGTCAGGTTCTGCAACTCTATCGCAACTATCTGACGATTCTGGCCACGACGCAGTTGGATCGCAAATTGCGGCGGCGCGTCAACCCTTCGGACCTCGTGCAGGATACCATGCTGGCGGCGCACACGGATTTCACCGCATTCCGAGGTTGCAGCGAAAGAGAACTGCTCGCCTGGCTGCGGCAGATTTTGATCAACTGCCTGCACCACGTGATCGAAACGCACTTGAAGGCCAAGATGCGCGACATGCGGCGAGAAATCTCCGTGGAGCAAGTCGGTGCCACGCTGGACCGTTCGGCATGCAATTTCACCCAGATGCTGGCCGATCGCGGGCCTTCGCCGAGTGCTCCCATGCAGCAGCGCGAACGGGCCGTTGCGCTGGCCGACCAGCTTTCCCGCCTCTCGCCCCAATATCGCGACGTGATCGTCTTGCGCAATTTGCAGGGCCTATCGTTTGAGGAGGTCGCCGACCGCATGGACCGCAAGCCGGGTACCGTTCGCATGCTCTGGCTGCGGGCGATTGAAAAGTTCAAGCAGATCTATCGACCGATTGACTGAAAGGGCTGGGCAGAAATGAATTCACGCGACAGCAGCGAGACGCCTAGGCTACCCGACTCCCTCGACCTGAGCATCGAGCCAGACGTCATCCGCACCTTGACGCCGGATCAAAAGGATCGCTTGACCGACCTGCTGGATGGCTATTTGTGCCGATTGGAAAAGGGGTTGCCGCCACCCCGCGAGAACCTGCTGGAAGCGAACCCCGATCTTGCGGGACCGTTGCAAGCCTACTTTGCCAGCCTCGACGAGTTGTACGATATCGCTGCCGGGTTTCAGCGTCCGACCGTCGAGACGTGCGGCGATGATTCCGTGCCTGCCGGCGACGAGCGGCGGCTTGGTGATTTTCGTCTGCTGCGGGAAATCGGTCGAGGTGGCATGGGCGTCGTCTATGAAGCGGAACAGATCTCGCTTGGCAGGCGGGTTGCCTTGAAGGTATTGCCTTTCGCGGCCGTCCTCGACAGCCGGCAGATCGCCCGATTCAAACATGAGGCCCAGGCCGCCGCGCAACTCAATCATCCCAATATCGTTTCGGTCTTTGCCGTCGGCGTTGAGCGAGGTGTCCACTACTATGCGATGCAGTTGATCGACGGGCAGCCGCTCGATCGTGCCCTGTCCGAATTGCGGGAGAAGTATTTTCCAACGGACCACGAATGCCAAACCACGAACAGGGAGGCGGCGATTCCTGCTTTCTCCAGCCACCATTCTTTGCTGACTTCGCGGGCATCGGGCAGCAGTGAATATGTTCGGGCGGTTATTCGACTGGGAATTCAAGCAGCGGCAGCCTTGCACGCGGCCCACGAAAGCGGCGTTGTCCATCGCGACATCAAACCCTCCAATTTGCTGCTGGACGGTAACGGTAAGCTCTGGGTGACTGATTTTGGACTCGCCCGTCGCCAGACCGGCGCGAATTTGACGCGAACCGGCGACTTGGTGGGCACGTTGCGTTATATGAGTCCGGAACAGGCATTGGGCCAGGTTGCCTTGGTCGATCATCGTACCGACATTTACTCATTGGGGGCAACGCTTTATGAGTTGCTGACACTTGAGCCGGCGTTTCCCGGCGACGAAGGGGCGGTCTTGATCCGCCATATCGAGCGTGATGAGCCTCGGCCGATGCGTCAATTCCAACCAAAAATTCCTACCGACCTGCAAACGGTGGTTCTGAAAGGCATGACCAAGCGGCGTGAAGATCGTTATACCACGGCCGAGGAATTTGCCGACGATCTCCAGCGCGTGCTGGAGGGGAAGGCCACCGTCGCTCGCCCGCCGTCGCTGCTGGATCGCATGGCCCATTGGGCTCAACGCCATCAACGCCATCGCGAAATCGTGGCCGCGACCAGCCTCGTTGTTTTGTTGGCTCTTCTGGGGCTGGCGGCCAGCACGCTTTTAATTGCCGGCGAACAGCGGAAAACGGCGCAGAATTTCGCCTTGGCGGAAAAACGATTCCGTGAGGCCCAAGACACCGTGGAACAGCTCGGCACACTCGTCTCGCAGAGTCTGGCCAACGTACCGGGCGCGGTCCAGATCCGGCAAAACTTGCTGCACCGAACCTTGGGTTATTACCGCAGCTTCGTCGAACAAGCCAAAGACAATCCCGAGTTGCGGGCCGACCTCGCTTTGACCTACAGCAAAATCGGAACCCTTTCCGCCGAGATCGGCTCCAGTGGTGACGCCCTCGACGCCGACAGGCAAGCGATCAAACTTTTCCAGGAACTGGCCACCACGAATCCCCGCAACACGGACTACCGCCGCCGGCTGGGTGTCTGTCAGAATAATCTGGCTTTGGTCTTGGCGCGATCGGGAAAGGCCGACGAGGCGCGGTGTGCCTTCGCGGAAGCCATCCGTCTTCAGGAGGAGGTGCTGGGCACTGCGGAAGATTCCGGGCAATGTCTCGTCGATCTCGCTTTGGCCCACGGCAATTTGGGACTGCTGCAAAATGAAACGGGCGACGCCGAAAGTGCCGCTGCCTCGTTCGCGCGCGCGGTCAAGCTCCAAGAGCGGCTTCTCGTCGCTGCGCCGGACAATCCCGAGCGGCTGCGCGGTCTGGCTGCCACCTTGAACAACCTGGGTGCATTATACGCCGAGCGTCAGAAGTCCGAGTCCATCGTCTGCTACGAGAAAGCTGCGGCCATGCAGAAGAAAGCGGTGGAACTGCGGCCTGATGAGCCTGTTTATCGAAGCGAGCTGGCGTTGACCTACAATAATCTGGGAGCCATGCAGTCGCGTAGCGGGGCGGTGGCCCAGGCGGCCGAATCCTATGCCAGGGTGGTGGATATTACCAGCGAGCTGGTGCGCCAGTCTCCCGCCCAAAAATCGTACCGGCACACGCTGGCGGTTGGATACAATAACCTCGGCCTAGCCCAGAGCAAACTAGGGCACGCCACTGCGGCGGAACCTTCCTTCCGCCGTGCCCTGGCCTTACTGGAGACCCTCGTCAAGCAAGACCCGCGGGATGTCGATTTGCAAAGCGGGATAGGGGGGATGTACAATAATCTGGGCATTGTTCTGGAAGAATTGAACCGATCGTCGGATGCCGTCAAGGCTTACGAGCAGGCCGTGGCGCACCAACAAAAGGCCATGGCATGTGCCCCGGAGGTTGCCAGGTATCAACAGTTTCTCAGCAAGCACTATTTTAACTATGGGCGGGTACTGCGACAGACGGGACGTCCCGACGACGCCGCCCGGGCCGCCTTGGCACGACGCCAACTGTGGCCCAACAATCCGCAACACTTGTTCTCCGTCGCCGTGGAATTGGCTTTGATTGCCAGGGATATTTCCGCCGGCGGCAATGCCGACATCACCGCCGACAGGTGCGGCACCTATGCCGTGGAAACACTCAAGCAGGCAACGGCCGCGGGCTGGAAGCCGGAACCCAACAGCAACTGGACCCAATCCTTCCGAGCAATCAAGAACCGTGCGGACTTCTTGGCATTGACAAAGAATTGAAAGGAATCTTCTCATGGCCATATTTGGACGGCCGTCTACCTCAGGATCACGAAACATGCATGCGAAGTCATTCACCCGACTGCGATTGGAATGTCTCGAGACACGCAACGTGCTCTCGGCGATTGGCCTTCCACCTGTCCCGCCCGTGGCCCCACCGCCACCCACCCCTGTGCCAGCCGAGTTTTATCGAATCGCCGAGCATCGGGTTGACCAGGTGGCAATGCAAGATGTGGCATTGATGCTCAGTGCAAATCCGACGAGGTTGCAAGGCGACGAAGCGACAACCACCGATTCGATGGATGCCGGCACGGTCCCGCCAAGCCTGGAAATGCCAAAATACGATCGGCTGCCTGCGCATGATATGGCTGGTGAACGGAGTGACTCAGTCCCTTTGACGATTCATGTGCAGCCGGAATTGAGGCTTCCAGGGGAAGTCGCACCCGACAATCCAGACACCGCTGCTCTAGCAGTATCGCGTGAAATCAGTGAAGTCGCGCCTAGTGTTCCAGATGCGGCTGCTCTGGCGGTATCGCGTGAAATGAATGAGGTCGCGCCTGCCGTTCCAGATGCCGCTGATCTGGCGGTATCGCGCGGAATCGGTAAAGTCGCGCCCGACGCTCCAGTCATCGCTGCTCTGACGGTATCCCGTGGAATGAATGATGTCGCGCCTGCCGCCCCAGTCGCCGCTGATCTAGCCGCATCGCATGGCATCAGTGAAGTCGCGCCCAACGGCCTGGATGCTGTTGATCTGGCTGCATTACCGCATGAATTCATTAAATTTGATGTCATTATCGAGACCTTGCCGGTCAATCACGGACCAGCAGATATTCGAGGGCCCCTGAGCCGCCCTGCCGACCAAGCGATTCAATTGATCATCGCAAACGATGTTGCGTCGGGCGTGGAATCTTTCGCGCCGCTGGTGAAAGATCCTATTGCCGATAGGCCCGCAGCCAATACGACGAGCCGAGTCCGCGACCAGGCGGCCTTTGCGGCCGTGGAAACGTCCCTGCCGGCATCCAACAGCGATGCCAATCCATCTCCAACCAAACCGGCTTTCTCGGACATCACTACCCAAAATTCCACGGAGGGCGGGTTCATTATTCTCGGCGACGCATCTGCCACCACGCCCCGGCCTGGAAACGCGCCGACGCAAACTTCCGGCTCCCAAGGAACGGAAGGTGTGGAACTCAATCGGGATAATTGGCTGACGGATGTCCTGCCAAAGACGCAAACGCCGTCGGATTCCGGCAAACACAGCAGCAGCAAAACTGCGCGCGCAAGTGAAAATCTTGCCGGCGAGGTCTCTTCCCGACCCGCTCCGGTGATTTTGCCGTTGATTGCCGAATCGGAGGAAGGCGGAGGTATTGAATTGGCGATGGCAGCCACGTCGCCGACTGCGGCCGGCGGCGATTCACAGCTTGCCTGGGAACCCAACGCGAGCGATTCGGCTCAGCAACTATCGGCAATCCGGCCGGAAAGCGGAGTCGCGATCTTCTGCGATATTGAAGTGGCCTCCGCTCCCAATTTGCCGGTGGGTGGTTCTGCATCGATTGCAATTCCCTATCGTGACGTCGGTTCTTTGGTTGGCGGTGTGGGTATTCACGGAGGGAAAGCCAACGCAACGACGGAATCGGCACCTTCGTTAAGTCAATTACAACCAACCCTGGCAGGGCTGGGAGATCACCTGCCCATGCTCTTGGGTGCTGCCACTATTCTGGTTTCTCAGGGCGGGCTTCAACTGGAAGAAAAAGTTTCGGAGCGGAATCGCCGCCTTCGCTCGATCGAAGAGATGCGGCGGTCGTCCCTCCGATAAATTGGGCCTTGATCATAACCTTGCCAACTGCCGTCACTGCTCGCTCGACGTAGGGTGGGTGAAGCATCGAACGGTGCGTTACGCGAACTAATCTGGAACAGCGGTAAGTGCTTTCAGCGTCTCGACTTCGTGCGCAACCCACCATTTGCCGGGCAGTTCGCTCCACGCACCCTACAACCCGCTGTCACCGCTAGCAGTTCGCAAGGTTCCAGGTTCGGCGAGGGTCTCCTGACCCCGCCGAAACGTCCGACCAAAGGTCTCCCGGTAGATTGGAGACCTTCGGTCGGCGGCGTGGCTCGGTCGGAGACCGGCCACAACAAGGTTTTTTGATTAAATCGACGGACCGCAAGGCCGTCCAGGGGCCGGTCCGTTTTTGGCCTTGATCATAACCTTGCCAACTGCTGTCACTGCTAGCTCGACGTAGGGTGGGTGAAGCATCTATCGGTGCGTTACTCGAACTGATCTTGAACAGCGGTAAGGATCGGCGCATCAATAAGTGTCGCAAGAAAAGTAGCAGGCACACTCCGTGTGCCGTCTGCCCCCGCTCGGCGAGTGGGCAAAACACGACAGTTATTGATGCGCCAATCCTTACCGCTGTTCCAGATTAGTGGCTCTTCCGGTTCTAGGTGCGGAACGCGAATAATTGTAGGGTGGGGAGAGCGCAGCGAGCCCCACCAATTCTGTTGCGGTCCACTTTTGGTGGGGCTCGTTTCACTCTCCCCACCCTACTTCCGCACCTAAAACCGGAAGAGCCACAAATCATTGCCGCATTTTCGCAGCCGAGCATGGCATTGTCAACCTTGGACATCATACACTCCTGGATCACCACTTGAGAATGAGGGGAATGGGGTATCCCCTTGGCTGGCGTGACCACAATATATAGTATGCACGGCAATGGAAGATTACCCCCGTACACTTTCCGACACAAGGGATAGTGCTCACGCCAGTCAAGGGGATACCCCAGTAGTCGAAAAACCTCGTTGTGGCCGGTCTCCGACCGAGCCACGCCGCCGACCGAAGGTCTCCAATTTACCGGGAGACCTTCGGTCG
>JBAWVO010000325.1:0-7127 GCA_037147235.1 Planctomycetota bacterium | reverse complement strand
AAACGCCCGGAATTACAGGGGATTCTTGCATTTCTCTGGGGGGAACTTCAGTCTATAGTTATCCGAAAAAAACGCCAAACCCCTCTTGTGGTCGAATTGTCGGTGAGTTAATAACTTCGGGTAGTCCGGTTCTGAGTGCAGATCACAATTATTCGCATTCCGCGTCTAGGCCCGGAATAGTCAAAACTTCGGGTAGGCCCAAGGGCAAAGAGTTGGCCAACTCAGCCGCGATTGCCGAGCGACTGCTGCTGCCGATGGTTGCCGAAGCGGCACGGATGCTTGCCGAGAAGAAGGTTGATTCGGCCTGGCAAATCGATCTTGCAGTGATTTTTGGGCTTGGTTTCCCACTCTGGCGCGGTGGACTACTTTGGTGGGCAGAAAGCTCGGGAGGGAGAATTCCTTTTTGAAAGAGCTTCTCGAGTTGTGATAAATCCGCAGACCTAAGAACCCGTTCGGATAGCCTCCGAAAACCTACATTCGATATTTTCGGATTCTTTCGTTCCACTGAATCAGAAAAGCTTGCCCAGATCCCCTAGTTGTCGCTATTGCATTTCAAGACACGCGACGATTTTGCCGATCATAACGATGTCCGTAATACATCGAAAGGCGCAAGCATGATCCGAGCGGTACATCCACAGACGATCGGCATCTCGGCAATCTCCACCTACGAACCGCCATGGATGTTGGGGAATGACTGGTTTTCAGACATTCTGCCGCGCAAATTTGTACAGCACACGGGCATCCTATCGCGCCACATCTCAATGGAAGACGAGGTGGCGATTGGAATTCGGGCGGTCGAGAACCTCCAGCGCGAGGTACACTGCGACTTGCAGGACTGCGCGGCAGTGGTCTTTGTATCGCCTTCGATCGTGCCGGGTGATGTTGCTCGGGAATACCTCGACGAGCAACAAGACTGGCTGAAATCCACCAACCACGCAGCACGGGAATTCGTGCGCCGGCTCGGTATTCCGGCCAAGCAAGTACACGGAATCAACTGGGGCTGTAGCGGTTACAGTAAAGCCCTCGCGATCGTTCATCGACAAATCATCCCCTCAATGCGCCTCCGGCAGAACCAATTTATTTTGGTCGTCACAGCGAGTCGCATCAGCCGCATTACGGACTACGGCTGTAAGCAAACGGCTCCCCTTTTCGGCGATCTGGCCACGGCCACGATCCTTTCCCCGATTGGCAGCGAGAAACATCCGGTACACTTCGATCTGGTTCTTGCCAAGGCGGAGATGCGGGCAGCCGAAGGGGTATTTTTCGACTACCATCTCCAGGAAAACGCCGTCGTGCCCACGCCCGAGGGGGGAAGAAGCTCTACCTCGCGTCGGCTGGTGTTCTCGCTCAACGGACTTGGGATTGCCGACGCCGCGCCCCGTGCCATGGCCAGCGCAACTGCCAAGGCACTCCGCGGAATGAGTATCCGGCCCGAAGAGGTTCAGTTTTTTGTGCCGCATCAAGCGGGGACAGGCATCGTCCGTTTCACGGCAATGAAATTGGAGGAGATCGGCATCCGCGGAGAAGTGATTAATGGGTTGACGGGTGACGTTGGCAACGTCAGTTCCTGCTCCGTTCCCTATGCCTTGCGGAAAACCTGGGACCGACTCCAAGGCACCATCGTTTGCCCAACCGCAGGAGTCGGACACCCTGGCGACGCCAAGCTATCGCAAGGATGCATCATCCTGCAGACCACCGAATCGCATCACCATGCGGAAAACTGAGGGATTGAGGCATAATGGCATCCTAATGGGGCAGGCTTTCAGCCCTGAATCGTCCCTCATTTTTCCGTCGAAAGAATTGATTAGGATTCACCGCGAGAGGGTACAAAGAGCGCAAGAGAAAGATTTTGTTCTTTCGCGTTCTCTGTGTTCTTTTGCGGTGAATTTTTTTGAGGACAGGGGATTGACCGCAGAGGACGCAGAGGGGCGATCCTTATGGGGCCACCGTCACTGTACCGGGGCCGGAGAAGCAGGTGTCGTCTTTGTGGGTTGCCGGCGAGGCGGTGGAACCGTAACTGCCGGCGGCTCGCGCGATACCACCGTTGAGTGTCAATGCGGCGATCTTGCGGGTGCCGGTGTAGTTCAGTTGGAGTTTGGCCCCAGTGCTGATGTCGAGGGCACCACCCCCCAGCGCGGCGGCCTTGGGGCAGGCGAGCACGCCGCCGGCGACCTTGGTAGGGCCGGTGTAGGTGTTCGTACCGGAGAGTATCCAGATGCCGGTGCCGGATTTGGCAACGGAGGTAGTCGCCTTGCCGGCGCGATCATACGGATTGCAGATATTTCCCGCGATCTCGCCTGTGCCGGCCGTATCGCCCTTGAGGACGATGGTCTTGCCGGCACCATAGCCCGAGATCACAAATGGACTGGTGAGTTTCAACAATCCTTTACCGGATTGATCGAACGCGACGGCTGAATTCCTTCCTGCAAGATTGATCACGCGGTCGGATGTTTCGCCCGGGCCGGTATAGATCAGGGCGCAATCACCATCCTTCCCTTCCGCACCCATGACCATCTCGCCAGCCTCGATATCCATCGGCACTCCCAGACTGCTGCCGGCCTTACGATTTCCTTGGGTGAAGCTGTTGAATGACGAGACGCTCAGCGCGCCTTCTTCCAGGACCGTCTGGCCGGAATAGGTGTTCTTGCCTGAAAGCTGCATGGTACCGAGACCGCATTTCCTGATGAGGAACGCGCCACCGCCCGGACCTTTCGAGTCGGAAATGTCAGCCGAGACGATGACGGTATCCTTGGCATTGGCGGTATCGAGGCAGAGAAACGAGCCGCCCATCAATCCATTGTCGTTTACACCTGTTGTGAGGTTCGCAAGTAGTGCCGAGATCTGCTCGCCGGTGAATTCGCCCGAGCCACCGACACTAAGTCGCAGGGTGGCCGCCTGATGCACGGTAATGTTTGTTGGTGTCCATTTCGCGGTATCGCCATGGTAAAGCCCCGCAGCCTTTTTCACGATTAGGGTGCCCGGAAAGACCTCGGTCGGACCGCTGTAGGTGTTGGCACCACGGAGGGTCACGATACCCCCCGGCACGATATTGAGGTAGGTCCCGTTGGTGCCAAGCATGGTGAAGCCGCCGGCTCCGCTCATTTCACCGGAAATAGTGCAGTTGCCGATGAATCGGGCGATTCCGTTCAATTGAACGGGGCCACTTAAAGAGCCGTGGAAGAGTGTTCCGGTGTTGACCGTCAGTGGGTTGGCCAGGATACCCTCGGAGCACAACGTGCCGAAATTATCGAGTGTTATGGGGCCTGTTCCCAACCCATCATTTTTCCTCACGATTATCTTGCCGCCGTTGATGCGGGTTCCACCACGATAGGTGTTGGTATTATTGATTTGCAGGATGCCGAAATGCACATCATGGAAGTTGACTCTGGCGATGTCGGACTCACCACGGCTGTTGAGAATCAGGGCACACGGACCGGAGATCGCCTCATTGAAGGTGATGAAGCAATTGGGATCTCGATCAGAAGACGTATTCACCTGAAGATCATCCTTGAGATTTACCGGCACGTTGAAATCGACCCTTTGGCACTTGCCCGCAATGATCGCCGGCGGAACGCCATTGGCACGGTCCTTGGTGAACGTGATGCCGTTGCCGCTCACGGTCATACCCCCACAGCCATCGCCCAGGATGAGCCGGTTGAACAGAAAACCCGCATTCAGATCATTTGTGACGGCACAGGAGCCGCGCTGCTTGAAATGGACAACATAGTCCGCCTGGCCACCGGCAAGCGGCGCGGATACGCTGTTCAGATTATTCGACCACCTTGCAGCATCGCTCCATTTCCCGACCTCCGCCTTGCTCCAGGTGAAGACATTTGGACGACTGTTGTCGATAGGCTTCACCTCTCCCAATGGGGCCAGCGGCTTCTCCGTAGCCTGATGCTCAGGCATTTTCCGCCCATTCTTAACTTCCTTGACTTCAGGTTTCGCCAGGTTGACGACACTGCATGGTTTCTTCTCCCCCGCCAGAACCAGGGGGCCTGCATCCTTGAATCCATGCGCCGTCGGCGGCAGCCTCGCAGCTTTCACCGGATCGATATACTCGGCCAGATCGCGCAGGGCGATGACCTTGTAATCATTGTCCTTCAGGTACTGCATCTGCACCTTGAAGACCTCTGGGGCCAGGGAAACGGGGGGATGCTCCATATCCGGCACCCCATGGTAGCAGATGGTTACTATCTTGCCGCCAGCCGCCTGTCGCACCATCTTGACGAAACCCTCGAGATTATCGCACCACATGGAGGGGATCTCGAAGGGGTTGTCCACCGTCGGCCGGTAGGGGCGGTTGTGGCCGCCCCGTGCGAAAACATATCCGTCCGCCACCAGGTCGGGGGAGGCATTCGCATTCGCCTGATGGAGCGGCCAGGCGATGGTTGTCGGTTTGGGAACATGGTTCGCCAGCAGTTCATCCTCCATCTTCATCATGGCATCAAAACCCGAGCCATGACCCGCGGAGTGGTTGCCTATTTCAAAGCCCTCATCGGCCAACTCCTTCATCTGCCGCCAGGTCATGTACCAGTCCTTGCGTGTCTTGAACGAATCGAAGTCGCAGACGTAGAATGAACCGTTGAATCCATGCGATTTCAGAATGGGTGCCACGACCGTATAGCCGCTGGCGGGGCCATCGTCGAAGGTGAGCACCACCAGTTTATCGGGGATCGGCTTGAGGAGGACGCCGAGCGGGTCGGGATCCGCAGGCTGCCCGAAGGCGATGGCAGGCAGCGCGAGGGCGGCACAGAGCAGGGTTTGGGCAATAAACTTTTTCATGTTTTTCGGTTTCTTTTGGGATAACCCTTCACGGGGTTCTTAGGACCGGCGCACTAGTAACTGTCGTGTTTTGCGCATTTGCCGAGCGGGGCAGACGGCACACGGAGTGTGCCTGCTACTTTTCTTGCGACACTTATTGATGCGCCGATCCTCACCCTTGTCATGCCTGACTCTTTAGAACGACGCGACATTGAAAATCCAGGCCACCACCAACCCGATGCCCGCCAATACGATCGGCGCCAAAACCAATGCCACGAGCAGCCCGATCGGTATCCGCCGAGGTGGATCGACAACCAGACTCATGCTGACTTCGCTATCCGAAGGCCCCTCAAGGCCCGCAGGCAAGTCCGGCAAGGTGTCTCGCAAAAGTGCATCCATCGTCAACGGCGGAGAATCGCCTCCCGGGGAGTTGTTCCATTCCCATCCCGTAATGGGCTGGGCAATGACCGGCGGGGGAACGACTGGCGCCAAGAACCGCTGATCGTCGGGCGGCAGTGACGACACGGGCGGTGGTTCAGGCGGACCCAACGGCTCCGTTGGTGTGATCGCCATGACGGACGCCAAGACCAGCTTCTCCGTAATCGGCGGTGCTAGGGGACCGCCCAAAGCGATTGATTGCCGCTGGTTCTGAAATTCTTTCGCCCAGGGCGCCAAGCGGTCGATGACGGCCAAGGGTGACGCAACCCGTTGGGCGGGATCCTTGGCCATCATGTCGGCCACCACGTCGACAAACACGTTGCTTAGTTGATGATTCAATTGCCGAGGGTCCAGAGGTTTTAAGCTGCAATGGGCTCGGGCCTTGTCCGACGTCGTGCCGCCGGGGAACGGCACTTTGCCCGTTACCGCGTAGTAGAGCGTGCAGCCTAGCGAGTAAATATCCCATGCCGGCACCGGGTTCCAGGGCGAAAGGATATGGTCAGGCGAAAGGTAATCGGCGGTGCCGACGATCTTGCCGTAGCGTGGGTCCTGGGCGGCTGTGGAAGAATACATGGGGCCGGCCAAGCCGAGGTCCGACAACTTGGCGTCGCCTTCCGGCGTGACCAGCACATTACCCGGCTTCACGTCGCGATGCACAATGCCCTGTTGGTGGGCATGGTGGAGCCCTTCGGCAACCTGCGAAATGATGTTGGCCGCCGCCTCCATGCTCAACGGGCCGTTGCGGCGGACTAGTTTCCGCAGATCGCAGCCCGGCACGTATTCCGTGACCAGAAAATTCACATTGCCATCAATGCCTGCGTCGACAGCTCGGACCAGCTTTGGATGGTTCAAACTGCTGAGGGCCTGGATTTCACGGGTAAAATTGGCAATCGCCTCCGGCGTCGATTTGTCGCGAGGAAGAACCTTGATGGCGACAACCCGATTGAGGATTGGATCCTCGCCTTTGAAGACATGTCCCATTCCCCCTTGGCCGAGCGAGTCGATGATGCGGTAGGCACCGAGTGTGAACTTGGTTCGGCCGTCGAGCAATTGTTTGACCTGCCAAGCGTTCAAAAGCCCCAACGCGACAATCTTTTCCGAGAGTTCCTGGTCCGTGGGAGCGGTCACCACCTGACCGTTGTCGCCATTACGCAAAGCCAGACGGGCCTCTTCAAGTTGCTGGGCAGACAGCAACCCGCTGGTCAGGGCGCATTTCTCAAAATTCAGATGACGGGTATTCAATGGGATTCGGCGACAAAGGAACGGATTTCCCTAGTATACTCTTACGTTACCTTATCGACAAGCTGGTGGTTATCCACGATAATCAGTGGCAGCCCAAAACAAAAAAACCGCGTAGAGGCAACATTAGGAGTCCTCATGAAATGTCCTGTCTGCGATAAAGATGATGACCGCGTGATCGATTCGCGAGCGAGTCACGACGGGTTTGCGATCCGTCGCCGCCGTGCATGTTCAAATTGCAATCTCCGCTATACCACCTACGAGCGGATCGAAGATGCGTCCGTCAAAGTCATCAAGAAAGATGGCACGCGACAGCCGTTCGACCGTACGAAGATCAAGCGAGGCCTGGAGTTGGCCTGCTGGAAGCGGCCGATCAGTGACGCGCAGCTCGAGTCGATCGTGACGGCAGTCCAGAACGAACTGGAAAGTCACTCGGACCCCGAGATCGAAAGCCGCAACGTCGGCGAGTTGGTGATGAAGCACCTACGCGAAATCGACCAAGTAGCCTATGTCCGCTTTGCCAGTGTCTATCGGCGGTTTGAAGATGTGCATGACTTCGTCCACGAACTCAAGCCCATGTTGGCCGAAGCCAAGCGGCGAGAGGCCAGTGAGAAGCCTTAGTGCTTAGTGCTTATACTGCTCGCGGTTGAGACTGACACTAACCCGAAGCGCGAGCGAGGTTGCTA
>JBAWVO010000324.1:0-7159 GCA_037147235.1 Planctomycetota bacterium | reverse complement strand
CACACAAAGCCGAAACCAAGTTGACCCCGGCCGTGGGCTACATCCGCATGAGCGGCGATCGGCAGGAGAAGAGCCCCGAGCAGCAGAAGACGGACATAACCAAACTTGCAACACGCGAAGGATTCGCCATTGTTGAGTGGTACACCGACGAGGCCATCAGCGGCGACACCACCACCGTGGACCGCGCCGGGCTGGCTGCGCTGTTGATCGCGGCGAAGGCCCGCAAATTCAAAGCCGTGCTCGCGTGGCATACAAACCGCATCAGCCGAGAAGACCCGATGGACGCCGTGGTCTTCTACAACCAGTTGAGGAAGGCCGGAGTGGGCCTGCATACCTGTTGCGAGGGTGCCATCGACCTGGACAGCTTTACAAGCCAGTTGCTTTTATTCGTGAACCAAAAAGCCAGCAATGACTTTCTGGTCGAATTGTCGGCCAAGGTGGTACGCGGCAAGATTGCAAACGCTAAGCGAGGCGGCTGGAATGGTGGAAACGCCCACTATGGCCTTGACCGAGGCTTATTCGATGATGATGGGCAGTTGGTCCGCCGATTGCAACCCGGCGAATCTGTCCGCATGAAAAGGCATCACATCCGGTTGCTCCCCACGACAGACGCGGCGAAGATCGAGGCCATCCGCTTCGCCTTCAATCGCATGGACACGGCCGACATAGGAGCCCGAGCACTTGCCCGAGAAATAGATCGCAAGGGCTACCCGAGCCCCACGGGCACCGGCTGGACCCATAAGAGCGTGGCCCGGATGTTGACGAGCCGCGCTTATGTTGGCACGAGCCAATGGGGGGTTACCGCATGGGGTGAATACCACGAAGCCCAAGGCGAAGAAATCGTCGCGATCAAAAACGGCAACGGCAAGGCCAAGGGCCACAGCAAGCCCGAGGAAGACGTTATCGCGGTCCTAGATGCACACGAGGGTATCATCGACCCCAAACTATTTGACCGCGTACAGCGCAAGCTAAAGCATCCAGAGAGCCCACGAGCGACAGCCCCGCAGCGATCCTTCCCACTTACCGACCTGATTTTCTGCAAGCATTGCGGCAAAAAAATGATCGGAGAGACCGGCCGCGGCAGAGACCGGCAAGGAAAACTGGCCTATACCTACTTGCGTTACGTGTGCTCCCATTACGCCAAGTTTGGCACGGACGGCCAGCATAATACAACTTGCGGCCACCATGCCGTGGACGCCCAGCGGGTGTTAGGGTGGCTCGTGCAAGCCTTGCAGGAGACCTTCCTAGGCCCAGGGCGCGACGAGTTGGTCCAGAACATCACCCGGCAGCTAAAGGCCGACACCAAGGCCAGCAGCGGCGACGTAGAGCGATTGCAGAAGAAGGCGGCAGACCTAGACCGCGAAGTCGGCCGACTGGTCAGGGCGATCCGCACCATCGACGCGGCCGAACTGGTTGAAGAGTTAGAGATCGTCAGGACCGAACGCGACCGCATACGCGACGAACTGGCCACGGCCGGGAGCCTTACCGACCCCGTGGACCTGCACACGGAAGCCGAACGACTGGCCGATACAATGATGGACCTAGGAGAGCGGTTGACCGATTCCGACCCCGCGATCCTTCGCGCCGTGCTCCGGCGATTCGTTTCCCGCATCGACTGTCGATGGAAACGTAACCCCGGCCGACAGCGACACCGCTACGAACTGGTTGAAGGAATGGTAGAACTCCACGAACAAACCCCGTTTTCTGTTTATGGGGTAGTGGGTCATGGGTCGTGACCCAGAGGCCGGTGAAACAGGCAGAAATGTATTCAGACAGACTTTGAGTGAGTTGCATGGAGAAAACCTCTTGGTAAGATGGTGGAATGGTTGATGGTGAATATGCGACGAATCAATGACGGACCAACCGCGGTAACCGGGCACTTCTTTCTGCACCGATAAGATTGCGAACACAACTTGCATGGAAACCACGCTCACGGATCGCTTTGCCGTTGTCCAGGATGTCTACCAACTCGAAGATTGGCAGACCGCGGCTGCACTGTTGACCGAGATTCTCGGACTACCCGTGGTAACCGCCAGGCAACAGGCCCGAAAATCTCATGGCTACCTCGCCGCCAATTTGTCGGAGGAGCTGCCCCAGCGATTGCGAGACGCCTGTGCCGGACAAGGGATTGGGGTCGAACTCGTGCCCCAGGGTGACATCATCCCTGTGTTCAAGCCGGTACGAATGCACCAAGTCTGGATCACTGAAGATGCCCTGTGGTTGGGTGTAACCGGCATTGACGCCAAGACATCGCTTGGCTGGAACACGCTACGATTGATCGCCGTGACCAAGACGACGAAAAAAGAATTGTTCTGGCACTGGGAGACTACGCGTGGCGGAGGTGGGACGGGGCCCAATCTCAAGGTGCCCCCCCTACACCAAGGACTACGCCGAGTATCTGGCCGACGTGTTCGCTATCCAGCCCGCCGGTCAAGTGCTCGGCGTGAGGCTCTTCTCCCGGGAGTTGAATTAGTCCGTAGCCTTGGGCGACACGGCTCCCGATGCTTTGCTTGATGCCAACGCCCGAATGGAAGGCTTTCGGCTTTTGGTTCTTTCCATCGCATCCCATGCGAGTCAGGTGTATGTTCCACCGGAATCGGCGGCTCTCTTGACCAAGTCAGCAAAGGAAAGGGCCCGGACGAGGGCCTCGGCCTCACTGGATGACTTCAACGCCTTCAATCGTTGGACATTGCAACGGCTGCATCTTCAAGGATCTCGCCAAGCCGGTGCGGGGCCGCCTTGACGTCCCTGGACTAGGACCGCTGCTGCTGTTGCTGATCGACGGCCTGGGCCTGATGAAACTCGGCAGTGAGCGTTTCGGACGTCTGCTGGCCTAATGCCTGCTCGATGAACTTGCTGGCGTCGCGGCACGACGAGCCGGTGAAACCTTTGGTGGCAATGGTGGTTTGCCCGGTCGGTGAGACTGTGACCTCGATAATCTTATTCATGCGGCACCTCCGACCTGAATGGTGAGTTTGATCGAACCGTCGGCGAGTTGGCTTTCCGTTACGGTATGCCCCTTCCGCCGACTTTCGATCTTCACTTTCTCTGCCGCGTATGCTTGCAGGAATTTAGCTAGTTGCTTCTGGTCACCCCAGCGGCCGCCAAAGTTGTCGTACTTGACTTGGCCACTGGCCAGATCGCAGACGACGGGGTAAGTCCAGTCGGGCAGTTTAACTGCCAAACCTTCGACTTCGCCGCCATAGAGCTTGGTTTTGCCTTGAACGGGCGCAGGCAAGCTCAGCCGCTGGCAGGCAGCATGGACAGCAGCGACATCCTTGATTTGGGACTGTATTTGAACAAGATGGGACAAGATGGTTCTCCTTTGCTTTGTGTTGTTGAAGTCAACGGCGGATATTTCGCACGGTTTTCAGGCTGACGGCGATGGCCAACAACACTGGAACCCAAATCGTGCAATCTCCGGTGAATACACTGACGAGCGTACTCACGGCGAGCAACCCACCGATGATACCTGCGACTCCGGTATCTGAACTGGAACTAGGCATGCAGATTCTTTCTAGTTTGACGACAGCTTCGGATGAATGAGTCGCCTGGCATGCCTACTGGCCACGGTTACTTGCCGTCCCGTGCGCGATCATTTACCTTGCTTTCGTGGCGAAGGTAACCGATCAAGTGGCAGAGCACGTTGTAAACTGCCCGGCGCAAGCGGGTTTCATGGATCAATGCGAGGCCAGTGATTGCCAAGGCGATGAACGCGATGGTAGATGTGGTGAGCATGGAAATGTCTCCGGCTGGGGGAATGAAACAGGGAAATGGTCAAGAAGGCCCCCAGCAGGCCCGCTGGAGCCCTTGCGGCAAAGGCAGCCTGTTGGTGGCTTGCCTGGCAAGTGGCGCCACGGGGCTACTGGGGGCTTTAGGAGGGACGGTGGCCAAGCAGCTCGATTGAAGCTGCTCCATGCCAATGATCAAGGGAAGGTGACAAGATACAACCGCCAGCGAACACCGGCAGTCGAGACAAGGATGACCTCAATTCCAGAAAGAAAGCCATGCCGCGCGTTTTGGTTGCATCAGCAACTCGATGCCGTAGTTCGGACATGATGTCCGGCGTAGCAGCCGTGGCTTAAATTCCGGTTGTTAGGTCACGCATGGCCGGTAGGGCTCGCCACCTAGTCTGGTTGGCGTTGTTACGCGGCCAAAGCGGCTGCGCCAGGCTCGTCATCGCCGATGAACCGCTTCCAGTTGTCGGCCAGCTCCTTGCGAACCTGGCTGATGCGCCCGGCACTCACGCGGAACTTGCGTGCCGTATCGTCCGTGCGGTGGCCAAGGCTGAGAAACTCGGCAATACGGCGATTCCTGCGGGGGAGTTGCCCCAACCAATCACCGAAGTCGATGCGGCTGCAAGCAGTATCCGCCGGGCCAGCCGTCTTGTCCTCGACGAGAACTTGATACCAGCCGTTCTCGTCTTTGTCGCGACGATCGAGTCGTTCGACGATAACGTGCTTGTGAGTCTGACAATACTTGCCGAGAACATCGTGGACATTGAGCTTGCCACCGACCTTGCGGTGGTCTCTCACTTGCTTGACGCCATAGCGGGCAAGCACGTTTGGATAGGCAAGGGAAGTCTTGCCGAGTTCCACCAAGCGAACGTAGGCTCGGCAGCAGTTGGCGACGACCTCTTGGACGGCTTCCCTGCGGGCTTCGGACCGCAGGCGGCGGAACGAGAACTTTGCGTGCCGCACGATGATCGGCAGCATTCGGAGAAAATCTTGATGCAAATCGGAAGATGGACATGCGATTCGGACCATGGGGGTGAGTCCTTCTACTGAGTTGTGCCGTCCCCGCAGGGACGGCATGTTACGAGAAACACACCGCCCCCGCGACCGTCGCGGGAGCGAACAAACACCGCCTTCACAACATGCAAAGGCACAACGAAAACCCTGATTCCCGCCAATCAGGCGAAGAACAGGGTTTGAAAACGTTTTCAGAATGAGCCGCCCATAGGTAGGACAGCTATTTACACGCACGACGAACTCCGCCGCCTCCTGCGGGCGAGCAAGTCTCTTCCGCAGGGTCGCAGCCCTCTGGAGCCAGCGACGGTCCGCACGATGATTGTGCTGTACTATGGGGCTGGCTTGCGATTGCGGGAAGCGACAAACCTGACTCGCGCCGACGTGGACTTGAACCAGTCGCTCCTGACGATTCGGAACACGAAGTTCGGGAAGACGCGACTGGTTCCCTTCGGACCACAACTGAACCGAGTCTTGACTCAGTACGACCGCGCTCGGCCAAAGGACCGACGAGCTGACGCCCCCTTTTTCGCGACCCAGACGGGCGGCCCCGTCCGCAGGGATGGGCTCGAACAGAAGTTCCGACTTCTGTGCAATTACGTGGGCATCCGCCGAACCGACACAGCCACGCAACCGCGGATTCACGACTTGCGCCATACGTTTGCTGTCCACCGCCTCATCTCTTGGTATCGGCAAGGAGCCGACGTACAGCGACTCCTGCATCACTTGTCAGTCTATCTCGGTCACGTCCATTTGCGACATACGCAAGTGTACCTGAGCATGACCCCCGAACTTCTTCGTGAGGCCAGTCAGCGCTTCGAGCGCTATGCCAGGAAGGAGCAATGCCATGCCTAACACCGATTTGCTGAGCCCCTGGGTTCGCCGATTCTTGTTGGAGTACCTCGTTGCCGAGCGGAATCTCGCCCGTAACACGCAGAAGAGTTATCGGGATGCTCTTCAACAGTTCTTGCCGTTCATTGCTCGCGCCGCCCACCGACGGATGGAACGGCTTCGGATAGATGATGTTTCGCCAGCCCGCACCCGAGGTTTCCTCCAGGATTTAGAAAAGACCCGTCACTGTGGGATTGCCACGCGAAATCAGCGACTCGCAGCGATCCGCTCGCTGGCGCGATTCATTGGTTTGTACAGCCCGGAACACCTGGAGTGGTCCGGTCAGATTCGGACCATTGCGTCGAAGAAGGTTGCACGCCCGCTGATCGGTTACTTGGAGAAGGACGAACTGGATGCGTTACTGAAAGCGCCTGACCATCGCACTCCCCAAGGTCGCCGGGACTACGCAGTACTTTTGTTCCTCTACAACACCGGCGCCCGGGCCGACGAGGTGGCTCAGATGCGGATGGGCGACCTCGACCTCGGTGCCGTATCCAGCCGCGATGCGTCGTCCGTTGTCCTGCACGGAAAGGGAAACAAGCTCCGCCGCTGTCCGCTGTGGCCGAAGACGGTTGACGAATTGCGTCCTCTCATTGACCATCGAGCACTATCCCAGCATGTCTTCCTCAACCGCCGTGGGCGACCGATCACGCGATTCGGGATTCACGCGCTGGTCGAACGCTACGCTGCGCGCGTGGCGATGAACCTTCCTTCCGTGGCAAATAAACGTGTGAGTCCTCACACGATCCGCCACACAACCGCGACTCACCTTCTTCGAGCCGGTGTGGACATCAATACCATTCGAGCCTGGCTGGGCCATGTATCCATCAGCACGACCAATGTATATGCCGAGGTCGATCTGGAGATGAAGGCCAAAGCGCTTGCGAAGTGCGAGATCCAGGATGGCAGACCGAAGAAGCCGTGGCGTAAGAATCCAGGAATCATGGAGTTCTTGCGAAGTCTGTAGAACGAAACTTATGTGGCGTCTAGCATAGCAACACTCCTTGGGATTGCCGAAGATTCGTGCCGGACGCCACATAACTCACTGCGCCACAGAAGAGCCGTCGGCAAGCTGGCTTTCCGTTACGGTATGCCCTTTCCGCCTGCTTTCGATCTTCACTTTCTCTGCCGAGTATGCTTGCAGGAATTTATCCAGGTGCTTCTGGTCACCCCAGCGGCCGCCGAAGTTGAAGTTATCGTACTTCACCTGCCCACTGGCCGTATCGCAGACGACGGGGTAAGTCCAGTCAGGCAGTTTCACTGCCAAACCTTCGACTTCGCCGCCACAGAGCTTGGCTTTGCCTTGAACGGCGCATACAAGCTCAGCCGCTGAGGAAGAAAAACGGGAAATGATCAAGAAGGCCCCCAGCAGGCCCGCTGGAGCCCTTGCAATAAAGGCAGCGTTGGTCGGGCTTGCCCGTCAAGTGGCGTCACGGGTCTACTGGGGGCCGCTACAAAAGCATGAGCTTTGGCGTTTTTATAAATTGACCTGTCTGCGCTCAGGTCAACTGCCCCATCGG
>JBAWVO010000323.1:0-7219 GCA_037147235.1 Planctomycetota bacterium | reverse complement strand
CAAAAGCGGACCGCAACAGAATTGGTGGGGCTCGCTGCGCTCTCCCCACCCTACTATTCCGCGTTCCGCACCCGGAACCGGAAGAGCCAAAAAATCCGTGCTCCCACTCCTTTGGAGTAGTATGCGCCGTGCTTGTAATCGGTTACACTTAGGGATTGTCTGGATAGCCACTTAGATATTTGGCTTGGAGTTTGTGACGGAAGACCATGTGTATGCTAGCAATTCTTTATCGTGTCGCGAAAAACACCCCCATCCTCCTTGCGGCGAATCGTGAGGAGTGTTTGGTGCGACCTACCCAATTTCCCAAGATTCAATCCGGCACCCCCCGAATCGTCTGCGGGATAGATAAGCAGGCCGGAGGAACGTGGCTAGGCGTGAATCAGTTCGGCCTGTTGGTGGCGGTCACCAATCGGGCTCGAGTCCGTGCCCCACTCGAGCCGCGATCCCGCGGATTGCTCTGTCGTGATCTACTCGATGTACGCAACGCACGCCAGGCCGCGGAGTTGGCCCGCAAGGAGTTATCCACGGGCCGTTACGCCGGCGCGAATTATCTTTGTGCCGACGGCAAGTTCGCCGCCGTGGTCTATGGTGGGCATCGCGTCGAGGTCGTCGAGTTGGAAGCGGGCCTGCATACGCTCAGTTCCGGTAATCTCAACGACACCAAGGACGAGCGGCACGAGTTTGTCCACCGTATGTTGACTTTACACACCTTGGACTCGGCGGTGACATTCCTGGCCGTGGCCAGCCGCGCTTTTTCCCGCAAGCTGGATAGCGATGGTCGGCGGGGTGTGGTGTTGACCGGCGTCGAGCATGGTACGGTGTCGTCCACATTGCTTTCGTTACCGCGAAAGATCCAGCAGTCAATTTATCAGTACAGCGATGGTCCTCCCTCCGATCGTCCCTACGAGGACCTCTCCGCGCTGTTGCGGCAGGTGTTGTCGGCTGGTCGCACCCGCAAACCGACCGCCGCACTCGAAAAGACGGATCTCGAAAAGACGGATTCTGAAAAGACGGATTCTGAAAAGACGGATTCTGAAAAGACGGATCCCGAAAAGAAGGATCCCGAAAAGAAGGATCCCGAAAAGAAGGGTTCTGGAAAGAAGAGTGGCGCGGGAGTCAAGAGCAAGAGTACCAAGCAGGCGACCGGCGGCGACTGATCGCAGTCGCAATTGCGGCATTGCATCCCTGCTCATTCCTGTCGGCTTGGCAGTTGGCCGAATAACTTTTTAGAGATTGGTTTTACATGGCGGCAAAGCGGCGGACCGGTATCTGGCTGATCGGAAGCAAGGGCGGAGTCGCCATTGCGACGATTGTCGGATTGGTCGCACTGAAGAAGGGCCTCGTCACCTCGACGGGGCTGGTGAGTCAGCTTCCGGAATTCGCGGATCTCGACCTAGTCTCATGGGACGATTTCGTGATTGGCGGCCACGAAATCCGTGGCTTGCCGCTCTGCCAAGAGGCCTATCGCGTTACCACGGAAATGCGAGCCGCCAGCCGCGAAGTGATCGACCAGTGCCGTGACGAACTGGAGCGAATCGAGGCGCACATTCGCCCCGGCACGACCTGGAATGTTGGGCCAACGATCCGCGGCCTGGCCGATCTCGACCTTCCCCAGGGCGAGACGCCGCGACAGATCATCGATCGTCTACAAGACGATCTGCGGCATTTCCAACAGAGCGAGAAGCTCGATCATGTGATCGTCGTGAATGTGGCTTCCACCGAACCCCCACTACGATCGGCCGATTCGCCGGAGACATGTTTACCGGCGACATGGGCCGAGCTTGAGCCTCACTTAAAAAGCGCGGATTGCCCCTTGCCGGCTAGTTCGCTGTATGCCATTGCCGCCCTAGACATGGGTAGTTCGTACATCAATTTTACGCCGTCGCTGGGTGCCGCTCCGGCTGCCATCGACGAGTTGGCACGACTCCGCGGCGGCCGTCATGCCGGCTGTGACGGAAAGACGGGCGAAACCCTTTTGAAGAGTGTTCTGGCCCCCATGTTCGCCGCTCGGAATCTCCAGGTGATGAGCTGGGTGAGCCACAACATCTTCGGTAATATGGACGGCCGAGTCCTCGATGATCCAGCCAACAAGCGGGCCAAGCTTGAAAGCAAGGATCGCCTCCTGGGTGAGATCCTCGGTTACAAGCCGCAGACCCACATTTCGATCGAGTTCATTGAAAGCCTTGGCGATTGGAAAACCGCCTGGGATCACATTCATTTTGCCGGATTCCTGGGAACACCCATGACATTCCAGTTCATCTGGCAAGGGTGCGATTCGGTGCTGGCTGCCCCTTTGGTGATCGATTTGATTCGCTTCACCGAACTGGCTCGGCACCGCGGGCAGACGGGTTTGCTCAAGTTCCTGGCCAGCTTCTTCAAGAGTCCGCTGGGCGTTGCGGAGCACAGTTTCGTTCACCAGTTCCAGATGCTTCAGCAGTGGCTCAGCGAAGCCGATCGCGCAAAGGGTTAAGAATGATACCGACGTCTCCCCATTGCTGCGCTTCGGATCGCTTCAAATCGTGTAGCGCATAAAACGCTCACACATCCCAACATACAACTTAATTCAAAGAAGAAATCACGAATGACCACTCCCTCCGCAGAAGAAAGACCCGAAAGTCCACGAACCGCCCCAGGTGCGGCCGAAGGTTCGGCTCCTCGCCAACCAAATCGGCGCCGCACGTTCAGGAAGCAAGCGAGACCAGCCCCGATACCGGCGGTTGAGTTAGACGACAATTTTGACCTGGATGACGATGACGATGATTTAGAACTTCCGTCCTATGGGAAGCGATTCGATCGCGGGATGAAGGAAGCAGCGTCAGGCAGTTCGCGGAAGGCGGTGAAGCCCGCGACTGCAAAACCGCCGACGGCTGTGAAACCGCCAGCGGCTCATGCAGCGATCAAATCGGCGGTTCCGAAACCCGCAGTAGAACGCAAAGCAAAACAGACGTCGCCTCCACCGGCAGGAATCGCAGTGAAAAAGCCAGTGGCTGCGAAGCCGCCGACAGCCACGCACGCAAAACCGCCCGCGACGTACAGGAGACCGCTTGAGGAGAAACCGCTGGTTGCCGAAAAGCGGCCGGTCGCAGAAAAGCGGCCAGCCGTGGAGAAACCGCCGGTCATTGAAAAGCGTCCGGTCGTGGAAAAGCCGTCAGCGACCTATAGGAAACCGGTTGTGGAAGAACCGTCGGTTGTGGAAAGGCCGCCGGTTGTTGAAAAGCCGTCGGTTGTTGAAAAGCCGCAGCGAGAGAGAACTCCCAGGGAGAGAACACCCGGGGAAAGGCCGGTTGCCGAGCGTCCCCGCCCAGCGGCAGCGCGCGACAAAGCGGTTCATAGCGAGAAGTTTGCCGCATTGGGACTGAGCGAAATCATGCTCGGCGCCCTGGCCGCGGCCACTTACCAAGAGCCGACGCCGGTCCAGGCAGGCTTTATTCCCCGAGCGCTGGCAGGGGTCGATGTGATGGGCCAGGCCCAGACGGGCACGGGCAAGACGGCCGCCTTCGCGATTCCGATCCTCGAGATGCTTCAGCCGCAACGTCGTGGTGGTCTGCCGCAAGCCTTGGTTATGGTGCCGACGCGAGAGCTGGCCGTGCAGGTTCGCGACGAATGTGAAAAACTCTCCTTGGGTCGCAACGTGTCGATCGTGGCCGTCTACGGCGGCAAGCCAATCCGCCAGCAGATCGAACAAATCAACCAGGGTGCTTCATTCATCGTCGGCACGCCGGGCCGCGTGCTGGATCTGATGAGCCGCGGGGCGTTGAGTTGGAGCGAACTGCGGGTAGTCGTACTAGACGAGGCCGATCGGATGCTCGATATCGGCTTCCGGCCCGATATTGAAAAAATCCTTCGTCGCTGTCCGCAATCGCGGCAGACACTGCTGCTCAGTGCCACGCTGGCCACGCCGGTGAAACGGCTGGCCGAGCGCTACATGCGCGAGCCGGAGGTGCTGGACTTCTCGCCGAAGAACCTCGCGGTGGAGACGATCGAACAATTCTATTTCACGGTCGATCCGGAAAGAAAGTTCGATCTGCTCGTCAAACTCCTGGAGCGGGAGGATCCCAAGCAGGCAATCATTTTCTGCCGCACGAAGCGTGGGACCGAAAAAATCTGCACGCGGCTGTCGCGGCGGTTCCAGAGCGTCGATACGATCCACGGTGACTTGCAGCAATCATCCCGCGACCGCGTGATGAAGGCATTCCGCGAAGGCCGGGTCCACTGGCTGGTGGCCACGGACGTCGTGGGCCGCGGCATCGACGTCACCAGTATCTCGCACATTATTAACTTCGACGTACCGGCGTTTTGCGACGACTACGTGCATCGTGTTGGCCGGACCGGCCGCATGGGCCGCGAGGGCGTGGCCTACACGTTTGTCTCGCCCGAAGAGGGTGGGGAGTTAACGCGGATTGAGATTCGCATCAATCGCCTATTGATCCGCGACGAGATTCCCGGCTTCCAGGCGTTTGACGATCCGCGGGCAGCCGACAGTGTCATACTAGGCGACGGTCCTGGCGGCATGGATGACGACTTTGTCGAACCGCCGAAGCCGCTGCCGGTATTTGGCAGGAAGGTGCAACGGGTGCGCCGGGCACTGTAAATTTGGAGTGCGGTGATTTATCAGCCTTTTTCTGGGGCTGATCAATTTGACGTCCTGATCCTGGTCGCTACGCGACGAGTGGCAGATTTCCACCACGAACTACAACCTATTGTGGTCGTTTAGGATCGGCGCATCAATAATTGTCGCAAGAAAAGTAGCAGGCACACTCCGTGTGCCGTCTGCACCTGCTCGGCGAATGTGCAAAACAAGAGGATAAAGTACAAAACGTAAGCCTAGCCCGGACCACTGACCACTGTGACCACGAGAAACCCGGCCCCAAGAGGGAATCAAAACGCTAGTTGCGTATGCTCTCCCCGGAATTCCCTTGGCCCCCCCGGAGTTTCACCCAAATTAGGTAACTTGTCCACTGATAATGTCGATATTGTCCGTTTGTTGCTTTAGCGAGACGACTTGTCGTCCACATTGTTGCTCGCGTTTCCTTGCGTCCTCGGCAATGGCACGGAGGTCATATCCAAACTTCGCAGCATGCTGATCGCGGAACTTTCGCACTTCGTCGACAATCGGATCGTTTGGCATGGTTATTCTCCCATCAATTCGTCCGGTGTACAAATTACCGGTGACTCGTAAGCCCTTGACCGAATGGCACGCGATAGGGGGCCCAATATTTCTGCGTTGGCCAAGTGCGTGCAATTCCAGGTCAAGAGAACATTCATCTCGTGGACTGTGGCAACTGCGATATGCAGTGCGTCGGTAGCTGCCCTCTGCGGCACAACGCCCTCAGCAATCAGGAACTCGCCCAACTTGATCGCCTCCTGGCTGGTTGGCAGTAGCGGTAATTCGTCGAGCAGCTTCAATCGTCGGCGGGCCGCGTCGGCGTCGCCACCTCCAGCTTCGTCGAGGACGTACTGAGAAACGAATAAGTCGAATTCGCTCCTTCGGTATTCCCACCACTCCGTCGTGATCTGTTGACGGGCAGCTTGGATCAGGTCGCGGCTGGGGCGGGCCGCCAGATAACTCACGATCGATGTCTCGACATAGACTCGCGTTTTCACAATACCCCCCCCACGGTTTCTTGCGCCCACAGGCAGGCAACAATCCCTGCCTACAGGGTATTTTAGCAGCTTGTGCGTGCTATGAGTAGGGGAAGTTCCACCCGCTCAAAAAACGCTCAACACGCTCAAAAAACGCTCGGAAAGATCGCCGCCTGTCGACGGCTGAATCGTACAGGACCTATTGAAGACGCACAGACATCGCGCCGGCGCAGCGAGGCGGTGGCCGTGGCCTTAGAAACTATCTCAAAAGGTCTTTTTCACCGCAGAGGACGCGGAGGTACATAGAGTATGAATCCTAATTGAGGGCCTCTGCGATTCTCTGCGTCCTCTGCGGTGAGTTCCGAGATAGATTCATAGCCTCGCGTCTGGTGGATGTGACCGGCCGGGCGATCGGGGAGCCTTACGGCATCGGTTCGTCGGCGATCGGTGCGGGGGTGGTGGGGGCGTTTACCGTTTGTGTAGCCAAGATATCGCGTCTTGCCAGTACTCTTGGATTTTGGGATAATAGAACTTGCACGGCAAAGTTCGCGACGGCAAAGAACTCACCAAACCGAGAGTTTTCTATGGCAACCGATACCCCTACCACTATTTTCGGCATCGTTCAAAACGGAGTCGTAGTTCCCCAAAGTAATGCAGCCCTGCGCGAGGGAACACACGTTGAAATTGTTATCGAATCATCCGGTGTACCGCCCGAGTTGCTTTCGGAGATTGCCATGTGGGACAAAGCCAGCGATGAGTCCTGGGCAATGATCGACCAATGGGAAGATCGACATCGTGTCTCTAGTCGGGTTGGCGAAGTGTCCGAGAACGAGAAACAAGCGATCTTCAATGAAGTGGATAAGCTCATGGGCCGTATCATTTAGACATCTGCGATTCTCTGCGTCCTCTGCGGTGAGTTCTGAGATAGATTCATAGCCTCGCGTCTGGTGGATGTGACCGGCCGGGCGATCGGAGAGCATTACGGCATCGGTTCGTCGGCGATCGGTGCGATTCACCGCCGACTGGCGGACCGACCGGAGATAATGCAGGTTGTGGATTTGCTGGCGCGAAAACTGCGGAACAAGAGGATAAAGTACAAAGCGTAAGCCAAATTGTGGCCACTCCCAAAAGTTACTGAAGCACTACGGCCTTCCGTCGCCGCGGATCGTCCACTCCTACGTCAAGTAGCGAAACCATGACCTGACGAGCCGTATGCTCTAATGTGTGCATGTACGGGTCCGTGGGAGCCCTAAGCGGGCAACCGCCCAGGGCCACCTGGCCCCCGTTGTGCGTCATTGTACCTCAGTCGCCCGAATTGCTCGCAAGGCGAGGCTTATTTGATCTTTTCCCACTCGCCTTCAGCGAGAATGACCGGGGCATCCCCGACATTGACACTATGCACGTCAGCACTCACGTCGACGGACAATATCCGATCCGTCCTGACGTAAACGGTGCATTGCACCCGATGGCCCTGGGGGGAACCCTCGTAGACTCCCTTGACCCATTTCGGTTCGCCTTGATTCAGACCAGCGCCAATGGCGCAGCCAATGGCGAGCATCAAACCCATACCCAAGACAATCTTTTGTCGAGTAGACATAATATGGTTTTCTCATTTAGGTATGCTTTGTATTCTCTG
>JBAWVO010000322.1:0-7268 GCA_037147235.1 Planctomycetota bacterium | reverse complement strand
CTGTTACCACGAAGATAAAAATTGTTCAGGTTATTTTTGCGCGGTCGCTAAGTACCGAGTACTTCCCCCCTGACAACTGAGTACTGAGTACTGACAACTGACAACTGCCTGAGTTCGGCGCGGGTCTCCTGACCCCGCCGAAACGCTCGACCGCAGGTCTCCCGGTGAATGGGAGACCTGCGGTCGGCAGTGTGGCTCGGTCAGGAGACCGGCCACAACGGAGAATTTGAGATTTGAAATCTCCCCCCGCGGGATGATGGAGATGCTTTCCCGAGATTGGAATTTCCATCGTCCCAAGGGGCAGGGGATGAGAGGTGAATGAACAGAAGAGATGAACCACGAAAAACACGAAACAGACGAAAATAGAAAGAAATCTTAGTACTTTGAGATTTGAGTTCATCGTGGATTCCGCCCTCACCCATGCCCCACTCCCTGAGTACAGGTCGAGGGGAGTCAGCCGCCCCCCAACAACTAAGGACCGTCGCAGAAATAACTGTCGTGTTTTGCCCACTCGCCGAGCAGGGGCAGACGGCACACGGAGTGTGCCTGCTACTTTTCTTGCGACAGTTATTTCTGCGCCGGTCCTAAGTACTGAGTCCTACCCCCTAACTCCTAACTCCTAACTCCTAACTTCCCCCAAGGCGCGTTTCCCGAACTTGAATCTGCCGCGGCAGCCATTTTTTCATGGAGTGAGACATGACCAAGACCAACTTCCAATCCGACGCCAACACCCCCTCGAAAGAGGATGAGCAGGAACTCCGCGTGGCTCGGAAGGACCAGGATCTCCCGAGCGTCCTCGGCGAAACGCCGAAGCCCAAGGACCATGCCCACCCTTTATTCCCGAGCAGCAAGGCAACCCGAAATCGACGCCGGCGAATAAGCCGGGACGAGCCGGAGCACGAGCCGCCGAGTGCGCAACGCACCTGGTTTATACCGCAGTTCGAGGCGGCGTGGGAAGTGAGATTCAAGGAACTTTTGGCGTTCAAGAAACGGTACGGCCACTGCAACGTCTTCAGGCACATGAAAAAAGAAACGGTACTTGGCCGTTGGGTCACTGTTCAACGCCGTTATAGAAAGCTGGGCAGGTTGCGCGAGGATCGGTTTCGGCGGCTTGACGAAATCGGCTTTGTGTGGAGTTCGCAATCTCCTTGGGAAATCCATTTGGAGGATCTCAAGGCGTTCCAAAACCAGCACGACCACTGCAATGTGCCCGATTTCTCGAAAAACGATCCCCTTGCCCTGCTTGGCCGTTGGGTTAAAATCCAACGGTATCAAAAAAAACAGGGCATTTTGAGCGAGGATCGGATTCGGCGGCTTGAGGAACTCGATTTTACCTGGGGTGCGCTAGATGTGGGCTGGGAAAAGGGGTTCAATGACCTACAGGCATTCCATAAGCAACATGGCCACTGCAACGCCTCCACGATCTCGAAGACCGATGCGGCCGTCGGCATTTGGGTCCGCAACCAACGCCAGAAGAAAAGGCTGGGCACTTTGAGCGAAGGGAGGATTCGGCGGCTCGGCCAACTCGGCTTTGTCTGGAATGCAAAGAACTACGACAAGGTATGGCAAAAGCATTTTAACGACCTGGCCACATTCAAGGAGAAGCATGGCCACTGCAACGTTCCCCCGCTTTCACGGCCCCATGCGTTTCTTGGCAGGTGGTGCGCTACCCAACGCACATATAAAAGCCAGGGCAGGTTGCGCGAGGATCGGCTTCGGCGGCTTGAGGAAATCGGCTTGTTTGAAAGGGACGATTGAGATTAGGCATATCAAGGGCAATGGATTATCGGAACTCGTGGATCGATTATGAAAAGTATTTCGCTTGCTATTCTCGTGTTGTTGACCCTCATCGAATCGGCGCCGGCCCAGGTTAAGTTCGATACGCTGTGCGGGGCGAAAGTGAACCTGGATACAAACGGGAAGCTGCTGGCCCGCTACGAACCGGATACGCCGGGCGCCGGATATGTTCACGCCGTAAAACTCGCGGTCGATTTTTGGAAGGCATGTCCCAGCGCACCCGGCAACCATCTGCCGCTGTATATCACTCGTTGTTCGATCTATCGTGATGGGAAAGGCGGTTTCCGCGGTTCCGACTGGGTACACAATCCAGCCTGCGTGAATGCGGGCATGGTGCAAAGCCTGGCGATTGATTGGCGGAACTACTCGGGTGACCCGTCCATGCTGGACATCGCCAGGCAAGGGCTTGATCATCACCTTCAAAACGGGACTACGCCCGGAGATTGGGAGTGGGCCGGCGTGCCGTATGCCAGTTCGGATCCTGGAAAGACCACCTACCAGGGCAGTGCGAAGTTTGAGGGTACGAAGAAGGATAGGGGACGTGGCGACGGCCCCTTCGTGCTGGAGGTCGATAAGATCGGAGACCTGGGGATGGCGTACCTGAGGTTCTACGAGATCACGGGGGAATCAAAATATCTCCAAGCCGCCATCCGTTGCGCGGATGCGCTGGCGAAGCATGTACGCAAGGGGGTTCATTCCTCCCGCCAGCTCGACATGGGGAATATCTCCTTGGTATCGCCTTGGCCTTTCAGGGTAAGAGCTGAAAAGGGCGAGATCGTCGAGGATTACACTTCCCACGTTGTCGATAACCTTCGACTGCTGGAAGAGCTCGTCCGGATTAAAGGTCGTATTTCGTTGACCGCCGAGAAGGCGCAAGCCTATCAGAAGACTGCCGGGATGGTTTGGAAGTGGTTGTATGCTTCGGACGGTCCCGTGAAGACCTCGATCTGGAAAGGGTATTACGAGGACATCCTCCTGGACCCGATCAATCTCAATCGGGTGAACAACTCCCCGATGGAGTTTGCTCGATACCTGATCAAGAATCCCGGACACGATCGAAACATTGAAACCACCGTGCCGGCCCTCATCTGGTGGGTCAAGAACACGTTTGGCGAACCCGGCATGGACGCCATCAACGAGCAAACGATGTGCTACAAGCCCATGGGCAGCCACACGTCGCGGTATGCATCGGTTTGCGCGCTTTGGTATGAACGGACCGGCAACGAGTGGTTTAAGGAGGAGGCTTTCCGTCATTTTAACTATGCATCGTACATGGCTGAACCCGATGGCGTCGTTCAGACCGGCCACACCTGGGGAAGTGAAATATGGTTCTGCGATGGATACACCGATTATATAAAACATTTCATGGAGGGTTTGGCGGCGATTCCCGAATGGGCGCCGGCCGGCGAGAATCATTTATTGCGGTCCTCTTCCGTCGTGCAAACCATTCTCTATGCGGATAAGCAAATTACCTTTACAACATTCGATGACGGTGCGATGACCGTGTTGCGACTAAGGTCGAAGCCCCTTGCAATCAAGGCGGGGAACAAAAGCCTGAAGCCGGTAACCGGCGAGAAAGAGGAAGGCTATACATGGAAGCCGCTTGCGAGAGGCGGAGTGCTGAAAGTGAATAGTCATTCCGGGAACGCTGTTTCCATCGAAGTCGAGTAGCTGCGGAGAAGTCGTGCCTTTTTTCGGTGTGCCGGCATCACACGAGATTAAAAGGACCAGCAAATTGACAAAGGTTGAAGATGCTCAAGGATATGGCGAAGTAGCGGTCGGATGACGTACTGGAACGGCCACAATGTGGTGCGAAGCGAGTCAGTTGAACTGGCCCCCGCCGACTATACGCTGCCGGCGGGGAACCTGGAGCATCTGATGCGACTACGGACGACAACTGGACGTGATTGATAGTGGGATCTGCTCTGCTGCTCTGGCTGCCGTACTTACGGATCCACCGCAGCCCGCGCCGCTGGTGGTTCTATGCGGCGTTACTGGTGCTCCCCGTGGTGTTCTTTGTGATGTTGGTGGAGCCGATCTGCCGTTCCGCACACTTCCATGATGCCACTCCTTGAGGTAGATAAGGCCTCGGCATCAATGGCGATCTTGAACAAGACAGAATAACGCAACTTTTTTTATTCATACTTCGGGTATCTCAAAAGGGAACTTTCAGAATGCGGAATGGTAGAGAATCAGGAATTTGCCCATGGGGAGCTGGCCTTGGTTTTATGGAAGTACCTTCAGGTTTGACAGCCAATCCGCGGGCGGTCCCGCATCGTGTACCCCCTTTGTAGACAGACTGCCCCGCGATGAGAATGGACTCTACAGGGCTGGCACTGGTTTCTAATAGATGATAGATTACTTAAAAAGCTGTGGCAATGTCTGTTTACATGAGAAAATGAGGTGAACGATGCGCTGGGCAGTTCCTTGGTGTTTGGTTGTGATTATTTCGGTGGGCTGTGGTGCAGAGCTCAACAAGTCTGCTTCTCCCGGAAAAGTCGACCGGTCGGCTGGGAGAAATCAGGCTGCCTCCCCGGAATCCGCCGCGGGTGACAATGCCAAGTCGGCTCAGCCGCCCAGCGCCAACGCTCTGCAACGCAAAATCATTTACACGGCCACGGTCAATCTGGTCGTCGAACTTTTCGATCCAGTCCCAGCGCAGGTCGGTGCCCTGGTGGACCGCTTCGGTGCCTATGTGGCCCGCTCCCAGATCACCGGATCGCCAGGCTCACCCCGTCGCGGGCAGTGGACCCTCCGCGTGCCGGCCGATCACTACGAAGCGTTTCTCGTCGCTGCCAGGGAGGTTGGCGAGGTTCAAAACGTCAGCTCCGACTCTCAAGACGTGACCGAGGAGTATTACGACGTCGAGGCCCGCATCCGCAATAAGAAGCAGGAAGAGACTCGGTTGCTGGAACTCCTCTCCAAGGCCACCGGCAAGCTGGAGGAGGTGCTGGCCGTGGAACGCGAGATTGCCCGGGTACGAGGGGAGGTCGAGCAGATGGAGGGGCGACTGCGGGTTCTGAGTAACCTGACGACCATGAGTACCGTGAACCTGGAAGTCAGAGAGATCAAGGGCTATGTTCCCGAGGAGGCGGTCACGTACGTCACGCGGGTTCGCCGCGCATGGGAAGGATCTACCGTTGCACTGGCTTCCACCGTACAAACTCTGTCGATTCTATTCGTAGCCCTGCTGCCCTGGATCGGCATCCTCCTGGTGCCTGTACTCATGATAGTTTTCGGGCTACGGATGCGTTCGGCACGAAAACGCGGATAACTTGACGTACCGTTTCCCCGAACAGGACAACCCCAGGCCGGAGGAGATAATTCGAGCGGGCCTGCGCGGGCAAACGGTATCATGTAGGTATAGGAATAGGTAACTCAGGAGGAAATCAACCACGAATTCAATGTGAGCAGCAACTGCCCGGCACCGAGCGAGGCTCGCTCTATCCATTCCAGACTTGCCCGCAGGGTCTTTTCGGCGGCCAGCGCGAAGTCGTCGCGGCCGGTGTGGCGGGCGAGACGCATGAGTGCGGTAACCGCCATGCCGGTGCTGCTTGGGACGGGCGTGTCCAAGAGATCCTTCCGCCGCGCAATCAGCGGCTCGTGGTCGATGGCTGTATAAAAGAACCCACCCAATTTCTCGTCGGCAAATCGTCGCAGAATGTCGTCAGCCAGCCAGGTTGCTTCGTCAAGCCAGCGATGTTCGCCAAGCGTTTCATAGAGCGTTACCAGGGCGTTGGCCAGGCTGGCATGGTCGTCAAGAAATGCATGATGACGAGCCGTTCCTGCCCGCCAGCAATGCAAGAGCCGCCCTTGCTCATCGCGAAGATGCGCGAGCAGAAAGTTGGCGGCTGCCATCGCTGCATCGCTATAGTGCGGCTCATCGAGCGCCACCGCCGCTCGGGCTAGGGCATCGATCATCAGGCCATTCCAGCTCACGAGGATCTTGTCGTCCCGCCCCGGTCGGACCCGCGTGGAGCGTGCATGCAGCAATTTCGCCCGATCGGCGACGAGATCCGCTTCCAGCATGGCCAGATCGCGGTTATGGATCTTTGCGCAAACCGCAATCGGCTTCGAGAGACGCAGGATGTTCCTGCCTTCAAAATTGCCGGCCGTGGAAACATCAAAGACCTGGCAAAACGTGGCAGCGCGTTCGGAGCCAAGCACCGCCTCAACCTCTTTACGCGACCAGACGTAGAACTTGCCCTCGACTCCTTCGCTGTCGGCGTCTTCGGCACTATAGAAACCACCCAGGGGGTCGGTCATGTCGCGGAGGACGTAATCGAGTGTTTCTCGCACGATGCGCTGATAGTCTTTGCGTTCGGTCGCCTTCCATGCTTCGAGATAGCAACCGGCAAGCATCGCGTTGTCATAGAGCATCTTTTCAAAGTGCGGCACCAGCCACTCGGCATCGACGCTATAGCGGTGAAACCCGCCTCCGAGTTGGTCGTAGATTCCACCCGCCGCCATGTGATCGAGCGTGATGACGACCATTTCCAGCAGATCCTCGCGGCCGGACTGCCGCCAGCGTCGGATCAGCAGGTTGAGGTCCGTTGCATGCGGGAACTTGGGCGCGGAGCCGAACCCGCCCAGTCGAGAGTCAAACGCGTTGATCATGGCCGCTTCGGCCGTTTCCAGCGGGGCATCGTTAAGTTCGGCGTCGAGGTCGCCGACAATCTTATCGCTTCGCAGATACTCGGCCGCTTTATCAGCCTGCTTGATAACGTCGTCGCGGCGATGCTGCCAGGCTGTCGAAACGGCTGCGAGCACATCGTTGAAGCCGGCCATGCCGCCGCGTCCATGAAGAGGCCAATAGGTGCCGCCAAAGAACGGTTTCTGATCGGGCGTGAGGAAAACCGACATGGGCCAGCCCCCTTGGCCTGTCATCGCCTGTACGGCGTCCATATAGATCTGATCGAGATCGGGTCGCTCTTCACGATCAACCTTGATGCTTATGAAGTCGCGGTTGAGCTGTTCGGCAACCTGCGCGTTCTCAAAGCTTTCATGGGCCATGACATGGCACCAGTGGCAGGCCGAGTAGCCGACCGAGAGAAAGATCGGCTTTTGCTCCGTGCGGGCGCGCTCCAGCGCAACGGGCCCCCAAGGTTGCCAATCGACCGGGTTCGTAGCGTGTTGCAGGAGATAGGGGCTGATTTCTTGGCTGAGTTGGTTCATGTGGAATTCTACGAATGGCGCAATCGAAAGTACCTGACATCAATGTGTTCTCGCTTAATCGTAAGGTGATCGCGACGGCATGACCAGAGACCAGGGCCGGGCGTGGGGCCAAACGAAAGAGGCCGGGAAGGTAAGCGTTATAGCTTTCGGGACCGGCTGAGTCCCGCACTTCCCGACCGAAAGATGTTGTAGCACGGCGCAGCAGGGTTGTCGATGGTGAGAGATGCAAGTGGGACGAAGCCGCGAATGCCGTTGAAGTGTGCCTCCCCTTTTCGCCCAGGAATATGGCCAGACTG
>JBAWVO010000321.1:0-7288 GCA_037147235.1 Planctomycetota bacterium | reverse complement strand
CATTAAACCATCAGGAGGCCAGAGTCAGTTTTAACAATACACGGGACATCCCCCGGGATTTACCAGTAAATAATACTTTTGTCCTGCCGTATCCGCCAACATCCATGCCCCGGCCACCATCGGATGGGTGAAGCTCGGCCTGAGCACCGCCTCGATCGGATTCCCCTCGCCATCGCTCCGCTGAACGACGGCATCCAGGTAGGGCAATCGCTGCCTAAAGGCATCAGCGTCGGGATGGCCCGGATGATCTGCTAGGAATTTCCGCAGCTTTGCGGCATCCTCGGCAACCGCAGCCCTGCTTTTGCCTCGGATATTATTTCGCCCCATGGCTTGCACAAGCTCGTTCCACCGCCCCACCCAGTTCCAGAGGGGAGCTTCCTTGACCACCTCTCGAAAGCTGATGGACCGCGGATCATTAGGATGGGATCGAATGTACTGCTCCAACCTCTCGCTGAAAATCGCAGTATCTTCGCAAGCGGTCGTGATCAGATCGTCTTGGCCCGCCTGCCGGCTGGGGTCCCGGAACTCTTCATCGAGCGTCTTTATACGATCGCGAAGAAACTTTCCTTGCTTTTTTACGGCCGGGCCGTACTCCGGGCCGCTATCTTCCTTCGCGGTCAGTTCCTTTTGGATATCATCCAACTTGCGGATGCTGGCATCGCGATTGTCCGCGTTTGCTGCTATCTCCAGCGAGTCGATGCGGCCCTTCAATTCATTCACCGTCACAAGAAACTCCCGGTCAACCTCCGCATGCTCGCCCTTCACCCGCTCGTTGATCTTATGCTCTAGCTCGTCAACCGCATGCCGCTCCTGGTCAGACGTTGCCAAGCTGCGTGCCTTGGTCAGCAATTCCCTGTCAGGGTACCGGTCCGCGAACGATTTTTTTGCCAGATCGAGCGCGGCAGCAAAAGCTCGACACCGGCGCTCTTCATTGATGCGACGCTTTTTCATCTGCTTGCCCAACTCTTGGATGCGTGGATCTTCCGCAATGCGTGGCGACTCGGCGGCAAGCTCATCGAGATAGCGTCGCGCCTCGGAATCGCCATCTTGCTCGATTTTTTGAGTCAGGGTTTGGACGGCTCGCTCTGCTTGGCCCGCATGTCGAATGGAGATCGCGACAAACGTCACGATGGCGACGATCGCCGTGACGGCCACCGTGGCTGCCAGCACCACCAAGCGGGTTCGCCTTCGTGCGGAGCGTTGCAGGGCGTCCAAGTAATCGGTATAGCGTTTCTCCGCCGTCTGCGGAAGCTCCCCGTCACGTTTCGCCACCCGGTAGAGCTTGGAAACTTTGGTAAAAGGCTCATGCTCCATGATCGCCTTGGTCAAGGCCGCGACGGCCGCCTGATGTCGCGTCTCCTGTTCGGCGAGTTCATCCTGCTCCCTCAGCCAATCGAGCGCGGGCGCGACATGCTCGATCATTGCCGGATCGGCGAACTCACCCCAGAGGGTGTGCAACAGATCCCAATGCTCTCGCAACGTACGCCCCGTATCGACGTCGAATGCGGTAAACGCGTCATACAGCAGATCGCCGACGCGCTGCATTTCCGCAAGCCCATCCCTACTAGTGACGTTCGATTGGGCCGCGGAAATCTGCCGGATCAAAGCCGCCGGCTGCCTGATCAGCCACTTTCCGCTTTCAAGCTCGGCAGCCAGGGCACTGATGACATTCGTATCGCCGGCAGAAATAGCTTTCGGAACCTCCCATTGGAGTTCTTTAAGCCGCTCATCTTCAAAGACCAGGACGTCTTTGGCCCAGATCGGATTATCGGGATCGGCGGTGGCCAATTTTCGCAAGGTATCCAAGCGGAGTTTTATTGACCCGCGGCTCATGGCCAGCAGGCGATGGCGTTGGAGCAAGGCGGCCAGCGGTTGTTCGAGGGCGTAGGCTTCATTCAGATCGGCCGCCACATCGAGCCTAAGCTCTCCCGGCGATGCTAGCCCGTGCAGCCTGAGCAGTTCATTCCACGATGGTCGCTCGGGGAAATCGACAATTTGCACAACGTCCAGCAAGTTCGGCTCGACATCGCAAAGCTGGATGGCTTCGCTTCGAAGTCCTTTCCGCAGGAACGCGCCGCATTGACGCAGTCGCTCGTTGACCTCGTCGATTGCCAACCCGTACTCCGAGGCGATCGCCTGAAGGACATCTTCTCCATCCTGCCCGTTGTTGAACAACGCGCTGTGAACATCATCCGCGATTCGTTGGTAGTCTTGCATGATTTTTCTTATTGGGCAATCGGATAATGAAAATTACTCGGGTACGGTACGTTTACCGTGCATCATCGTTTTCAGTGGCTTTGTCGTTTGTCGTTGAAAAGAGCAATATGTCATGTCCAGCAATTTTCATCGTAATATCGTAATCGATAACAATCTTCGTTACTGGCTCCAACACTTGGACCAATTTCGGAAGTTGTTGTAAGTGTGCTAGGCGAGAGGCAATCTGCAGCTTAATTTGCGATGCGACGATCTTTTTTTGATCACGCATACTCTCAATATTCGTAAGATTAAACTCAATATTCGTACGATTAAACTCCATGCCCTTAATCATCGATGAATCTTTATTTTTCTTCTTAAGATCATCAATTTGACTATTAAGAGCATTAATTTGACCCTTAAAATTATCAATTTGACTATTATGAAAAGAAATTTGATTCTGGCAATTAATAAGATTTGAATTTAGTTTTTTTACCTGCCCGTTGACAGCAACCACTTGTCTATGAACTTGTTCTAGGCTTATAGGAACCGGCCCATCTTTTTTAACAACAGCCCATAACTCCCAATCTCTTTTTTGTAAGGTAACACCGATGTATTCGGTTTTAATCGCGAGGTTATCCGATGGGTTGCGTTCACGCGGCCAAGTAATCTTAAACTTAATCGGGACTTTCGTTTCAACAGTAACATCGAAGCAGGGAGTCTCGCCAGGCAGTGGTAGCAATTTGACACTCTTTGAAAGCAAACCACTTACACGTGGAGTAAACACCAATTTTGCCCCGTCTGGAATGGAATCTAGTTTGAGAGGAATGTCCCGCACTTTCGTTTCTTTTTCAAGTGTTGCGAAGGAGATTTGGGTTGCCGGCTTAGGAGTCCTCAATAGAATCACTGCTTTTGAATTAGAAGCCGTTAGCTCCAGCGGGCAGTTTCGCATCAGGTCCGACTTTGGCTCCGGTTGAACATTTGAAGACCACTTACCGTATAGATTGTTATCCTTGATAAAGAACCGCGCGATTTCCAGTTTCTTTTGTTCCCCCTCTATTCCTGCCTTTGGTAGTTGCAATTTACAAGACCAATTATTGCTTGATTGGACTCGCTCCACTTCAAGGCTGTAATTCTCTGGAAAAACTTCTTTCCAACCAAGGAGGTTGATTTGGAAGTAGTTCGGATCCAAGTTGAAAGCAGGTCCAATAAGGAATTTATCTTGCGTCATGGATATACAGGAGGGAAAGGACACCATCCCGACTTTCATCAATATAGTTATTGCTTTGTCGGCTTTAGCCACATTATCTTTCTCGTCAGCCGCGGTTTTTTCTCTAGCATGGTTAGCGGCGGCGACTGTCGCTGCTTTTTTCCTGTCGGCTCTCTTACTCTCCTCCTTGGTGGCCTTTTCCGCATCAGCTTTAGCCTTGGCGGCGGCATCAGCATTATTCGCAATCCTCTTAGCGTTCTCACTCGAATCCTTTGCTCGTTGGGCAAACTTCTCGGCTTTAGTCGCCGCGTTCCCGGCATTTTCCACGCTGGTTTCGACCCCCGGCAAAACTTCCTTGCCCGCTATTAGGTCTGTCGCCTGTTTTGCAGCTATTAAGGCTTTTTCTACCTCAGTCCTGGCAGTTTCGGCCGCTGCCGCAGCGGTATCGGCTGCGATGTTCGCCGCCTTTGGGTCGAGATTGTCAGCCGCTTTTTTCGCTTCTTTAGCAGCTTTAGCTGCTTCGTCGGCAGCAGCTTCTGCATTTTCCCTGGCGGTAACGGCTGTCTTCTCGAACCCCTTGGCCTTCTCAGCGTCAGCCTTGGCTTCGTCGATCGGTTCCGGCATGTTTGTAGCCACGGTTATATTCTTTGACCAATTGCGGTAGGCCGATATACCCACAATCGCAGCACTGAGAGCCATCGCGACCGCGACCAGCCAGGCGATAACTCGCCACTTCGACTTACGTGGCAAGGTCGATCCGGGAACGGGACGCCCCATGTAATTCTCTGGCCTTGGCGGCGGTCCTAAGCCGTAGAGATCCGAGTCGAGGGTTGCTCCCGTCGGCATCACGAAATTTGCGTTGCTCAGGAAGTCTGTTGCGTTGACTGGAACGTCATTAGCCGAAGAAGGAGATGCCGACAACAACTGAGCCAACGCCACGTCGTCAAGCCGCTCGGCACCGGCGACTGTCGGCTGTTGTACAACCGTAGTACGCGCCGGCGGGGGCACGCTGGTTCGCGCGACCGCAACACGCGCCAATGGATTCACGCCGGTTCGCGCTGCCTGTACCAGCGGGCTATCCGGTGCTGCTCCCGGTATGTTTCCCAGATCAATAACCAGGGCACCACGCAATCGCTGGCTGGCGGCCGCTTCCGGAGTCCCTTCGAGCACGCAACGCCACTGGCACTCAAGCCCAGGAGGCAACTTGCTGAAATACGTACAGAACGAGACGCCCCAGCGAATTTCCGGGGGGAGCAACGCCAGGGATTCGGCCAAAAGGGGAAGCGGATCGACGCCCGGCCGGAAGATGATCACCGCCGTGCGGTTCACGCCGGGGTTTGCCGTCTCGGCCAACGCGCCGCCCCAGCCGGCATCGCCCGTAATCTGCTGCCATGCCCGACAAATCGCGGGGGGAGAATTGCCTGCCGGCGGTTGCCGGCCGGCCGGCAAGACCTGGGGATTGCCATCCCAAGTCGATTGCATGAACCCAGGCGCGGCAAGCAGCCACGCCGGCCCCCCCGGCACAAGTTCCCGCGGATCGAGAACCACATGATGGGCGAACTTGTTCGTTCGCTGGGTGTGATCCAGGCCCGCATCGCAGACCCGCGAAAGAACGTTGCACCGCCGACCGGCCAAGCTGAAGACCAAGTGCGAGAAAAGCACCGGGTTCAAGCAGACATTGGGATCCGGCGGCGAGAAAACGTGGCGGTAACCGCTAAGGGCCTCCAACCGCTGCGTGAGGCTGGCGGTGATGCCTTGCGTGTTCACGACCGTACAGAAACCATGACTGCCCGGTTTCAGGCCACGCGGCGCAGAGGTGTAGATCAGCTCCTGGCTCATTGCCCCTCCAGGGCAAAGACACGTTGTTGGACCATTTACGCTCCCCAATGGGTTGTATTATCTGTGGTCAGGGTCGCCGCCACCATTGGACGACGGCGTAACGCCGGCCGGGTTCATGTTGGGACCGCTCAAAAAATTCGACGCCGGGCCATCGCTCTTGGAACACGCCCCACGCTTTGCGAAGGGGACAAGCCCTTGGGTCCAGTGGGCTAAGGTGTAAAGCATGGGCACTTCGGCCCAAATCGGCTTAATATCCTTGGGCCGGAAACCGAGGGCGCCCGTATCGGGATCGGTCTCCGGGCCGCAGCCCGTTGCGCTCACGGGGACATACAACACCTGGGAAGAAAAACTCTCGGCCGCGGAGACAATCTCCGGGGAAATCTTCCAGAGAAGCGTCCGCACCAGTTTGGAAACCTGCTCGATTCCGTCGAGGTTCACCGCGGATTGATTGCTGGAATTGATTACACGGACCGCCGGCAGGGTGGTGCCGGCAAGGAGGTGCTTCCAGCTATCGAATTTGGTGACCACGACGATCAAAGGCCGGTCATGTTTCTGGCTTTGGGCCAGACCGGCATAACGTCGAACGCGCTGGGCCGCCTCGGAGAGGATGGTCTCTTGCCGCACGGCTCCCTCTCGCTGCAATCGTTCTGAGCGCTCCTTCATCTGGGGATCGGCCGTCTTCCCGCTGCAAATCCTGCGGTAGCGCATGTCCTGGGTCGGATCGAAGAGGAACATCAAGACTCGCGAGAGGGCCAAGTGCCGGGTAACGGGGCTTGACGCGGTATCCTCGCCCGGCAAGAAACTCTCGCCCGCGTTGTCGTAGACGCAGAGCGTTCGAGCCGTATTGGCGGCCGATTGAAGATTAGGATGCCCGTCCAAGGGCAAAAGCGAAAATACGAAGGGGCGCGGGTAGCTGACGTTCTGATCGCCGAAAGAGACCTCGTCATAGAGGTCGCCCTGGACTTCGGTCTTCGCGATCTTCACCAGGGCTTCTTGGTTGGGATTCAAGAACTGGAGCGACTCGTACTCCTGCAACCGATGGTTGAGGGCCGGGTCGGCGTCGTTAAAGCCGACGGCAAAGTACCTCGGTAGCCCACTCCGCAGCCGCCAGGTCATGGAGGCCAGAAAATAAGACTTGCCACTCGACGGAGAACCTAAAATCGAGACGAACAACGGCCGCATCTCGAACATGGGGCGCGGCACCGCCAGATGACACTTGGGACATGCCAAACCATGGCAGGCAAACCCGCGCGAGTCGATGGCAGCCCCCTGCACATCGAAGCGCGTGGGCAGAAAGCGTTGTGGTTGATCGGCCCCTAGCCGCGTATCGCCGACCAGGTCAGGGTGTTGAGCGATCCAGAGCGCGCGTTCGGGCGGAAACTCATTCCAGCAGTGCGGGCAGGTCACGGAGGACCGGATCGGCAATACCAGTTGCGACGGATTTGATGTAGAGGACATGATTTTCTCCATCCGAAAAGGCGTTTCATTTCATCCGCAAAGGACGACCGAATAAAGCAACCCCGGAAAAAAGACAGCTTTAGGTGAAAATAACAACCACCCGCTGGGGTAAATGACATCCGTATATTATCACGTATATTATCATGGAATGTCAAAAAAGAAAATCCCCTCCAATGGAATTTTTTTAGTGGCGGCCGGGAAACTTGTGGTGCAGGCGTCTCGCCTGCATGGGCAGCCGAGACGGCCGCACCACAAAAACCTTGTTGTGGCCGGTCTCCGACCGAGCCACGCCGCCGACCGAAGGTCTCCAATTTACCGGGAGACCTTCGGTCGGACGTTTCGGCGGGGTCAGGAGACCCGCGCCGAACCTGGGTGAACCACGAACCACACAAATGACACGAAAGAGAACGAAATACAACTGTGCCTTTTTTCGTGTGTTTTGTGTTTTTCGTGGTTCTCTTTGAGTTCTGAGATAGATTCTAAGAGATAGATTCTAAGGGGTCTTGACGATACACGAGGTGGTCGAGACGATATATACTGTCCGCGGTTGAGATTGTCCCAATCCATACCAGCCCGAAGCGCAAGCGA
>JBAWVO010000320.1:0-7312 GCA_037147235.1 Planctomycetota bacterium | reverse complement strand
CTGTTACCACGAAGATAAAAATTGTTCAGGTTATTTTTGCGCGGTCGCTAAGTACGTTGGGCGATGGCAGGCACCGCGGGAAAATTGGTCCTGATCGCGATCGTATTTCTTTTGAGCTGCGGTCTGCCGCTCTGCGCCCAGACGTTGCCCCTGGTGACCTTGCAGCAGAACTACGTCAAACAGAACTACGGCATGTTCTTGCACTACAACATGGGAACCTATACCGGCCTGCAATGGTCCGCCTGGAACTCACCTGTGGATACATTCAATCCCACTGGGTCGATCAAAGAAGCCACCGATCAGTGGGCGGCCACGGCCAAGGCTGCCGGAATGACCTACGGCGTGCTCACCACCAAGCACCACGATGGCTTTGAACTGTGGGACACCGCCGCGATCAACAGCTCCTTAAACAGCACCCACGACATTGCCGCCACGACGTGGTACAACAATCCCGCCAGCCCCAACTATCACGTCGATATTGTGAAATCGTACGCCGATTCCTTCCGCGCCCAGGGTTTGAACGTCGGGCTATATTACTCGATCTGGGACAGGAACGCCGGCGTCGGTATCAACGGACCGTATGACACTGGTGATTCGGGCCCCACTCAAATGGGTTACCCTGCAACCACCACGGCCTACGTCAAGGCACAACTCTATGAACTGCTGACCAACTACGGGCAGATCAACGTACTCTGGACTGATGGTTGGAACTGGCAAACCAACTACTACACCAATAAAGTAGATTACGCTCAAGTCTATGCCTACATCAAGCAGATCTCGCCCAATACGCTGCTGTTGGATAACAGCCAGCTTCATACGATGACGAATACCGATATCGTTGCTTACGAGCAAGGCTTCCCCCCATCGGGAAATACGCTGGCGTCCGAGGCTTCCGCCACCATTGCCCTCGATAACTCGTGGTTCTACACGGCCGCTGGCGGAAGTTCGTTGAAAACGCCCGCTACGGTCGCCACCAATCTCAATCTTTCCAACGCCAACAATTGCACGTATCTGCTCAATGTTCCGCCCGATCAGAGCGGCAGGCAAAACGCGGGCATGATCAAAACCTTGATGGATATCAATACGGCCGCGAATCTGCCGACCACCACGATGCGTATATGGAGCGGCACGACCAACATGGCGTGGAACACCAGCAGCAGCACGAACTGGAGCGGCACCAACACCGTGTGGGCGAACGGTGACAGCGCCTTCTTCGACGTCAGCGGCAGCGGAACGGTGACGCTGGGAAGCAATATCACCTCGGCCAGCATGACCTTCAACTCGCCGGGCTATTCGATCGCCGGAGGCGGCAACACGCTGACGCTCACGAGCGGCACTCTCAAGACCAACGAGAACGCCAAGATTTCCGCCAATATCGCCGATAGCGGTGCCGCCGGTCTTACTAAGTCCGGCCCGGCCACTTTGATCCTCACGGGCAATAATAGCTACAGCGGCCCCACGAGCATCACGAGTGGCACGCTCCAAGTCGGCGACGGCACGACCGATGGCTCGATTTCCAGTAGCGGCAGCATCGTCAATAATGGCGCACTGGTCTACAATCTCCTCGGTACGCAAAGCTATGGCCACAACATCAGCGGCAGTGGCAGCCTGACCAAGATGGGAACCGGTACGCTGGCTCTGGCCGGAAATGACACTCGCACCGGCAGCACGGCAATCACTGCGGGCAAGTTGCTCGTCGACGGTTCGCTGAGCGGCTTGGTGACGGTCGGCAGCGGCGGAACTCTGGGCGGTATCGGCAGCTTGACAAGTGGTACGGTCAGCTCCGGCGGGCATCTGTCGCCGGGCGACTCATCCACGCCTGGTATCTTGAATTTCAGCGGCAACTTGCTCTTGGCAGCAGGATCCGTGATAGACTACGACATGGGTGGATTCGGCGACGAGGTCCTCATGCCCATCGGCCTCTTGAAGCTTGAAGGCCAGCAATTCAATGACTTCAACTTTATGACTCGGACAGGGTTTGGTCCAGGAAGCTACACACTGATTGATGCCGGATCGATCAGCGGCACCCTCGGGGCAAACAAAACCGGCTCAATCGGTCCCTACACGGCAACGCTCTATACATCAGGCGGCGATCTCATGCTGAACGTCCTGCCCGTGCCGGAACCCTCGACCTTCGCCCTCCTTGGCGTAGGTGCCCTCGGTTTGCTAGGATGGGCGTGGAGAAGGAAGAAATGAACACAGTTTACGATAGGGCGTGATGAGGGTTTCGGTTCCATGCTGGAACTCCCCCCAAATACTTGCTCGATCCGTTGAAAAGTGCGTCACTCGCATGTGAAAACGGAAGAGTCTACAACCGAAAGGATTCTGTGGAACGACAAAATCACGCTGATCGGGGCCTCGACCCTGAGCGGTATCGTTAACTTTGATTTTCATGCCCTGAGTACTCTTGCCAATGGTAAATACACCCTTCTAAATTCCAGCGGCGGCTTGGGTGGTGGTTATACCCTCAGCGGCACGAACAAATACACCGGCGGCACGGTCGTGAATGAAGCTGGCTGTGGGGTTCGGTATGTGGCGGCGGAGGAAATAGTAGATTGAAGATTTGCAATTTTCGGTTCTCCGCCAAGTTTGTGGTGCGGGCGTCTCGCCTGTCTGGTTCAACCACAACATCTTGGGCAGGCGAGACGCCCGCACCACAATTATCCGCAAACCCGGCGGAGAGCCCAATTTTCCTGGCCCGACGCTTGACATATCTCCACCGAGCAGACAAAATAGGTAATGACGGTTGTACTGACGGCAGCGGTGCCGGTGAAGAAATCTGTCGGCGTTTGGTTAAAATATGGTTAAACAGCAACCACAACTGATCATAACAGGGGTACTTCCATCCCCTGCGGTGAGGGATGCGCTGATCCAGTTAGCGGAGGCACTCGCCGGCACCCACGATGCATATAGCAAAGAAACTCGTTTCCATCTGACTGGTTTTGGACTTTCTTTGGCGGTAATCGCGGACAAGGGACCAACAATACTCCGAGTGGCCGATTCCGATGCGTCTGTTTCCACCGAAACGGCTCTTGTGCCGCAGTGGGATGCCGAAAGCCGCGTCCTCTTTCTGGGCGAGCAAATCGTCAAACGCTACAAGCGTCCGTCGCCGAATCAGGACAGGGTACTTTCGGCGTTTGAGGAGGAGGGTTGGCCCAGCCATGTCTACGACCCGCTTCCGCCCAAAGAAAAAGTCGCTGGCAAACAGTGCTTGCACGCCACGATCGATTGGTTGAATCGAAACCAAGAGAATAAGCTCCTGCGTTTCCGAGGCGACGGTACCGGCGAGGGAATCTGCTGGGAGCGTGTGAACACCGGCATGATCGCCACCTCCGCCTCCACGGCGAAAAAACTGCGTTCTGCCGCCTGATCGTGCCTGTAATCGACTGTTCCACGTTGATGCGAAAGGCGGGAATCTTGCCCTCCTTAGCGACGCGGCCGGATCGTGCGCAGATCGCAGTCCAGGGCCTCGGCCAGCAGCACATACGATTCGAGGGAGTCGGGCCAGGCGCAGACCGGCCCGCCGACGTCGAGGATTGCGAACGTAACCTGCGTCGTTCACCCCATCCTCCGCGCGCAAGCGGCTCGGCCGGCGTAAAAAAGCCAGAAAACTGGCGGTTTTTCTTGACCCGCAAGCAATTTGACAGTCGCGCCTGACTCTTCCTCTGAGGCAGCCAATTGGGTGAGCATTATGCCGCCGAGCACCCTCGGCAACAGTCACGGCAATCGACGGGGTGACGGACACGCTCAGTGGCTGGGCCGGCACACGGGTCGGTATGTCCGCATACGAGGCGAAATTCACTCGTCGTGGTCGCGGGGCAGCCCCCATCGCCTCCGCCATATCAGCAGGCACACCCGCGTAGTGCTCCCAGAGGTGGTTCTTCGAGCAGTTGGCAAGGTTATGATCAAGGCCACACAACTTGTGCTTTGAAATCGGGAGGTGTAAGATGGTGCCACGGCAAGCGGTAGGGACGACGCTTTCACCTGCAAGCACCGCCCTCAAAAGGAAACGCAATAAATGAAATGGGTTCTGCCATTAGTTCTGGTGGCGCAGTTCATTCCGTGCTCGATGACGCATGCTGCCCCGGTCATCGGCGTTGGTTCTATCTGGAAAAAGCAGCAGGCGGCTTTTTGGGAGACCCAATACCATTCACTTGAGCGTGGAATCAAGGACGGGCCACGCCAGGAACCGGGCAAGAATCCATTCGTCCTTGATGAACAGGCTCTCATTCTGACTACAGACAGGGATCCGGTAGACGTGCAGTTGCGCCGCACACGTGCTCTGCTAACCCATCTTATAACGACGTTGCGGGTTCCCGGCCTAGCCCCGCTGGAAGCCGAGATACGCAAGATCGCCGCAGATGCCGAACTGGCCAGGACCGCTTCTCAGAGCATCAAGCTTCACGAGCTTTTTATACGATTGCGCAAGATCAACCGTCAAGCCGCCCTATCAAATCCGCTCTTGGACTTCGACGACCTGCTTGTGATGGGCTATATCCGGCCCGGCGGAGACGTGCATATGGTGGACCAATACGTCGGCTGGAATGCCCGATCGGGCGGCGGCATCTTCATCCTGAGCGATTACAAGGGTGACTTGCCACGCATGGTGAACGTACTCGACAAATCCGTGGTGAAAAACGGCCGCTTCCAAGGTCAAAAACTCGTAAATGGCGCGTTTCTACGCCCGGATCTCTCGTTTGACGGCCGCAAGATTGCCTTCGCCTGGAACAACATCACCGACAGGGCCTATCACATTTTCACAGTCAACGTCGATGGCTCGGATCTCACCCAGCTAACAGACGGAATCATCAACTTCAATGCTCCGGCACTCGCCAACAGCAGCTTCAACGACTTCGACCCCTGCTGGCTGCCTGACGGAAGAATCGCTTTTTTATCAGAGCGAAGAGGCGGCTATCTCCGCTGTAGTGCCGCACGACCTCTGATGACTTTCACACTCTGTTCGATGAAGTCCGACGGCACCGATATCCTCCCTATCAGCTACCATGAGACCAACGAATGGAATCCCAGCGTAGACAACGACGGCAAGATCGTCTATACCCGTTGGGACTATGTGGACCGCGACGATTGCGTCGCTCATCACATCTGGACCTGCTACCCGGACGGCCGTGATCCCCGTTCACCTCACGGCAACTACCCGTCGCCATTATCTTATGCAGACAAGGATAAACGCGACGGCAGGCGGGCAAGACCCAACGGCGAGTGGAACATCCGGGCGATTCCTGGCTCCAACAAGTATCTGGCGACGGCTGCCGGACATCACACCCATTCGTTCGGGGAGTTGGTCGTAATCAACCCGAACATTCAGGATGACGGCGCGATGAGCCAGGTGAAGGGGATCACGGTCAACCGAAGCGACTGGCCCGATGCGGCAGGCGACTACGGCACCGCTTGGCCGCTGAGCGAGAATTTCTATCTAGCCAACTACCGTGAGGACATCATCCTGCTCGACCGATTCGGCAACATGGAACTGATCTGCCCGAAAAGCGCGCTACCAGCGGGTGCCGACAAGCTCGTTCACCCGATCCCTCTCAAGGCACGCCCAAAGCCGCCGGTGATTCCTACCGCCACCTATCAGGGCGAACGGGCGGGCGCGGAACATTCCGAGGCGACGATCAGCGTGATCAATGTTTACGATGGCGATAGGACGATGCCCGCCGGCACGAAGATCAAATGGCTGCGGGTGATCCAGATCATCCCCCAACTCCAGCCGGTCATGAACCAGCCGAAGATCGGCTACGCCAGCGAAAGCCTAGTTAGGATGCCGTTGGGGGTCGTGCCGGTGGAGAAAGACGGCAGCGCGTACTTCAAGGCACCGGCCGCCAAGGAATTCTTCTTCCAACTGCTCGACGAGCGCGGCTTGGCAGTGCGCTCGATGCGGTCAGCCACCTATGTCCACGCCGGCGAAAAACTCAGTTGCGTCGGATGCCACGAGTCCCGAACTTCGAGCCCGAGGATTCCGTCCGAAACACCGATAGCCATTAAGCGGGGGCCTTCGTCCATCCAAACCGAGGTTGCCAGCGGCGCGGTGCCATTCAACTGGCACACCCTGGCGAAGCCCGTGCTGCGGCAAAAGTGCGCTATCTGTCACGCCAAGGAGGGCAAGGGGCCGGATATGAGCCACGCGAGCCTGGAGAAATATGTGTTCCACTATCCTTTCAGCCTTGATAACTTCTCGAACGGTGACATCGTGCGGAGCGGTTCACGCACCGTGCCCGGCAAGTTTGGAGCCATGGCATCCCCCATGCTCACCTATCTGGGAAAGTCCCATTACGAAGTCAGCCTGACTCCGGACGAGTTCCGGCGCATCACCCTGTGGCTGGACTGCAACGGCAATGAACTAGGAGCCTATACCAAAGTCGCCGAACAGCGGCGAGGTGAAATCGTCTGGCCGGAGATTGACGTGAACCCGCTGGATCCTATCGGCACGAGGGCCTTGATCATAACCTTGCCAACTGCCAGCAGTGACGGCAGGCCGTAGGGTGCGTGAAGCGAACCAACACCCGGGAAATGGTGCGTTGCGCACGGACTCAATACTTCGAGAACGTCTACCCTGGAATAGACCGGTTCGCGTAACGCACCATTTCGCGGGCATCCGTGCTCCACGCACCCTACGTCGAGCTAGCGGTGACAGCAGTTGGCAAGGTTATGATCAAGGCCGGCACGATGCCGTAAATGCCCCGGGTGGCCTTGGAGGCGGCCTCGGAATTGGCGGCCTGTTGGAACTGGACCGTGGCCGACGAGGGCAATGACGGTCGTGGATCGGGGACGTTGCAGCAGGGGATGTCAAGAAAAACTGGGGCACTTGGCGGCAAAGCCACAACTTCAGAGGTTGCCAGAAGTTACTAAACACCCTCATCCTCTACTGAACATTCGTCATGCGTCATTTCCATCTTTTCTGTTCTATGCGTCTGTTCACGCGGCAAAACCCTCTCCAAACCTTTTTCTTTTTTTCCGCAAGAGAGCGCAAAGAGCGCAAAAGATTATTCTTTCGCGTTCCCTGCGCTCTTTCGCGGATAATTAAAATCGATAAATCGCGAAACCGCAAGCGGCCAGCCTAAACCGCTCCCTCTCTCCCTTTCTCCCTTTCTTTTATTTTTCTGTCCCTTTATTTTTCTGTCTAATTTCCTCCTCCCTTTTCGTGTTTTTCGTCCCTTTCGTGGTTCCCCCCCCCCGTCCCTCTCCGCCACTATTTTAGTCCCAGAGAACACAGAGACCACAGAGAAAAACAGGAAAGACTTTCGACAGAAAAATGAGGGACAGAAAAATAGGGAAGAAATAAACAAACCACGGA
>JBAWVO010000319.1:0-7315 GCA_037147235.1 Planctomycetota bacterium | reverse complement strand
CTCCACGCTCCACACTCCACACTCCACGCTCCACACTCCACACTCCACGCTCCACGCTCCACGCTTCCATGGTTCGTCCGCTGAAAATTGGCCCGCTGGTCATTGATCCGCCGATTCTCCTGGCCCCCATGGCCGGTTTTACCAACTACGCCTTTCGGCAGGTGGTAAGGCGGTATGGCGGTGTTGGATTGTTGGCCACCGAAATGTTCAGCGCGCGAGGTTTTTTGGAGATCGACTCCCGTTACGCCCGCCCGCCTGAACGGCTTTGGGGTGTTTTGGACGAGCCTCGACCGCTGGCAACGCAAATCTGGGACAACAATCCCACGCTCATGGCGGAAGTCGGCCAGCAGTTGGTGAGGGAGTATCATGTCAGCGTAGTGGACATTAATTTTGGCTGCCCGGTTACCGATGTCGCCGAAAAGGCCCATAGCGGATCGTATCTTCTGCGTTACCCCGACCGCATCGGTCAGATCGTGGCGGCCGTAGCCAATGCCTGTGCCCCGACGCCGGTGACGGCCAAGATTCGCCTCGGCGCGTCCCGCGATACCATCAACGCCCGTGATGTCGCCCAGGCGGTGGAAGGTGCCGGCGGGGCCGCACTAACGGTCCACGGCCGCACGGCTGCCGACATGCTCCGTGGTTCGGCCGATTGGGAAGAGATTTCTCGTATCAAGCCCTATCTGCATCGCATCCCACTGATCGGCAACGGCGATCTCTCCACGCCTCAGTCCGTCGTCGAGGCATTCCACCGATACGACATTGACGGAGTGATGATTGGCCGAGCCGCGCTCAACCGGCCATGGCTTTTTCGTCAAGCCCAGGCCGCTTTGTGTGGCGAACCGATTCCACCGGATCCCAGTTTGGCCGAGCAACGCGAGATGCTGATCGAACACTTCCGCCTCCTGACCGAGCAATTTGGTCAGCAGCAAGGCAGCGTGCTTATGCGTAAATTCGCCTGCTGCTATGCCAACGGTCGCCCTGGAGCCAGGGCATTTCGGGCCAAGGTGAGTAAGGTTGCAAATGCCGAAGAATTCTACGCGATCGTGGAACATTATTTTCCATATTCACAGCAACCCTTGCTAAAATTGACGATCCAGAGTATGATACCTTTAGTGTTATGATTCTACTTGGCGTTAGGGAGCCATCCGCCCTGCTTGTCGCATGGCGGATGTTGCCTTGATCAAGACTCGAACGATTTGTACTGCGAACGGTCAGGAGTGATACGAACCCTTCCCTATCGCCACGTTTCGGATCACCTCCAACCGTGCAGAGTATAGGACGGGATAACCATGAGCGTGGAAACCCCCAATTCTGATGCTGACCTTATGGGCCTGATTCGCATTGCTGGTCCATTGAGCGTCAAGGAACTATCGGATGCGATGGAAGTTACGGCGACGGCCGTGCGTCAGCGTCTGACTCGGCTTGCGAGCCAGTCGATGATTCAGCGCGAGGCGATTCGCGCAGGCCGCGGCCGCCCTAAGTTCCGTTACTCCCTTACCGACCGTGGGTTACTTCAAACAGGTTCAAACTTCACCGATTTGGCCCTGGCCCTCTGGCGGGAGATTCGGACCGTCGGTGACGAGGAACTAGGCCGCGAGATGTTGCGGCGGATTTCTCGAGCCTTGGCCTCGGGCTATGCCTCGCAAATTCAGGGGAGTACGCCGACCGAAAGGCTCCAGTCGCTGGCCGAACTGCTCAATCAGCGGAAAATCCCCGCGACAGCGGGGGTGACGAGCAACGGCTCCTCCCTTACGACCCATGCTTGCCCCTATCCAAATTTGGCCGAAGAAGATCAAAGCATTTGCACGATGGAGAAAATGATGTTCTCCGAGCTTATTGGCAACGAGTTGGAGCTGACGCAATGTCGGCTCAACGGTGGGGGAGATTGTCGGTTTCAAATCGGTTCATGAAAGGCTATACTAAGGGTCGGCGAATCAAAACGGTCGCAAAAAGAGTAGCAGGCACACTCCGTGTGCCGTCCGTCGGCACTCGGCGCGAGTGTGAAACACGACAATTATTGATTTACTGGTCCTAACGGGTTTATCCCACCTTTCGCGTAACCGGGAATGGATGCATGACTCAGCCTTGGATTGAAGGAAGATTTGACCCCAATGTGGTGACGACCTCGCTCGAACAGGCGATCAACTGGTCGCGTCAGTCGAGCCTTTGGCCGATGACCTTCGGCATCGCCTGCTGTGCCATTGAAATGATGGGCGCGGGGGCCGGTCGCTACGATCTCGATCGTTTCGGTGCCGGAGCCTTCCGGGCCAGTCCGAGGCAGTCGGACCTGATGATCGTCGCCGGCACGGTCAACTATAAAATGGCCAGTCGCGTCCGGCGGCTCTGGGAACTGATGCCCGATCCAAAGTATGTGATCGCCATGGGAGGCTGTACGATCGGTGGCGGCCCTTACTATGAATTTGGGTATAATATCGTTCCCGGCATCGACTTGATCGTGCCCGTCGATGTGTACGTGCCGGGTTGTCCCCCGCGGCCCGAGTCGCTCCTGGAGGGCCTCATGCGTCTTCAGGACAAGATCATGGGACAGAGGATTACCCGACCCCAGGAGGGCGCTTCGCTAGGCTACGAAGAAAGCGGAGGCGAGACGCCTACGCAACAAGGCGGGCTCTGGGGCCGCTGGTTCGGTCCCGGCGTCAAGGCACCCGATGAGTTGCCGCTAGCGCATCATTCCGGTTACGTCGATGTGGAAGAAACGCCACGGGTATTTCATCAGCAACAGTTCAAGGCACCCGGAAAGAAAAGCGAGACATAGAGGACCGGCGCAGAAATAACTGTCGCAAGAAAAGTAGCAGGCACACTCCGTGTGCCGTCTGCCCCCGCTCGGCGAGTGGGCAAAACACGACAGTTATTTCTGCGCCGGTCCTAAGCGCGCAACGGGCCCCAAGAGATCGTGTGCCACCCGAGCCTACGCATCAAAATTCGGCGGATGGGTATTTACTATAAATGTTTGTGCGGCGACAGCGAGCATCTTGCGCTGATGGAACGCGATGCCGTAGCGGTTCAGGATGCTGCCGGGCGAAATTGGATCTGCTATCCGATCACCGCCCGCAAGGTCAAAAACTTGACGATGCTGGCCCACGTGGCGGAAGTTTTTGAGGCCGACGCCACGGCTAGGCGGCAAGGTATCGACCAGCAAGGGACGGAAGTTCGCATCTATTATTGCGAGGACGAAAACGAATTGTTCGATAAACTGCGGCTGGATGCGGCGCAAGAGACCGGAGAAGAGTGAATACTAATCTGCCAGAATCTTGCACTTGGGCAGGGCTTCGCGAAGCTGCTTCAGCCCCTGGTTGTCGATCTGGGTGTTGTTCAGGTCGAGACTTTTCAATCGCTTCAGGTTGATAAGCACGTCGATCGAAGCGTTCGTGATGGGATTAAGCTTGAGCTTGAGCGATTCCAACTGCGTCAAGCCCGCGAGGTGCTTTACCCCCTCGTCGGTGATGTTGTCGTCTTCCAGGCTGAGAGTCGTGAGCTTTGTGAGTCCGGTAAGGTTCTTCAGGCCGGCGTCGCTGATCCGTGTGTGCCAAAGGTCGAGGAATTCCAACTCGGTCATATTCTTTAGGTTGGCCAGTCCTTCATCGTCGGTGCTGGTTTCGCTGATTTCCAACCGCTTCAGTCCCTTGGCGGCCTTGAGATGGACGATGCCGGATCCGGTGATCGAGGTGCCGCGGAGATCGAGTCGCTTCAAATGGATCATTCCCGCGAAGTTGGCCAAGCCGTCGTCGGTCACGGCACTACAGCGCAGGAGGTCCAACTGTTCCAGATCCTTGCCCTTGAGGGCCGCCAAGCCAATGTCGCTGACAAGGCCATCTTGGACGGCCAGGATCTTCAGTTTCTCCAGGCCGGCAAGGGCCTTCATCCCTTCATCGGTTACCGATGCGCTGCGAACTTTGAGATCCTTCAAGTTCGGCAACCCGGAGAGGGCCACAAGCCCGACATCGGTGATTTTCGTACCGCGGAGGTCGAGGGCTCGCAGTTGCTTCATCGTGGCAAGCTTGGTAATCCCCGCGTCGCCGATCCTGTTGTAGAGGAGTTTGAGGTTCTCTAATTTTGGCATTTGCGCCAGGTAGGCCATCGCGTTGTCGGACATACGGTCCGTGCGGCGAAGATTCAGAACGCGAATCTCGCTGAGATTGGAAAGCTCCTTGACTCCCGCATCGGTCATGTCGGTATTCTCCATGCCAAGTTCACGGAGCTTGGGGAATTGGGCCAGGGCCGGAATGCCGGCATCGTTGATTTCCGCGCCGTAAAGGTCGAGCTTGACCACGTCCTTCAGGGCCGCCAACAGAAGGATGTCGGCGTTGGTGGCTGCCCGCGGATTGAGATCGACGGCGATAACGGATTTGTCGGGTCCATACTCGACTTTGCCGCCCAGGGCTTTAATGCGTGCCAGGGCAGCGGCCACGGTTGGCTCTTCGGCCCGAGTCAGGGCAGGGGCGATGAAACATCCGAGCAACAAGGCAAAGAGGGGGATTTTCCAGGCAGTCATGAGGCAATCTCCAAAAGGGGGAAACAAGGAAGGTGGGAAGGCTAAGCAGACTTCTCATTGTAACTCAACGAGGCAGAATATGCCAACCCCTGCTTTTCCCTGCTTTTGGCAGTTGTCACAATATGGCACTCGTTCTCTCGTCAACATTGCCACCATCCTCCGACACATCCTCGACATGCCTTTTCCTAGTTGTTATACTTAATTATTCGCGTTCCGCACTTAGAACCGGAAGAGCCATTCATCTTGGCATCGCGAAATTACTCACGAGGAATTATGACCAACAAATCTCGCGGCCGAAAAGGCATCATTTTGGCGGGTGGGTCTGGAACCCGGCTTCATCCGGTTACTCGGGCGATCAGCAAGCAATTGCTGCCGATCTACGACAAACCGATGATCTACTATCCGCTTTCCACGCTCATCCTGGCCGGCATCCGCGACATCCTGCTGATCTCGACTCCAGACGACATCGGCACCTACCAGCGACTGCTGGGCGATGGCAGCCCGATCGGCATTTCGATTACCTATGCCGTGCAGCCGCGCCCCGAGGGACTGGCCCAGGCGTTTATCATTGGCCGCGACTTTGTAGGTCAGGACAACGTCACCCTGATCCTCGGCGATAATATCTTCTACGGCCAGTCGTTCCGCAAGACGCTGGAGGATGCCTACGGTCAAACGTCCGAGGCCACGGTTTTCGCCTATTTGGTCAAAGATCCCGAGCGCTACGGCGTGGTGGAGATCGACGCTCAGGCCAAGGCCCTTTCGATCGAGGAGAAGCCCAAGCAACCGAAGTCGTCCTACGCGGTGACCGGTCTCTATTTCTACGACAACCAGGTGCTTGATATCGCGGCCAATCTGAAGCCTTCGCCCCGTGGCGAGCTGGAAATCACCGACGTGAACCGTGTCTACATGGAGCGAGGCCAGTTGCAGGTCGAGATTCTCGGCCGCGGCTTTGCTTGGCTCGACACGGGCACGCACGAATCGCTGCTTCAGGCATCGAACTTCGTGCAAATGATCGAAGAACGCCAGGGCCTGAAGATCGCCTGCATCGAAGAAGTCGCCTGGATGAAGGGTTTTATTGATGACGAGGCCCTCTTGCGCCTGGCGAAGGCACAGAAGAATGCCTACGGTCAGTATTTGCACAACCTCGTGGAGAAACCCGGTTTCGCCGCCAAATAGTTCACAGCCGCTTCTTCATTCGTCATTCGTCATTCGTCATTCGTCATTCGTCATTCGTCATTCGTCATTCGGATTACCATGCAAACCATCCTCGTCACCGGCGGTGCCGGATTCATCGGCAGTTGTTTCGTACGAACCACAATCGCCCAAGGGCAGGCTCGGATTGCCAACCTGGACGCCTTGACCTATGCCGGCAACCTCGATTCACTGGAGCCGGTGATTAAGAGCGACGCTCACACGTTCATCCAGGCCGACATCACCGACCGGCCCGCGGTTGATCGAGCGTTTGCCGAGCATCGGCCCACGGCGGTCGTTCACTTTGCCGCCGAGTCGCACGTCGATCGCTCGATCGACCACCCGGCGCAGTTCGTGGTAACCAACGTGCTGGGCACGTTTCACGTGCTTGACGCCGCGCTGCGTTACTGGTCGAAGCTGGCCGAGCCGGAAAAAAGCCTGTTCCGCTTCTTGCATGTTTCGACCGATGAGGTCTATGGCTCGCTCGGGCCAACCGGCCTTTTCACGGAGAAGACGCCTTACGACCCCAGTTCGCCCTATTCGGCCTCCAAAGCCTCGGCCGACCATCTCGTTCGGGCGTACAACCACACCTACGGCCTGCCGGTGCTGGTCACCAACTGCTCGAACAACTACGGGCCTTACCAATTTCCCGAGAAGCTGATTCCGCTGATGATCCTCAATGCCGCCGAGGGGAAGAAGCTGCCGATCTACGGCGACGGCATGAATGTCCGCGACTGGTTGTTCGTCGAGGATCACTGCCGGGCTTTAGGGTGCGTGTTGACGCGGGGCAAGCCAGGTGAGACCTACAACATCGGCGGAAACTGCGAGCAGCCGAACATCGAAATCGTCCGCCGGGTTTGTGCCTTGGTCGATGAGCTGCGGCCTGGTCTGCCACATTCGCCCTGCATTTCGCTGCTCACCTACGTCAAGGACCGGCCCGGCCATGATCGCCGTTACGCCATCGACGCCGGCAAGATTCTTCGCGAGCTAGACTGGAAGCCCGAGCATGATTTCGAGTCCGGCCTGCGGCGGACCGTCAAATGGTATCTGGAAAATCCCCGTTGGGTCGAGCGCGTGCAAAGCGGTAAGTACCGCCGTGAAAGACTGGGGTTAGGGTAGGCGAATTAATCGGGTAATTTGTTCCACACCAGCCAATAGTAGCCGAAGGATTCCATCAATTCCTTGAATTTGGCAAAATCCACCGGCTTGACCAGGTAGCTGCTGGCGTGCTTTTCGTAGGCCTTGGCAACGTCGGCCTCGGCCCCCGAAGTCGTCAAGACCACCACCGGAATGCGGCTCAGGTCGGGATCCGACTTGATGGTTTCAAGCACCCTCAGACCATCAACCTTGGGCAATCGCAAGTCCAACAGAATTACCCCCGGCCGCGGAGACAGCTCCGGGCTGCTAAATTCGGCCCGGCGATAGAGATAATCCAGGGCCGCCTGGCCGTCGACCACATGGATCAGCCGGTTGGCTATACGTAATGATTCCAGGTTCCGCTGTATCAACTTGGCGTGGCCCCGATCATCCTCCACCAACAAAATGACTACCGGTCCACCGTGTCGAGTAGACATAATATGGTTTTCTCATTTAGGTATGCTTTGTATTCTCTGT
>JBAWVO010000318.1:0-7373 GCA_037147235.1 Planctomycetota bacterium | reverse complement strand
TGCTGCACCACTTCGGCCTGCGTCCACTCCCGGTCTGTGGAAAGCACGACGTAACAGGCCTGATCGCCGCAACAATCCAAAATCACCTGATGTGGATTGGGTACGGAAAAACCATCTGGACATGGCTCGTGGCCGTGAATCAGCACGCGGGCTTTCATCAATTCCGCGAAGGCTCGGGCGTTCTCCGGACGATAATCACGCCCCCATACCATCCGGAAAATATCGCCTCGTTCGTAGAATTCAAGCGGATTCAAAGGCCGCAAAAAGATCGCCTGATCGAACGGGCGTTTGTCGAGTCTCTCCGGGATGCTATGGCAGACAAACACGCCGCCGGCAATCCGCACTGCCAGCGGACACGTTCCGAGGAACCCAAGGAGTGCCTCGCGGACACGCTCGGTTTCCGGTCCGTACATCTGCTCCAACCCCAGGTGAAACAAGACGTTAAGCATCTGCCTGTTCTTCTGGATCGGGTAGTCGGTCACTTCGGCCAGTTCGTGATTCCCCAGAAGAAAATGGACGCGATCTGGATAGCGAACCTTCAAACGGGCGATGTCCTCCAGGATAGCATGGGACATGCACCCGCCATTCTGAGGGTATGTGGGACCGCCGTGACAGACCTCTTGCATCACCAGGTGCCGCCGGGGAAGAGTTTTCAGTGAGGCGATGCGTCGGATGAGGTTGAAATTTCTGCGGTGGCCGTGTAAATCGCCGGTCAACACCACGTCATCGCCCGACTCGGGGCCGATGTTGATCATGTTGCCCACGCGGCCAGAGGTCGCGAGGTTCGCATCGGCTGCCTTGCGAAACAACGCGATCGTGTTCTCGATGTATTTGGGGGACGCAACCATGATTCTATGAGTCTACCACAATTGAGCTGGCAGGGACGAGACCTTCCCAAAGTCTTTGTTTTATGCATACTGCCATTTACGGTCTTTGTGGCTATCCGGAAAGCCCTCACCCCTGCCCCTTTCCCAAAAGGGAGAGGGGAGTTGCTGGGTAGACTCTTGATGTAGAGGTTTTGCGGCAGGCAGCGGTTTTGACGTTTTTCTGGATTCTAACGGTTGTCTCATCCGATATTCACCAGGGGGCCTCGACCCAAACTTGGTATGTTCCGCGGATTCTAGCCCAGTCGGGTGCCTGCTGAACCCATTCCGAAGGATTGCCTGGCCTAGCAGGCAGGAGAAAGGAAGCATTCAACATGCGACATACAATTCTCGTTCTGGCCGCGTCGACATGCCTCGCCGTGTTCGCTGGCTGTGCTAACCCTCGCTGTAGCAATCGGTGTGAACCCTGCCGGGGCAACGCCTCGGGGGCTCAGCAACAGCAGGCCGGGCCAGGGGGCTCAGTGAGCTATCCCTATTACACAACCCGTGGTCCACGCGACTTCCTGGAAACGCATCCGCAGAGCATCGGCCCGTGAGTTCGTGCGCGTGGTTGTAAAAAAACGGCTGCGTGCGTCGCGGAGACATGCTGCGTGATTTGTCACGCTTTCAGGGCAGGGGTGACGGGTACGACCAACCGGCCCTCGAGTAATAGCATTAGGTCTCATGACGACGTGCAGCCGTTCTCAAGCTACATTCGGGATCTAGCAATAGAGCCACACTCCTGAAGTTGAAGGGTCGGATCGAACGAAAAGCCACCGTTGAGGGAGTTGTTGGCCGTGCCACATTCAACTCCTCCACTAATGGTATACACGATTTCTGACCGAAGTCAAAATATCTGCCACGGAAAAGCGATGCAATAATCGAGATTCGTTGCATACTCTTGTGGGCATTGCATTTGCGAATCGACTAGTTTTTCCGTTTACCAAAGGTCGAGCCCCTTGCGAAATAAATACCCAAACGCTATCCTGTATGGCTTGGTCTCGCCCCATGGAATTTAGCGAGAGAAGACGGACTTCACTCGGCGGGACTTCGCTTCAACAATGCCGGAAGCTCAAAACATGCCCGCTTCCGTGCCTACCCTTACCTTAGCCCGTACTCGGGACATAGTCTGCCCTGACTCCGCGGCAACCCTAGTTCCCGAATTACTCAATCATTCCACACTAACGAGCCATTGAGGAAACCTATTTTGAAAACAAAACGCTTCGTGTCCGTTGACGGCAATGAAGCGGCGGCCAACATTGCCCACCTCTGCTGCGAGGTGGCGGCGATCTATCCGATCACGCCATCGACGAGCTTGGGTGAGATGCCTGATGCTTGGGCGGCCGCCGGCCGAAAGAACATTTTCGGCACCGTGCCGAGTGTTGTAGAAATGCAGAGTGAAGCAGGGGCCGCCGGCGCGGTCCACGGCTCGCTGCAAGCCGGGGCCTTGACGACCACCTTCACGGCGTCGCAGGGTCTCTTGCTGATGATTCCCAACATGTTCAAAATTGCGGGAGAACTGACCTCGACGGTCTTCCACGTCACTGCCCGCACCGTGGCCACGCACGCGCTGTCCATTTTTGGCGACCATAGCGACGTGATGGCCTGCCGCAGCACCGGTTGGGCGATGCTCTCCTCGGATTCGGTCCAGGAGGCTCAGGACTTGGCCCTGATTGCCCACGCGGCGACGCTCGAAACCCGCCTGCCGTTCATTCACTTCTACGACGGATTCCGCATCTCGCATGAAGTGAACAAGATCGAGCAGTTGACGGACGAGCAAGTGGCCCAGATGATCGACATGGATCTGGTCGCCGCCCACCGCGCCCGGGCACTCTCGCCCGAGAATCCCCAGCTTCGCGGCACGGCCCAGAACCCCGATGTCTTCTTCCAGGCTCGCGAGGCGTGCAATAAGTTTTATGATGCCTGCCCAGCCATCGTGCAGAAGACGATGGACAAGTTCGCAGGGCTGTTTGGCCGACAATATCATCTGTTCGACTACGTCGGCGCACCCGACGCCGACCGTGTGATCGTCTGCATGGGTTCCGGCACCGGCGTGATCGAGGAGACGATCGACCACCTTACCGCCCATGGCGAGAAGATCGGCTTGGTCAAGGTACACCTGTTCCGTCCCTTGGACAAGACCGCCCTGTTGGCGGCGATTCCCAAGAGCGTCAAGAAGATCGCGGTGCTTGATCGCACCAAAGAGCCCGGCTCCAACGGCGAGCCGCTCTATCAGGACGTGGTCACCGCAATCGCCGAAAGCTGGGACGGTCCGCTGCCGAAGATCATCGGCGGCCGTTATGGACTTTCGTCCAAGGAATTCACGCCAGCCCATGTGGCGGCAGTTTACGACGAGTTGTCGAAGGCCCAGCCGAAGCAGCGGTTCATCGTCGGCATCAAGGACGACGTGACCTTCTTGAGCCTCGATTCGGACGACAACTTCTCGACCGAAGGCGAAGACGTGACTCGGGCCGTGTTCTTCGGCCTCGGCAGCGACGGCACCGTGAGTGCCAACCGCAGTTCGGTGAAGATCATCGGCGAGAACACCTCGATGTACTCGCAGGGTTACTTCGTCTACGACTCGCGGAAGGCCGGTTCGGTCACCACGTCGCACGTTCGCTTCAGCCCGCGGCCGATCAAGGGTTCCTACCTTGTGCATAAGGCGAATTTTGTGGCCTGTCACCAGTTCCACTTCACCGAGCGCATCGACATGCTTTCGATGGCAATGCCTGGGGCGACGTTCCTGCTGAACAGCCCCCACGGCCCGGACGAAGTATGGGACCATCTACCCTGCGAAGTGCAGGAGCAGATTGTCGGGAAGAAGCTGAAGTTCTACGTGGTTGACGCCTTCAATGTGGCCCGCGAGGCCGACTTGGGCGGCCGCATCAACACGGTGATGCAGACCTGCTTCTTCAAGCTGGCCAACGTCATTCCTCCGGAAGAGGCGATCGGCCACATCAAGGACCAAGTCAAGGCCATTTACGGCAAGAAGGGTGGCGGTGCGATTGTTGACCGCAACAACGCCGCCATCGACATGGCCCTGGCCGGCCTGCGCGAAGTCAAAGTGCCGGCCTCGGTCAGCTCGAATTTCCATATACTGCCGCCCGTTCCCGCTCATGCCCCAGCGTTTGTCAAGGACGTGCTGGGCATGATGATCGCCAACCGTGGCGACGAACTGCCGGTGAGCGCGATGCCGGTCGATGGCACGTTCCCCACGGGCACCACGCAGTACGAGAAGCGTTCGATCGCCCAGGACATTCCCATCTGGGACGAGAAGATCTGCATCCAGTGCGGGCTTTGCTCGCTAGGCTGCCCACACGCAGCCATCCGGATGAAGGTTTTCGAGCCGTCGCTTTTGGAAAAGGCTCCCGCGGGCTTCAAGGCGACCGACTACAAGATGAAGGAATACCCGGGCTGGAAGTTCGTCATCCAAGTCGCTCCCGACGATTGCACTGGCTGCGGCCTGTGCGTCGATGTTTGCCCTGCCAAAGACAAGACGCAGGTCAAGCACAAAGCGATCGACATGGAACCGAAGACCCCGCACCTTGATCACGAGCGGGCCGGCTGGGACTTCTTCCTCACCATCCCCGACGTCGATCGCTCGAACGTCAAACTCGAAACGGTCAAGGGATCGCAGTTCCTGCTGCCGCTGTTTGAATTTTCCGGGGCGTGCGCCGGTTGCGGCGAAACGCCTTACGTGAAGCTCATCACGCAGTTGTTCGGCGATCGGATGTTGATCGGTAATGCCACGGGATGCTCGTCGATTTACGGCGGCAACTTGCCTTGTACGCCGTACACGAAGAATGCGGAGGGCAAGGGACCCGCCTGGGCAAATTCGCTGTTTGAAGACAACGCCGAGTTCGGAATGGGTTTCCGTTTGGGAATCGACCAACAATTGCAGTACTGTCATGCGCTGCTGGGCAAACTCAGCGGTCCGTTGGGCGACGAAATCGTCAAGGCCCTCCTGGAAAACAAGCAGGAGACCGACGCCGAGATCGCCTTGCAGCGTTCGCTGGTGGCGACGCTCAAGCAGCGGTTGGCAGCCATCGGCAGCCGCGATGCGAAGGATCTGACGGCCTCGGCCGATTACCTGATCCGTCGCAGCGTCTGGAGCTTTGGCGGCGACGGCTGGGCCTACGACATCGGTTTCGGCGGGTTGGACCACGTGTTCGCCTCTAGCCGCGACGTCAACATCCTAGTGCTCGATACGGAGGTTTACTCCAACACGGGCGGCCAAGCCTCGAAGTCGACTCCCCGCGGCGCAGTGGCCAAGTTTGCCGCGGCGGGCAAACCTGGACGTAAAAAGGATCTGGGCATGATCGCCATGGCCTATGGCAACGTCTACGTCGGCCAGATCGCCATGGGCGCCAACCCGGCCCACGCCTTGAAAGTCATCCGCGAGGCCGAGTCGTATCGCGGCACGTCGCTGATTATCGCCTTCAGCCACTGCATTAGCTGGGGCATCAACATGACCACGGGCATGCAGTTGCAGAAGGAAGCGGTGAACTGCGGTTACTGGCCGTTGTACCACTTCGACCCGCGCGACGAAGCCCATCCGTTCCATTTGGACAGCAAGAAGCCGACGGGCGACTACAAAGAGTTCGCCATGAAGGAAGCGCGTTTCAACATTCTTACGCGTTCCAAGCCGGAGGTTGCTGCCCGATTGTTCCACCAGGCCCAGGACGATATTAACGCACGCTGGCACCTTTACGAGCAATTAGCCGGCGTGGAGCGTCTCGCCGGCAACGGCCCAGACGGTGCGGTCGCTGCAACCCAAGCTGCAAACGAGGTGAAAGCATGAGCGTAGATCTATCCACAACCTATCTCGGTTTGAAACTGAAGAACCCGCTGGTGATTGCCGCCAGCCCGATGACCCAGAAGCTCGATTCGCTCATCACACTCGAAGAGAAGGGCGCGGCCGCGGCCGTTTTCCCATCGCTCTTTGAGGAGCAGATCGAGCACGACAGCCTCGAACTGACCAAGCTGCACGAATTCGGTACCGACAGCTTTGCCGAGGCCCTGTCGTACTTCCCCGAGGAAGACGACTATCACGTCGGTCCGGAGAGCTACCTTGAGGCCATCTCCAAGGCCAAGAAGGCGGTGAAAATTCCGATCATCGCCAGTCTCAACGGCACGAGCAAGGGCGGTTGGGTCCGCTATGCGAAGATGATGCAGGACGCCGGGGCCGATGCCCTGGAGTTGAACATCTACTTCATTGCCACCGATCTGACTATGACCGGCAGCGACGTCGAGGCCCGTTATGTCGATCTTGTGGCCGCGGTGAAGCAATCGGTCTCGATTCCGCTGGCCGTGAAGGTTGGACCCTACTTCAGTTCGATGGGCAATATGGCCAAGCGGTTGGTCGATGCCGGGGCAGACGGCCTCGTGCTCTTTAACCGCTTCCTACAGCCCGACTTCGATCTGGAGGAGCTCGAGCCGAAACCTAAGCTCGTGCTCAGCACGCCGTTTGAGATGCTGCTGCCGCTCCGCTGGATCGCCATCCTGCGCGGGCAGTTGAAGGCATCGCTAGCCCTGACCAGCGGCTTGCACGACGCCGCGGGCCTGATCAAAGCCTTGCTGGCCGGGGCCGACGTCGGCATGGTCGTTTCGACCGTGTATGAAGAAGGCTCCAGCCAGATCTCTAAAATCCTCAGCGGGTTGCGTGAGTGGATGGAGGAGAAGGAGTACGAATCGGTCGAGCAGCTCAAGGGCAGCATGAGCCAACAGAACTGCGCCGACCACGCCGCCTTCGAGCGCGGGAATTACATGAAGGCATTGACGTCGTTCACCGGGAAGTTCATCTGAGCTACGGACAGGAGGGAACGCCCACTGGGGCGTTCCCTCTGTTTCATTTCCACTTTTGTGGCCGGTCTCCGACACTGCTGTGGCCGGTCTCCGACCGAGCCACGCCCCCGACCGAAGGTCTCTCTTTCACTAGGAGACCTTCGGTCCGACGTTTCGGCGGGGTCAGGAGACCCTCGCCGAACACGTTTTTTACCATCCCGGGGATGCCAGCGATTAGCCTGAAGTTCTGGGCCTGGTTAGGGCATAACGTCTTGCGGCATCTGGCTTTCGGTATTTTGGAATTTCCTGTTTCTGACTACAACTCTTGTTGGAGGAGGCGGAAGGCTTCGATTTGCAGTGGGCTTGGGTCTATGAGAACGAAATGCCGGTGAATTTAACAGCAAGGCGGGGCTACGTGACCGAGCAATCATTAGGTTCCCTACTATTTTCTCACTCTCGCTTATTTATAGCCACGGATGAAACACGGATGAAACACGGATTGTTTATCACTTCTCCTTTTATCCGTGTTTGTCCGTGTTTCATCCGTGGCCAAAACCATTTCCTCCCTCTCATAGACGGTTCGGGGACACGAACCGATATTAACACTTTGGGGTAGATTCGATAGATTCCCAAAATGCCAAGGTTAGCAAGACTAGTTGTGTCGGTGCGCAGGTTTGGTGCCCGACGCCGCCGATTGGCCGTGGAGCAGTGCAAGAGCGCACCTGT
>JBAWVO010000317.1:0-7384 GCA_037147235.1 Planctomycetota bacterium | reverse complement strand
TGATTCCGGGCAGTTGCGCGAGGTTCAGGGTTAAAAACAGGGCGGGAACTTCAGTATAGAAGCCGGCCCTCGCCTTCATTCCGAGCTGTTCCGCCTTCACAAGCCTCACCAAAAGCTCACTTCCACGAGACCGCTCACCGAAAATCTCGGCTAGCACGATACCACTCTGAAGAGCGGTATCCAGGCCGATCTCGTCAAGAAGTTCCAGCGGTCCAAGGGGCATCCCGAACTCGATCATGGCGGCGTCAATTTGCTGAATCGGCACTCCCGCAGTGACCAATATCAGGGCCTCATTGAGATAGGTCAGTAGCAGGCGATTTACGACAAAGCCGGGACCATCGGCAACAACTAGGGGCAGTTTTCCAAGTGCGATGGCGGATGCCACGACCGTTGCCACGGTTTCTGGGCTTGTCGCCGGACCAGGAATCACCTCGACCAACGGACGCAGCCGGACCGGATGGCAAAAATGCAATCCGCAGAATCGGCCAGGATCGGCCAAGCCCGCTGCCAAACGCGCGATGGGAATCGTGCTGGTGTTCGTGGCCAGGATCGCACGGTCAGCCAGATGTGGTTTGATACAGGAGTAGAGAGCCTGTTTAGCTGGCCGCTTCTCGACGATCGATTCCAGCACGAGGTCACAGTTGCCGAGACCGGCGGCGTCCCGTGTATAAGTAATTGGCTTCCGCGGCGAGACGCGTCCCCCACACGGTTGGGCCGCCTCCAACGCACTCGCTGCGGTCCCCGCAGCGCGATCCAGGGCTTCTTGGCTCTTGTCCACCAGAACGACGGGGATCGAATGCGCGGCATGTTCGATCGCAATCGCCGTGCCCATAATCCCTGCGCCCACCACTCCCACCGAACGAATCGGCCTCGCGGCGGTCTCCATAATTCGCCGGCAACTCTCTTGGCACAGTGCCACCATGCCACGGACGTTCTCCAGAGCCGAGGAGACTGCGCACCGATCTTTTCGCTCGGAATCCGGCATGGTTCTCCTCACTCATGCTCGACCGGAAATGGATTATAGCGTAGGCTTTGAGCCTACTGTTATTTCTCTGCATCGACCGACGGCTTTGATGCATCGAACCGCCATGTCATGCCCAGCCCGAGGTAGTAGATAGCCAGCGATGCGCTGTTGTGATCGCCGAAGGTGTCGCTCGCCCGGAGCAGCCCGCCGGCAAATAGATCGAGATCAAGCCCGCGGAACAGCACATCCTGCCGCCCGACGCCGGCGGTGATGCGGTTCTGATTGACGAAGGGAAGAATGGATGCCTGATAGAACTGAATCTGGTCGGTCGTGAGGCCCCCAATGCCGCCGAAGCTGGTTCCCACATTGTGGTTCGTGGGATTGCTGTTCCAGGAATATCCCAGCCGGTACTTCATCTTATCGCGGGTGAGCTGCGTTCCAATGGCGAAGGCCCATTGATTCACAAATACGTCCTGGTAGAGAGCGGCGTCTTCCCATAACTTGTAATAGACGTCCGCGCCAATGAGTAGGTTGCCGTCCATCAGGCTGCGGTTGGCGATGCCAAGTCCGAAAGTCGTTGGCTGAGTAACGCGGAGATCCTGGTAGTTCGATCCCACGCGAATGGCATTGGGAAAATTGAACGCCAACGGCGACTGGTAGTAAAAGCCCAGCGTGTTGCACTCGTTTAGCTCGTAATTGACGCCAAAGGTTCCCCGCAGGGCGTAAGCGTTGACCATGGCGGAACTGACGACCGGGCCGATGAATCCCAGTTGCTCGAACCCACTCCCGAGCGTCATGGTCGCCCCAAAGGCAAGTCGATCAGTCACCTGAAAGCCAGCCCCCATATTGATGCCTAATACGAGTAAGGAACTGCTCTCGTCGTTGAGGTTGTTGAAGAAGCGGGGGTCGGAGCTTTCCGGCACCCTGCCGCGATATTCGGCCCCGACACCGCTCAGACCGGCGATCCCCATGCCCATCGTGCCGGCCAGCCCAATCGACCGCAGATCCTGGGCCAAGCCGATCTCGGTGGCCGCGGATCCCTGTGTCCGCGATGTGGCACTGAACGGCGTGCCCGGCGATTGCTGGTTGAGACTGCCGTCATTGGTGACGGTTGGATAGCCTTCAATCCAACCGCCGCCCATGGTGAACTGGGTTCCTTCAAATTGGGCCAGCGTCGCCGGGTTGCCGAAGATGGCCGAAGGCACGTCCTGCGGCCGAGCAATGCTCACGCCGGCCATGCCGCCCGAGGCTGGTCCCATGATGTTCTGAAGATCCGTGCCGTACCCCTGACCACTCGCGGAATGGGTGTATGCCATTACAGAGATTACAACGATTAGACCAACAGCACGAAGGATAGTTCGCATGGTATAAAAACTCTCTCGAGTGATGTTTGCGATTCGGATGGAATTCCCTTTCAGTGGTATCGGTTCTCTGGGAAATAGAGATTCACCCGACTATACCGCAAAGTCCGTGTTTGCCGCCGCTCAGCCCCGAGATGCGTTAAAATCGGCAAGCTTTGACACCGGTTTGCCGATCCGCCACCTATTAACAACCGCTGCGCGGAAAGGCCGCTGAAGTGGCCTCATCTTGAGTCAAGTGGATAACCATTTCCCCAATTGGCTTGCCTTTTTCACTTCTGGCGCAATAATTATGGCAATTACGTCATTTCGCTCCTTGGCGTGTCCGTGAGGAGGGCGGACCCAGGTAGGTGTTGTTTAGTTTCCTAAGTGCATTAAGTTACTTAAGTATTCGACTCCAACATTAGGAAGATCTCATGCTAAGACTCAAAAGCACTATAGCTGCATGCCTCGCCGTATCGGCGATCGGCGGCATCCTTGCCTGTTCGTCGCATTTGGCCAAATCAGGTGGCGGCGACGCCAAGAGCAGTTCAAACCCCAGCGGGGCACAAACGACCGCCAACCCAGCGGCGACCAAAACCAGTTCCAGCCCCAGCGAAGCTCAAAAGGCTGCCAGTCTGGCGGCAACCGCCCCGGCTCCGTCCACCAAGGAGCTTGCCAAAGCTGACGCGGCACCGCCGACGGCTGAGTCTTCCGCACCGGCTCAAATCCAAACGACCGGCGAGTTGGGTTCGCCCGGTGCCACGACCACGATCGGGGGCAAGCAGTTGCCCGCACCCGACCCGAAATTTGGCGGCGTGATTAAGGACAACGCGCTTCAGTCGAAAGCCTGGTGGGCACCTCGCATTGTGCCGCCGAAACAAGCACCGAACATCCTGCTCATCATGACGGACGATGTCGGCTTCGGCGCGCCAAGCACTTTCGGCGGGGTCGTCCCGACCCCCGCGCTCGACCGTGTCGCCAAGGGCGGCCTGCGGTACACATGCATGCACTCGACCGCGCTCTGCTCGCCAACCCGTGCGGCATTGATTACCGGCCGCAACCATCACTCCGCCGGCTTCGGCGTAGTCTCCGAGCAGGCGACCGGATTTCCGGGCTACAATAGCCTGATCGCCAAGGACAAGGCCACCGTCGGCCGCATCCTCAAGGATAACGGCTACGCCACCAGTTGGTTTGGCAAGAACCACAATACCCCCACCTTCCAGTGCAGCCAGGCCGGTCCGTTCGACCAGTGGCCCGTCGGCATGGGCTTCGACTACTTCTACGGGTTCATGGGCGGCGACACCAACCAATGGCAGCCGAACCTCTTCAGGAACACAACGCAGATCTATCCCTTTGAAGGGAAACAAGGCTGGAACCTGATCACTGCGATGGGAGACGATGCCATCGGCAGGCTCAACGAACTCAACCAGATCGACCCGAGCAAGCCTTTCTTCTGCTACTATGTCCCTGGTGCCACCCATGCACCGCATCATCCGACCAAGGAGTGGGTCGACAAGATCCACGAGATGCACTTGTTCGATGATGGCTGGAACAAACTCCGCGACACGATCTACGCCAACCAGAAAAAACTGGGCGTGATTCCACAGGACGCCCAAATGACGCCCTGGCCCAAGGACTTGCTTCCGGAATGGGACGCGCTGTCCGCGGAAGAGAAGAAACTCTATATCCGCGAGGTTGAGGTTTATGCCGCCTACTTGGCCTATGCAGACCATGAGATCGGCCGCGTGATCCAAGCCATTGAGGACATGGGCAAGCTCGACGACACGCTCATTATCTACATCAGCGGCGACAACGGTTCTAGCGCGGAAGGCACGCTCCACGGCACCCCTAATGAAATCGCCTCGCTCAACGGTGTCAATCTGCCGATCGAGGCGGCGATGAAATTCTACGACGTCTGGGGCACCGACCGCACCTACAACCACATGGCCATACCGTGGACCTGGGCGTTCGATACGCCGTTCAGTTGGACCAAGCAGATCGCATCACACTTCGGCGGCACGCGGCAGGGCATGTGCGTTTCGTGGCCCGGCCACATTAAAGATGCCGGCGGCATCCGGAACCAGTTCCACCACGTGATCGATGTGGTGCCGACCATCCTCGAAGCCACCGGTATTGCTCAGCCCGAGATGGTGGACGGCATCAAACAGTCGCCCATCGAGGGCACCAGCTTCGCCTACACCTTCGACGCCGCGAACGCCAAAGCACCCTCGCGCCACAAGACGCAATACTTCGAGATGTTTGGCGACCATGCGATTTACCACGAGGGTTGGATCGCCTCCACGAAGGTTACCCGCGTTCCATGGAACCTCGCCGGGGCCAGCAACCCGGACCCGCTCAACAACTGTACTTGGGAACTCTTTGATCTGGCTAAGGACTGGACGCAGTCGCACGATGTGGCGGCCCAATATCCCGAAAAGGTCAAGGAGATGAAAGGTCTCTTCCTGCAAGAGGCCATGAAGTACCAGGTGTTGCCGCTGGACGGTTCCGTGGCCACCCGCGTCGTGCAACCGCGGCCCAACCTCACTGCGGGGAGGAGCGAGTTCGTGTACACGAAGCCGATGACCGGCCTGCCGCTGGGCGATTCGCCTTCGCTGCTGAACACATCGTACACGATCACGGCCGACATCACCGTCCCGAAAGGCGGGGCCGAGGGCATGATCGTGACTTGCGGTGGCCGTTTCGCCGGCTACGGCTTCTACCTGCTCAAGGGCAAGCCGGTGTTCACGTGGAACTTATTCGACCTCAATCGCGTGCGGTGGGAAGGCCACGAAGCACTCGCGCCGGGCAAACACACGCTGGTGTTCGATTTCAAGTACGACGGACTGGGCTTCGGCACCTTGGCCTTTAACAGCGTCAGCGGCATCGGTCGCGGCGGTACCGGCGTTCTTAAGGTGGATGGTAATGAAGTCGCCACCCAGAAGATGGAGCACACCATCCCAATCATCCTCCAGTTCGACGAATCATTCGATATCGGCTCGGACACGCTCACCGGAGTGGACGACCACGACTACCAGATGCCCTTCAAACTGACCGCTGAGCTCAATAAGCTCGTGATCAAGGTCGATCGGCCCAAGCTCTCCCCCGAGGACATTAAGAAACTCGAGGAAGGACGTGCCCAGGCGGCTGACAACAAGTAGTTCGATTTGTGATGTTTTCGGCAGTGCATTAAGTACTTAAGTATTCAACTCCAACATTAGGAAGATCTCATGCTAAGACTCAAGACTACATTGGCCGCGTGCCTCGCCCTGTCGGCGATCGGCGGCATCCTTGCCTGTTCGTCGCAGATGGCCAAATCGGGCGGTGGCGACGCCAAGAGCAGTTCAAACCCCAGCGGTGCGCAAACGACCGCCAGCCCAGCGGCGACTACGGCAGCGACTACCTCGCTTCCTCCCGCCAACCAGATTGCCAAGGCCGACGACGCGGACCCGGTGGTCGGGTCAGCCGTCGCCAGCGGTAAGAAGCCCAACATCGTCTTTATCATGGGCGACGATATTGGCATGTGGAACATCGGTGCCTACCATCGCGGCCTTATGGCCGGACGGACGCCGAACCTCGACAAGCTCGCCAAAGGCGGCATGATGTTCACCGATTACTACGCAGAGGCAAGTTGTACGGCCGGTCGCGCGAACTTCATCACCGGTCAACTCCCCATCCGCACGGGCATGACCACGGTCGGCCAGGCGGGTGCCAAGACCGGCCTCCCAGCAGAGGCTTGCACGATTGCCACCGCGCTCAAAGTGCAAGGCTACGCCACCGGTCAGTTCGGCAAGAACCACCTCGGCGATCGCAATGAGTTCCTGCCCACCGTTCACGGTTTCGACGAGTTCTTCGGCTACCTCTATCACCTCGATGCCATGGAAGACCCGGCGCATCCAAACTACCCGCAGAACCTGCTCGACAAGGTCGGCCCGCGGAACATGGTCCATAGCTGGGCCACGGATAAGGAAGACGCGACTGAAATGCCGCGTTGGGGCAAGATCGGCAAGCAGAAGATCGAGGACGCCGGTACGCTCTATCCCAAGCGGATGGAAACCGTGGACGATGAAATCCGCGACTTGGCGATCAATTTCATGGACAAGGCCAAGAAGGACGGCAAGCCGTTCTTTGTCTGGCTCAACCCGACACGCATGCACATCGTCACGCACCTCTCGCCGAAATATCAGGCGATGCGCAACTCGGAGAATGGCTGGTCGGAACAGGAAGCCGGCATGGCTCAACTCGATGACGACGTCGGCATCGTGCTACAGAAGATCAAGGACATGGGCGAGGAGGACAACACTATCGTCGTCTTCACTACCGACAACGGCACCGAAAGCTTCACCTGGCCCGATGGCGGAACGACGCCCTTCGCACAGTGCAAGGGGACGGTCATGGAAGGCGGTTTCCGCGTTCCATGCATCTTGCGTTGGCCCGGCAAAGTCCCGACCGACACCGTGCAGAATGGTCTCATGTCCGGTTTAGACTGGTTCCCCACCTTCCTAGCCGCCGCCGGTAATACCACGATCACCGACGATCTGCTCAAGGGCGTGAAACTGGGCGACCGGACTTACAAGAATCACCTGGACGGCTATAACCAGATGGCCTTGATCACCGGCAAGGGGAAGTCTAATCGCCACGAAATCTTCTACCTCGGCGAAAGCACCGTCGGCGCAGTCCGCATTGACGATTTCAAGTTTCGCTTCATCGACCAGCCCAATGGCTGGCTTGGTGACAAGACCCATCCCGACGTGCCCTACATCACCAACTTGCGTCTGGATCCGTTTGAACGCATGGGCTGGCCGAACAACGGTACGAAAGATGGAGCACAGCAATACTTCGATTGGTTCAAGTTCCAATTCTGGCGATTTGTGTTCGTTCAGGAGGTGGTAGGCAAGGAACTCCAGACCTTCCTCGAATACCCGCCGATGCAGCGGGGCGCGAGCTTCAACCTGGACGCCGTGAAAGCCGAGATGGGCAAACGGATGCAACAGGCGGAGGCAGCCAGCCACGGCCCCAGTAACTAACCGGAATAACCTCCACAGCGGGCGGTTCGCAAGGGCCGCCCGCCTTCTTCAATTTC